>JBGTGB010000352.1:0-8530 GCA_041746975.1 Haliea sp. | reverse complement strand
TGAATTCAACCACGCTGCCTTTGAGCTTTTCCTGCGGCGAGCGCGGATCTGAGCGATAGCGGCGTATTTCGACAGTCGGTTGCCCCCGGTCGGTGACTACGACAACGCGACCAGAAGCCTCCACTTGTCGGAAATACTCTAGGGCCTTTGCCTTGAACTGGGACTTGGTGACTTGCTCTTGCTCCATCTTCTTTCTCATATAGTCATGGGTCATAGTCACAACCCTACTATTTGAATGTGACTATAGCAAGCAGTCATCGATGGGGTGGCCGTATATTCATGCCCAGCAAGCCAGCGCAAGCAAGGCGATGCCTTGATCTGGGCTTCTGATCTGGTTCATGGCGGCAGCCAAATACAGAGTAGTTCAACCCGCAAATCGATTGTTGCTCATTATTGTCCGACAAATGTCCGACCGAAATTCAGTACGTTTACTGATTACTTTCATCTTCGACAGGTCGCGCCACGCGGTGTTAGACGACAATTACTTTGGCCGGTCGTATTGGCTCAATACTTAGCCACAGACAGGCCTGACCGCTATACACCAGCACGTTTTCCTGATAAGTACTTGACCGAGGAACCAGAGGAGGCTGCGGTATGAAGCGACGCACGTTCTTACAGGCATCCGCCGCGGCGGGCGCCGCCATTGCGACCAAGAGCTTTGGCTCGCGGCAGGGCAAGATGGGTGGTCATGACGTTGCGGTGATTGGCGCGGGCGTGTTCGGTGCCTGGACCGCCTGGAAGCTGCACCAGGCGGGCAAGAAAGTCATCCTGATCGACAAGCACTCGCCCGCCCATTCAGGGGCCTCTTCCGGTGGTGAGAGCCGGGTGACGCGCTCGGCCTACGGAGATGATGATCTGTATTCCGACTGGGCTTATCGCTCACTGGATGCATGGAAATCATTGTCGGAGTCCGCTCGACTGCCTCTGTTTCATCAGTTGGGCGTGCTATGGGTGCACGAGTTGGAGGACCCCTTTGTTCAGGCGTCCAAGGTCGCGCTGAAAAAGCTGCAGATACCTTTTCGCAGCCTATCGGCGGCTGAGATCCGCAGCCAATACCCGGTCATGAAGGTCGCACAGTCTGAGGCCGCCATTTTTGAGCCACTGGGTGGGGGGCTGATGGCACGGCGCGCGGTCCAGACCCTGGTTGCCCAGGCGGTGGCAGAGGGCATGGACTACATGACCGCAGAGGTGCAGCCGGTCAGCGCCGCCGATGGCGAGGCAGGCAGCATGAAGCGGGTCATGGTCTGGTCCAATGGGCGAGAACAACCTGTCGTCGCAGATGCCTTCGTGATGGCCTGCGGGCCCTGGCTGGACCAGGTGTGCCGCGATGCCATGGCAGGCAAGTTGTTTGTCACCCGCCAGGAAGTGTTTTACTTCAACGCCGGGCGGGATCTGACCGGGGCCTTGCCTGTCTGGTCGGCAGGTGACTTCTATGGCTTCCCGGATATCGAGGGTCGCGGATTCAAGGTGGCCGACGATACCCATGGCGAACGGGTCAACCCGGATACGCAGGATCGTCGCGCCAGCGAACCCGGGCTTCAGCGCGCGCGTGAATTCCTCTCCGAACGCTTTCCCAGGCTTGCCGATTCGCCGCTCAGCGAAACGCGGGTGTGTCAGTACGAGAACAGTTCCAACGGCGACTTCGTGATCGACAGGCATCCGGGCCTCGATAACGTTTGGCTCGTTGGAGGTGGATCAGGCCACGGCTTTAAGCACGGCCCGGCGCTGGGCGCCCACGTGGCGGGATTGATCACCGGTGACGCCCGGCCGATTTCACAATTCAGCCTTGCGTCGAAAGCAGACGGCCAGAACCGTCAAGTGCACTAGGCCGCTGCCGGCCAGGAGTGGCAGGATAGCCTTTGGCTAGCCGAGCTGCCTGGCAACCAGTTCCAATATGGCGAGTAATTCGGTGTCCATTTGCTCAAGGCTGGTCAAGGCGGTGTCATAGCGAACCCAGTTTGCCAGGGCCAGGCTGCGCAAACGTAGATCTGCAACGTGAAGCCACAGTGTGGTGTCGCGCGGCAGAACCGGAAGTTGACGGACGTCGGTAGCGAGTCGGGCCAGCAGGCGGCTGACGTCGATATCCAACGCATTCATAGCCGCGGTAATTTGCGTGACGTTGCTGTCAATAACCTGCTGTTCACGCTCGAGGTTTGCGACCAGTGCGAGTAGTCCCGTTATGCGCCAGATGAGTTCCGGGTTATCGACATAAGACAGATCGCCACCTGCGAGGAGTGCCTGAAACGATCCAAGCGGCGCGTCGAAGGAAGGGCTGAAGAATAGACGAGTGCTAAGGCTATCTATCCGGGTAGCATCACCCTCCCCCAGCGGCGGGCCGTCAGCGAGCGCAAGGAATGTCTTGGTGCCCTCGAGACCACCTGCCATGCCACCACGTACACGCTCTGTCTCTGTCCGCGCGGCGACTGCGTCGCTTTGAAGCGCCAACAGCATCGCCTGCCGTGCGCGCGCTTCCTGGCGATCATCCCACCACGCGTCGATCGAGAAAGCCGCAAGGATTGAGAGAACGATCACCATCGCCTCGACGGCCGAGCGTCGGGCCACAGAGGGCGTGTCCTCGGTGTAGACTTCCGTATCCCGCATCGCGTTTTCCTCTAAGCCCCCCCCCGAAGCTCTATGCTACACCACCTAAATGGTCCGATAACCAGGCGTATTCTGTATAAAAACGGCTTTTAAGAACCTTGGGGCTCACTTGCAGCAAAAAATCGCTAGGCGCAGCACTCTAGATCGGCGGATTGCGCTGATGCCAGCTGGTTGCTTGTTCGTAAGCATGTCCGATCTGGCACAGTTTGGCTTCGCTGAAGGGCGCGCCGCCAAACTGTATAGTGAGGGGCATCCCATCACCGTTGAAGCCACACGGCAAAGTCAGGCTAGGGGCACCTGACATGTTGAAAGGCACGGTGTACTCCAAATGTGCAGCGTCAAACAGCGGCTGCAGGGTCGCTGCATCCTGATAAAGATCGTAGTCATTGCGTAGCGGCCCAATTCCTGGTGGCAGCGCCAAAGCATCAAACCCTGCCAGAAACGCGTTGAACTCTGTGGAGAAGGCACGTCTGAGTTGCCTAGCTTCACCGATTTGCTGCTGCGAAACTGACGCACCTATCGCCAGGAAATCACCAAAGTATGCGCCATACTCATCGGCTCTGGCTGGATAAGTTTGGGCATGCGCCGCGACCGCTTCTGACGCACAGATCGCAAACCAGGCATCCATCAGCTGGGTTGTCTGAGCGGGCACGCAAACCTCGACTATCTGTGCACCAAGTTTTTCGAGTACCGATAAGGCCACCTCATACGCCGTGATCAATTCTTCCGGTGCGCCAATTGCGGTGTAGGCGGCATCATAGCCGATGCGCATTCCCTTCACTCCTAATTCCAGACCAGAGGTCAGATCCGGGACCGGGCGATCAAGCGAATTTGGGTCCGATGGTACGTGACCCGTCATCGTCTCCAAAACAATAGCTGCATCAGCGACACGGCGCGTGAGCGGGCCGATATGATCCAGACTGTCGCCAAGGGCGAGAACCTTCGATTTCCCCACTAGCCCATAGGTCGGCTTCAATCCAACCACGCCATTAGCCATCGCCGGGAATCGTATCGAGCCTGCAGTGTCAGTCCCAAGTGCTGCGAAACAAAGCCCAGCTGCGGCTGCAACGCCGGGTCCGCTTGATGATGCCCCAGGCCAATAATCAGCATTCCATGGATTGACCGGTATATCAAAATCACGGTGATAGCCGGCCATCGCGCCTTCGGTCAGATTCAACTTCCCGATCATGATTGCTCCAGCGGCATTAAGCTTCTTCAATACTGGGGCATCCTCATCTGGCACATTGCCCTTGAGCACCGCCAGCCCTCCAAGGGTTGGAACACCCTTTGTATCGATCAAATCTTTGATGGCGATCGGAATGCCATGAAGGGGCCCGCGATAATTACCCGCATCAATCTCGCGTTCTGCTTCCTCCGCTTCTTTGAGTGCTCTGTCTTTAGTTATCGTAATGAAGCTCTTGAGCCGGCTATCGACCGCGTCGATCCTGTCGAGCATATGATGCGCCAAATCGACTGGAGATAGCTGTTGGCTCCTTATCCGATCTGCGACTTCGTAGATCCCAGAGTAATGCAGCTCATTCACTCAATTTCTCCCGCAATCTAAATAGAGTAAACCAGATTAACGGGGAAAGCATCTGGCTTTCAACCTTCGAGCTACAAGTACACCCCTGCAGCAGGCCATCCGCTAGTAGGTCGGCGAAGTTCGAGCTAGACAATGCCATCGTCCTCTTTCCACCCAACAGCAGCCGGTGGATGCCCTGCCGTAGAGAGGCAGCTACCACCACAAAGCAGTCATTGAATATTGAACCTCCTGTAGAGCCGAAAATCTCGGTAATTCAAATAGATATTTGAATTCCGGGGGAGCCTGGTTTCAATGCCGTCGAGGTCTTCCCGCCACTCCGGCACCAGGCATTCGCCGGGTAATGACTGCACTTCGGCAAAACATATGGCAACAATCGGGCCTTTTCCCAAGAGAGACATTCCGGCTGCCACGATCATGGTGACTCTAAGATAAACGCGGGCTGCCTGCTTAAAGGCGATAAAGGACATGATGGGGGCACCTGACGCCTGCTCGCCGACTAATCTCATATCTTAACTTGACACAAACTTGCATCCCGCCACCGAATTATCTATCACCGCGCCCCTTGAAGCGGCTGGCCGGGGTGCTGAAGGTATACCGAATTTTAGTGCCGCGCGATTGTTGGCTGATTTTCAGCAGGCCCATAATTTGGAAACAGTTACCGTGGTGAGCCTGCTCTTGATTGAACACCTATTTAATGCGGCAAATTCTAATTATCGCGGATAAAATCGTAGGCTCTACTACCAGAGGAAAGCATTCCGTTGACAAATCCGGCGAATGCGGGCGACACGTTTCTTTGTCCGACGTCCTGCCAGAACTTCAGGCCACCACCTCGACCGAACAACGAGTGTATATCGGTTTTTACAATGACCCATTGGCTCTCGGGAAGTTGTCCCTCCTGATGCAGGTCATACATGACTGACCAGATGTTGAGAAAGGTTCCGACCAAAACTGTAAATTGAACCTTCTCGGCATCCGACAATTCGCCTTCCGTGAGGCCGCGATAAAACACCGACGAGGCTTCAGTGCTGCTGGCTATTGTCGCATTGCCTGCTCCGTAGGCATCGAGAAATGAATATCTGGCGGCGGCCTGAGATTGGACATTCGAGATATGAATCTGCCGCCCAAGATAGACGAGTGATACGACGACTGCGATGGCCGCGACGGCGTCCGCAGCCGCGGTGACGAATTCGATATTCATGGGATCACACTCCGGTGATTAGCGGATAAATTTGCATTGCTTCGTCGAACTTGAATCCGCGATACAAGCCAGCAATATAGCAGAGCCCGCATGGTGCTGATATTTTTCCTTCGGCCAAAGCGCGTTCTATCTCACTAAGTCGCCATTCCGCCAAGCCCTACTTGAGGCACACCGAGTCAAAGCTTGAGGATTTTTGTAGCGGATCAGCGCTGGGGTCATAAAGCTTTGGAGTCAATTGGATATAGACTATGCTTTTGAAAACGCGACAGGAAGATACTTATGATTGGCTACGTAATTCTGGGCACCAACGATCTGCCTCG
The DNA here is from genome assembly GCA_041746975.1 of Haliea sp. Lineage (GTDB taxonomy): Bacteria > Pseudomonadota > Gammaproteobacteria > Pseudomonadales > Halieaceae > Haliea. The sequence continues at coordinate 2,868 of JBGTGB010000352.1, read as the reverse complement.
GGCAGCGTCGTTCTACGACACCCTTCTCGGAGAAATCGGCCTGACGCGACAAATGGACTTCGGGGAGCGCGGCTATGGCTGGGGCGCAAATATGGATGCAGTGATGCTTTGTATTATGACACCTCTCGACGGCAAGCCCGCTACCATTGGCAATGGGACGATGACCGCGATTGGCGTTGACTCACGATTTAAAGTAGATCTGCTCCATGCCAAGGCCCTTGAGCTTGGTGCCGAGGACGAAGGCGCTCCGGGCCTGAGGCCGATAGGTGGCGATGGCTTTTACGCGGCGTACTTCCGGGACCTTGATGGGCACAAGCTCGATGTATTTACATACGCTGAGTAGCCAGGGTGCCAGTACAACTCAAAGCCAAAATGGCCTCGTGATATGGCCAGGTTGTCGATGATGCCTTTCTCCAGATCGGCTTCCTGGTACTGGGCGGAGTCCAGGTTGAGGTAGTCGAGGATATAGGGGTCGCGCAGCTAGTCTCTGGGGTCGTCGGCCAGGGGCGCGGTTTTGGCCCGGGCTTCTCCCTCTACCGGGGCCTTGTCCTGACCAGAGAGCAAGCGCTCGTAGTAGAGGGTGCCGATCTGCCGTTCCAGGGCGCGGGAGCTCCAGTTCTGAAGGGCCGCCTCGTGCATGTACCACTCGCGAGCTTCCGGCTTGTTCACCCGGAGCAGGACCCGATAGTGGGTCCAGGACAATTCGGTACGCAGTGCGTTCCGAATTGGGAAGGCTTGATAGAAAGCCCTCATTTTGCGCAGATTGCGGACACTGAACCCCTTGCCAAACTCGGCGGTCAGGCAAGAGGAACCAGTTTCCAACCATTGAGTGCCGTAGACAGCTCGTCTTTCGCCCTGCTGCTCATGTTCAATAATCAGGCGAGCGATTTCCTCCTCTTCCTCGAAGGTGTCCACGTAGCGGGGGTATTCAGGTTGAAGTCGTTCTCACGGATCTCCTCCTGGCTGGCCAGGTGGGCGTACTTGTCCACTTCCGCACGCGCCTGGCAGGTCTCGACGATCTTGCGGCTATTGGCCTCGGACAGGGCCACACGCTTGGAGCCATCGAAGGCATTGCGGATCTGGTTCTGACTGACGTTGCAGTAGGCCGCAGAGCACTGCTGCGCTTGCCGATTGTTGAGCTGCCAGGCCAGGAAGTCCGGTGTGATGTTGCGCACCCCGGGCTTGAAAAAGGTGGCCTGCTTGCGGCCGGTCAGATTCGACCGGCCCAGCCGTGCCCTGGTGCCGTCGTTCAGGCGCGTGCCGAAGTCCCTGATGTTCCTGTCTGCTGTAATGCGGGGCACATTCAAGTGCCTGGCAAGAGCCACGATCATCCTGTCCGCCGGGTCTTTGTGGAGTTCGCAGGGCAGGCGCGTCGACTCACCCGCGTGCGATCTCCCATGCCAAGATCGCCGAGACCAGTACCGCGCCGCCGTCTTGAAGCACTTTCTCGATTGCGGGCTGGGCTCATACCACCTGGTACCCGATCAACTGACCGGTTTCAGTGAGGATACTGGCCAGCACCGCATCTCGCAGCTCACGATGAAAGACCGGGCGCGGAGGCATAACCCGCGCTCCACGCTCAAACAGCGCAACGGCGCATGTATTCCCGTACATGGAGGAGCAATACAACAACCCGTCGATTTCCGGGTAAGCCGTGTAGAGTTGCTGCGCCCAACGACGAGCGCGTGGACGTGGACCGCTGTGAATGGCCATGGAGGCCCCGATGGCGGTAGCAAAGGGCCCGGTCAGATCCAAAAGGGTCAACGGAGCCTTAGTGACAAAACCGGCCAGCACCGGATCGCGGTGGTGGCGGTCGATCAGTCGGGTTGCCTGGAACACCTCCGCCAGGCAAGTCGGGATCGCCTTGGGGCCAGTGGCCAGATACATGATGCCTCGCTCCTGTACCTGCGCCCTACCCTGCCCATCGGTTAAATGATGATCAAAGCGGCTGTTGGTCGGGCCGTAGTATCGAAACGCGTCCCAGGTCGTCGGGCAAGAGCCACCCGCAAACAGCAGTCGGGTCACCGTCGTACCCGACTGCAGCGCCGCCGTGACTGGCGATCGTGCCCGCAGAACATCAACGCCCGGAGGCTCAGGAAACTTGGCCATCAGAGCTCGCCGATGAGCTCGACTATCGCCTCGACCGGATGCCCCGTCAACAGCCACTCCCTCGGGCTCAGCGTCCGCCTGAGGGTTTCAGACTCGAGGTCGGCACTCTCGGTCAGAAAGAAGCGCTGGACAGCCACGGGGTGGGCCTGGGGGCGCAAGGTACGCACCACAACTTCCAGGCCCGGCAGTGCGCCTGTGGCACTGAACTGAAACCGCGGGCAGACCCGGCCCCCGGGGGTACGCAGGGCGAACAGGTCTCCTGCCTCGAGTTTCTGACGGATTCGGCTGGTACCCACGCCCAGCAAGTCAGCCACCTCCTTCTGGCTGAGGGCGGTGGCCACCATTTGGGCATATTCACCTGCGACCACGGCGGTATTCTCGGCGCCGGCAGTTTCTGAGTATGCCCCCACGCCCCGCGCCCCGCTGGATATCAGGTAAGCTTCTTCCGCTTCGGAGAGGGCATTGGTGACCGGCGTGGTTTCATAAATCGGGTGCTCTCGAAGAAAGGCAGCCGCCGCCGATATCAAGCGGTCCGTATTGATGATCCCCGCCTTGGCCAAGGTGGAGCGATCAGCTTCCGTCAGCATGACTAACTATCCCTGCGGAAAGTAGTTACCGTTAATTGTAGACGCCTAAAGCGGCGCTGTCACCTGAGCCGCCGCCGGCCGAGAGAAATTCGCTGCATCCCCGATCCATCAAATGAAGCCAGCGCCTTGCCATCTCTGCTTAAAGTCCTACACTTTTAACTGTACATATATA
>JBGTGB010000351.1:0-14267 GCA_041746975.1 Haliea sp. | reverse complement strand
TTTAACAAACCAGCTAGTTGCCCCACACCATCAGTGAATACCATCGCAGCAACTTGATCCAAACAGTGATCTTTCTCACCACTACACCCCCCTGACTTCCGCCATCCTGCACCTATTGCAGGCATTGTCGGAGTCACGCATGGAACCCATCACTATCCCATCCTACATTGATGATCCCCCGCATTTTCTGCTGTGGAGTGCGGATGAAATGGCCCCGATTCTGATGGGTCTCGTCATTGGCATTTTCACCGGCAATGCCCTGATCCTTTGCCTATTGGGCGTGGGTATGACCAAGCTCTATCGCCGATTTCGGGATGGTCGCCCCGACGGTTACATCCTTCATGCCCTGTATTGGGCCGGGCTGCTTCCCTCGCGAGCGCGCACCATCCCCAATCCCTTTATCCGCAGGTACTACCCATGAGGCTGAATGACCTGATGCATTCCTGGCAGGGCACCCAGCGCGAGAACCGCTGGCAGCGGCTTCTGCTGCTGGGTCTATTGGCGGCCAATGTCATTCTGGCCATCGCTGTGTTCACCCGCCAGACGGTGGTATCGATCCAGCCCCCGACGCTGGTGGAGCAGGCCGAGGTCAGCCGCAGCCGGGCATCCCAACCTTATCTGGAATCCTGGGCGCTGTTTCTGGCCGAACTCATGGGCAATGTGACGCCCGGTAATGTGCCCTTTATTCGCGATGCCCTGGGCCCCTTGCTGGCCCCGGATGTCTATCAGCAGGTCATCGACGCCCTGGAGATCCAGGCCCGCCAGATCCGGGAGGATCGCATCACCCTTAAATTCCAGCCGCGCCAGGTGGACTACGAGGCGGCGAGCGGGCATGTCTTCGTGACTGGGTATTCCTATATTGCCGGGCCTGCCGGCGATGAACAGCGGCAGACCCGCACCTACGAATTTGCCCTTCAGATCCGCCACTACAGACCTCTACTGACCTGGATGGAAACCTATGAGGGTGCCGCCCGCACCCAGAAGGTACGTGAGGACCTTGCCCGCCAAATCAAACGGAGTCCCAGCCATGAACGTTAGACTAATTTTTTGGCCTGCGTTAGTCCTATCTTTTGTCTTTGCTGAAGCCTGGGCCTCCGGCGGCGAGGTGGAGTTGCCGCCGGTGCCGATCAGTGTCATGGACCAGGGCGCGCGATCCGTGACGACGGTTCCTTCCCCCCTGGCGTCCACCGAGCTGCGCATGTTACCGGGAGTGAATGAGCTGGTACCGGTAGCGATCGGTCACCTGAACCGGCTGGTCACGCCGTTTGACCAACCGAGGGTGCGCACCACCAGCGACGCCCAGACCCAGGTGCAGGACAATGTAGTGTACGTGGCCACGGATCAGGAGGTGCCGGTCTCGCTCTACATCACCCCGGCGGAGCAGGAGGCGCCGGCGCTGTCGGTAACTCTGGTACCGCGTCGGATTCCGCCGCGGGAAGTCACCTTGAAGCTGGATGCGACGGCTACACCGCCCTCGGTACTGGTGAATCGCCGCGCTGCGGCCTGGGAGGCTTCACAGCCCTATGTGGACAGCCTGCGCGCATTGTTACGCCAATTGGCGCTGAACCAGCTGCCCCAAGGCTATGACATTCGCCGTCTGCGGCCGGGGGAGGCGGGGACTCACTGCCAGCAGGCAGGCGTCCGCTTTGATTTCAGCGACGGGCAGTTGCTTAACGGACACCACTTCAGGGTTCTCATAGGGCGCGTCCTTTCAGCCTCGGATGCGCCGACCGCGCTTGACGAGACCGGGTGTCGTGCAGCAGGCCTGGCCGCCGTGGCGTTCTGGCCCCGCGCTGTGCTCGCGGCAGACGAGCAGACCGAAGTGATGTTGGTTCAGCGCAGGCATCGCGAGACGTCAGTACTCAGCCGCCGGCCCTCCCTGTTGTCAGGGGGTGCCCCATGATCCGTGAGCGGTGGGAGCAGTTGCCGCCGGGATTGCAGCGGGCTCTGTCGGTGGGTGCGATCGGTCTCGGTGTACTGGTGGTTATCTCTGTGTTTGCACCCGCGGTCGATGACGGCGGCGGCAGCGATCGACGCCAGGAGACGATTCGCCATGTCCTGACCGATGCCAACACCCGGGAAGTCGGCGTCGATAGCCTGGCGGCCAGCGTTCGGATCCTGACTGGGCGCAATGATGAACTGCGCAAGGAAGTGGATCGGCTGAAGCGGGATATGGCGAACCAGCGCAGCCGCGGTGCCGCGCGCGAGGACAGCGAGGTGCAGCGGGATATCGCCCGTCTGCAGACTCAGGTTGCCGAACTATCGATTGCTCCCTCGCTCCCGGGGCAGGTTATGGATACCAGAGAGAGCGGGGTGCCTGTCCCTGCTGCGGCAGACGCGGAATCCACCCAGAGGCAGCCTGGAAATGAGGTTTTACCCGCACCGGGCCCCGACATCTTTGCGCTGGCACCTTTACCGACACCGATAGTCCAGGAACCTACCCGGCGCGGCGCCCCGGCACCGGCGCTATCCATTCGCCTGATCACCCCCGAGGCGGAACCGAATGATGAGCGTGTGCCGGAGGCACCCGCCCCCCTGTACCTGCCCGCAGGGAGCTTGCTCTCCGGCACGCTCATCACCGGTTTGGATGCGCCCACCCACGAGTCGGCTCGCCGGGAGCCCTTTCCGGCGCTGTTGCGGCTCCAGAAGGAGGCGATACTGCCCAACCGGTTCCGCGCTGACGTCCGAGAATGCTTTCTGATAGTCGCAGGGTACGGGGATCTTAGCTCCGAACGCGCTTACCTGCGCGGCGAATCGTTGTCCTGCATCCGATATGACGGCGGGGTGATCGAAACCCGCCTCGACTCCTATGCGGTGGGCGAGGACGGCAAGGCCGGGATCCGCGGCAGGCTGGTCTCCAAGCAAGGGCAGCTGGTTGCGCGCTCAATGATGGCAGGATTTCTGCAAGGCCTGGCGGGCGCTTTTGATGTGAACCCGGTGCCCACATTCCGCACCGGCGATACGGGCGATACCCAGCTGTATCAGCGGGTCATGAGCAGTGACGCCATTCAGGGTGCCGCGATCAAGGGTACCGGCAAGGCGCTGGACCGGATCGCCCAGTTCTACCTCGACATGGCCGAAAACATGTTCCCAGTGATCGAAGTGGATGCCGCCCGCCGGGTCGACGTGATCGTCACCCGCGGCACCGCGCTGTCGCTCGCTCAGGGGAGCCGGGCGCCATGAAGCCTATACCCAACACAATCAGATCCTTTCGCTCCCCAGGAGACCGTCTATGAGCCCGTCGATCATTCACCGCAGCCTCACTCGCCTGGCGACTCTGATGCTACCTCTACTGCTCAGCGCCTGTAGCGGCCTGCAAACAGGCAGCAGTGATTACGGCTGCAGCGGTATGCCGGAGGGGGTGCGCTGCCAGTCCGCTCGCGAGGTCTACACCCTCACCAGCGAGGAGGCCTCCGGACTTGCGCTCGAAAGCCCGGAGCACGTGGCCTCGCCCCTGGTAAGCAGCGTTGCGGGGCAGGGGGCTCATCCCGAGCTGCCTCCGCTAGATCAATCCCTGCCATTGCGCACGCCCGCGAGGGTGCTGCGCATCTGGATAGCGCCCTGGGAAGATGACCAGGGTGACCTGAACCACCCCGGCTACCTGTTCACGGAAATTGAACCGCGTCGCTGGAGCGTGGGTATGCCGGCACCGGATGCAGTTGATCCGGTCCTGCGCCCTCTGCAACCCCCTGGCCCCGTGGATGTATCGAACACGACTGCGCCCCGCCAGGATCACTCTCTCTATGGAGAACCCAAACGATGAAAACTGAAACGAAATCTGTAGTGCTGTCCCGTGCCCTCATCCTGGGTGTTGTGGGGGTTGTAGCCCTGTCCCTGTCCGATGCTTCCCTTGCCGGCACCGGCGGCGAGGCGTTTGATGATGTCTGGTCCACCCTGACGGATTGGACCCAGGGCACCCTCGGCAGGATCATCGCCGGTTCGATGGTGCTGGTTGGCATTGTCGGCGGCATTGCCCGGCAAAGCCTGATGGCCTTTGCGCTGGGGGTTGGTGGGGGGATGGGGCTCTATAACACGCCCACGGTGGTGGAGAGTGTGATGTCGGCTACGCTGCCTGTCGCCGCGGCTCAGACTGCGCTGGACGCTGTTCCATCTGCGGTATTGGTGGTGCTGGGGGCAGGCTGAGGCGGCCCCCTGGTGCGGTCGAAAGCCGCATGACAGATGCACTTAGCGTTACAAGGCAGCTGCACAGTCTTAACACGCCAGAGGTAGACAAGTGTGGAAGGTTTTGGTATCTGTACTTGATACTCAAAAAAGCTGCTTGAAAAAAATTGAATAGAGGGGCGGAAAATGGCCATCTTGGCATTTTCTTTGTTCAAGCAACGACAGAGGTGGTAAACACTCATGCTCCGGGAGCCTGATGTCGACCACCTGATTACCCGCATCTACGATGTGGTGACCGCGCCCACGCAATGGCAGGCGATCCTTAATAAAATTACCGACTCCTTCGGCGCCAGGGCGGCCAATATATTCTATGGGGACTCTCAACATCCCGAGTTACACGGCTCGCTGCTCAGTGATTTGATTAACGGGGCTTTGGATAAGCCGGAAAACGTCGCGATTCTCGCGACAGAGCGGAATCTCTACACCGCCGTACCGGAAATCATTGAGACCCCAAGCATTACAAACATGGTGGAGCTTTTACGGCAGTACGATCGCCTGGGGTACCCGCCCATGCAGTTGGATGGGCTACATCGTTGGCTGCGCGAAACGTACGGTATCTACCACCGAATGACCGCGCCACTCAATCACCGCCCCAACTACTTCGATTTCTTGACCCTGCATTTTGGCGATGAGTGTGAAGGTCCGCCGCCAGGGGTTTCGAGTCAGTGCAATAGATTGCTGCCCCATCTGGCTAAGGCCATCGAAATCAACCGACCTTTCGCATTGCTGGAAGCACGCTACCGGGCCGTTCTGGAGGTGCTGGATCGCTTGCAGTTGGGCGTGATACTGCTGGGACAAGACCAAAGTCTCTGGCTGAAAAACGAGGCTGCTGACCGCATCCTCGAGCATCGTGACAGTATCGGTATCGACCATCGCGGCAAACTGATTGGTAAGGGCGCGACAGTTGCAAAAATACTGGACGATTGCTTCTCTGGATTGACTGGCAATGCTGATCTCAGCGTCCCGAAGTCAGTTCGTTGCCGTCTGCCCCGTGGCGAAGTAACGGGAGTCGTGGGAGATGCCTACATTGCAGATATATCGCGGCTGAACAACGACGAGTTGGATTCACGTTCAGGCTTCGTGATGATCCTGGTCGACCCGGATCGATCCGGGATCGTGAATCTGACGAGCCTGGCCAGCTTGTTCGGACTCACCCGATCCGAGGCTGCGGTCTGTGAATTGGTGGTGAAGGGGTATACCAATAACGAGATTGCCGACAGTAGAAACGTGAGTCCCGAAACGGTCATTACGCAGGTCAAGTCGCTGTTTGCCAAAACCAACAGCCACCGTCGCGGTGATCTCGTTCACTTGGCGCATTCGGTGAATATACCGGTCGATCGGGAGTAATGGAGTGGGAGATGGCCATCCAGGCATTTTCTTTGTTCAAGCAAAAATTCAGCTGGTAACCATTCATGCCCCGAGAGCCTGATGTCGACCATTTGATTACCCGTATTTACGATGTGGTGACCTCACCCGGGCAATGGCAGCCGGTCCTCAATGATATCACCGAGACACTGGGTGCAAGAGCGTCTAATATTTTCTATGGAGACTCGCAACATCCGGAACTGCACGGTGCATGGGTCAGCGACGTACTAGACGGACTGCTGGAGGACCCAGCTAACCTCGAGATCACGGCCGCTGAAATGCCTCTTTATAGTGCAATACCTGGGATAATTACCGCCCCAGCGTTCACCACAGAAGCAGATCTGCTGATTCAATACAATCGGTTGGGGTATCCAGCCATGCAGCTGGATGGTTTGTATCGGTGGCTGCGCGAGAACTATGGTATTCACCATCGCATGACAACGCCGCTTAACCGGCGTCCTAACTATTTCGATTTTCTCACCGTGCACTACGGCGACGACTGCAAGCATCCACCACCGGAGGCGATGAGACAGGGTAATAGGCTCTTGCCCCATTTGGCCAAAGCGATCGAGATCAATCGACCATTCGCGTTGCTGGAAGCCCGCTATCAAGCGGTTCTGGAGGTGCTGGACCGCTTGCAGCTTGGGGTCATCCTGGTGGGAGAGGATCGTAATGTCTGGTTGAAAAATGAAGCTGCCGCTCGCATTATTGAGAACTGCGACAGTATCGCCATCGATCATCGTGGCAAGCTAATTGGTACAGATGCGACCGTGGGAAAGATACTAAACGATAGCTTCACAGGGTTATCGTGCGATAGTGATTCCACTATTCCAAAGTCGGTTCGCACCCGTTTGCCGCGCGGTGAAATACAAGAACCAGCGGTGGATGCATATATCGCGGATATCTCGCGACTGAACAATCCTGGCTTTGATTCACGTTCAGGCTTCGTGATGATTCTGGTCGACCCGGATCGGTCCGGGATAGTGAATCTGACGAGCCTGGCCAGTTTGTTCGGACTCACCCGATCCGAGGCTGCCGTCTGTGAATTGGTGGTGAAGGGGTATACCAACAATGAGATTGCCGACAGTCGAAACGTGAGTCCCGAAACGGTCATTACGCAGGTCAAGTCGCTGTTCGCCAAAACTAATAGCCATCGGCGTGGTGACCTGATTCATTTGGCGCATTCGGTGAATATACCGGTGGATCTGAAGTAAAACTCAGTCAGAAAGACGACCGTTGATCAGGACGGACCAAACCAGGTGTTCGCGGGAGCAATCTAGCCGCTGGGGCCTCACCAGAAATACGTTTTGGAATCCGTCCGGATTGCCGCCCTACCCATCCATGATCGGCGCTGGGGCGTAGATGGACAGCTTTTATGATGCCTCGTTTCTCCCCTATTTATACGGTAGCGGTGCTCCACAATCTGTAAGGCGGCTCATTTTCGTCTGCCAGTCCCGGGCTTGAGTGGGATGCCAGCGCCCCCAAGGACAGAAATTCCCCAAAACAGGGGATGTACTTCGGCGGAATATCTCGTTTCAATGCAGGTGAGATGTGCAAAGCAATAGATGTTTGCACGGTATTTGCTGGATGGTAAAGACAACTTTCAAAGGTCGATTGGACTATGGAGCGTACCTAATGTATTTTAAGTATTTAGCTACCGCCATCGTATGGGCTTGCATCTCCTTCCCAGTAAAAGCAACGCCTATTCTATCTTCAGATGGTAGCAAAATAACCAACTTGGATGTAGAAGGAGCGCTCTACGACGTCACGTTTCAAGACGGTGTATATGGTGACATATTCGCGGGTATAGATTTTAGTGCTCCCGGGTACACCACGTTAGTAGGCAATATTTCGTCCGGCATCGCCTCATTCCTAACAACAGTAAGCACACTTCCCGAGGATATCGCGGGTTGCGGGAGTCTCTCAAATTCGATTTACTGCCTGATATTTCTGCCATCCAGGACTTTCACAAATTCCATTGGTATAGTCTACCAAGCAGACCCGGATATAAGGGGCTATAGCGATGGAGCATGGGTATATCCTTCACCCAGTGCGGCATTTAATCAGTTGGCCGACTCGACAGTGCAAGAAACGATTACACTCGCGACATTTGAAAAGGCACAACAAGAAGTGCCAGCCCCCGGCACACTATTCCTCTTGGGGCTAGGCCTCGCTTACCTTGTCTGGCTACGTCGCCGTAAAGCGGAATCAGTACTCCTGAAATAATTGCGGGCTTTTTGTATCCGACGAGAACTAAGGAACTTTCCGTTCTTGTGGGCGGAGAGGGAATGATAAATGTGATGGGTCTGGTGACTCGTTGCGATGCCGATTGCCTTGGCTCCATTCTCACCGCACGCGCAGCTGTAGATACTAGCAGAGGTCAGAATGAAATTTGAATCAATTGTAGATTCGGTGCAGAGAATTCAGTTAAGTAGGATAAGAGGTCAATATTCATGCATGTGTCTCCTCGCATTCGGCCAGGCAAACACTGCTGGCTGGCGTAGATGGGGAGCGATACGGCCGCGTACTCGGGGCGCCAAGTCCACTCCTGGGTTACTTGAGTTTGACCTGTTGGGATATCCGCCAATTGCAAGGGCGCCGCTGGAGCTCCAGCCTGCAGTGCAATCAGATATTGTAGCGGGAATAATTTTCCCCTACGAAGATTGGATGTCCCGAGTATCAGTGTGCTCGAGGAACGATTGCGTCACACATAACTCCCCCGACGGTAAATCACTTTTCGAATCATCAAGTGAAACAGAAAAGATACTGGCTGGAGAAACACTGAGACTTCTACTCGGCGAGGAGGATCCATTTCCAAGCAGAAATACGCCCATGGGTGGCGAAGATCCTTTTCCTTGGGGTACTTTGGAAGAATCCGATTTTGCTCCAAGCTCACTCCCGTTGTGATTTTCTGAAAATATTGTATGAAGCGCGGGGCAGCACCCCGATGAGATGGTGCTGAAGAATATTCTCAGCCCATGCGCAGTTAATATGGATTATGAGTGGCTCATTTTTTTGGCCCCCATTATTTCCACTGAGTTGTGATGCTACCCCATCCACTGAGTCTTCTGACTAACACTAGACGAGTCCTCGCACCCTACGATCTGTTGATTTGCACTCAAACATACCCAAAATTTCGGGGCAGCTTTAAGTGCAAATCAACAGTTATCGCTTGCGCGGCTTTTCACGCAGGATAATGACGCGTCTATGGCACTTCCATTCAACGTGCAAATATGCAGCATACTCGCGATGCACAAGCCCGTGTGCTGAAAAACTTCATGAAATCTATCCAAGGCACATGGCTTCAAACTGGCTAGACTTGGCGAGGTTCCACTTGATTGCGAGGCGAGTAGCCTCCAGCTCTACTATCAATTTTTGGTTATGACATTCGCATCGGTCCGTTCGCTGGTTAAACGCTAATTTCAGTCACCTAGCTGCCCAACCAGCACCTCGCACGCCGCTAACCTAACTCCTCGTTCACCACCCCGACGAGGACCGTCCCATGCGCAATCTCCCTATTCTGCTATTGCTGTCCGTGACAGCACTGGCAAGGGCCGAAGTACCCACCCTCCACCAGATCGACGCCATGGCCTCTCTCCCGGTCACCGGCATAAAAGCCGTGGAATCCGATGGTCGCCTGCTGTTCATGTCCGACAACGGTCGCTTCGTTATCGACGGCACTCTCTATGACCTGTGGGCGCAACAGCCGCTGACTTCGCTTGCCTCCATCCGCACCGCCGGAGATCGGCTGGATCTGCGGCGGCTGGGTCTCCCGCTGGATGACCTGAATCCGCTGACCCTGGGAGACGGCGCCGCGGAGGTCCTGATCTTCGTGGACCCCCGCTGTCCCCACTGCCACGCGTTGCTGAAACAGGCTAGGCAGCTCAAGGATCGTTACACCTTCCGGATTCTGCCGGTGGCCGTACTCGGGCCGGAATCCGAGCAACAGGTGCGGCAATTGGGTTGTGCCCTTGAGCCGGCGGCGGCGCTGCTGGCGCTCACGTCTGGCCGGTTTACCGGGCTGCCCCAGCGCCCGGACTGTGATCTCGCACCCCTGCAGCGCACCCTGGTGACGGCGCAATTGCTGGGGGTGCAGGGCGTGCCGTTCATTGTCGCGCCGGATGGCCGAATCAGTCGGGGGCGTCCGCACAGTTTAAGAGAGTGGCTGGAGTTCCCGGGATGAACGAGGCCTTTCGCTACCGTCCGCGCACGGCAAACCTGTTGCCGGTCCTCGCTTTTGCGCCGGAGGAACAGCTGTTCCTGTTGGAAGACCAGAGCCTGGCCTTCGCCTTTGTCTGTGACCCGTTGCCCGGCGCGGACGACTCGGTGTCCGAACGCGTCAATGTGTTGTTAAACAACGACTGGCCCAAGGACACCCTGCTGCAGTTCTGCCTGATTGCCTCCCCGGATGTGCAGCCGGCGCTGCAGCAGCTGCGTCTGCTACGGCATCACCAGCAGGATCCGCTGCTGCGCACCGCGATTGAACGGCGTGCCGCATTTTTGGAGGGCGGCACTATTGCACCCTTGGAGCCGACCACCCAGACGATGGTGCGGGACTTTCAGTTGGTGATCAGCTGCAAGCTGCCCCTGGACAGCCACAGTCCCAGCGACCGGGAGATACAGCGTGCGGATTCCCTGCGGGTCTCCTTTGCCCAGGCCCTGAAGACCGTCGGTTTCAGGAGCCAAGCACTGACCGGCGACGGCTATGTGCAGCTGATGAATCCCCTGCTCAACTGGGGACACGCGGCTGCTTGGCGCCATCCCGCACCGTTGCGGGCTGAAACGGACAAGCCGCTGCGGGAACAGGTCTGTGACTACGACCGTCTGCTCGCCAGTGACAGCCGGGGCATCCGGCTCGGGGATACCCGCTTGCGCACGCTGTCCTTCAAGCGACTGCCGGAGCGGATCTGGTTCGGTCACGCCGCCAGCTTTGCCGGCGACCTGATGACAGGCAGTCGCGGCCTGCGCGGTAGTTTTATGCTCACCGTGACCCTACATTTTCCGCATGCGGAGAGCGCCCGCTCGCGCCTGGAGACCAAGCGCCAGTGGGCAGTCAACCAGGCCTACGGGCCCATGCTCAAGTTCGTGCCGGTGCTGGCCGCCAAGAAGCGTGGCTTTGATGTGCTGTTCGAGGCGTTTCAGGAAGGGGATCGCCCTGTGCGCACCCACATGACCCTCAGTCTGTTTGCTCCGACCGAAGAGCAGTCGCTCACCGATGTCGCCAATGCCCGCACCTATTTCAAGGAACTTGGGTTTGAGCTGATGGAGGACCGCTTCTTCAGCTTGCCGATTTTTCTGAACGCATTGCCCATGGGAGCGGAGCGGGCCGCCATGAACGACCTGCTACGTTTTAAAACCATGGCCACGCGTCATGCCATTCCCCTGCTGCCCCTGTTCGCGGACTGGAAGGGCACCGGTACACCGGTGATCAACGTGATTTCCCGCAACGGACAATTGATGAACCTGTCCTTGTATGACTCTGGCAGCAACTACAACTGCTGCATCGCCGCCCAGAGTGGATCCGGCAAGTCCTTCCTGGTCAACGAGATCCTCTCGTCCTATCTGTCCGCGGGCGGCCAGTGCTGGGTCATCGATGTGGGCCGCTCCTATGAGAAGCTCTGTGAGGTCTACGAGGGCGAGTTTTTGCAGTTTGGCCGGGACAGCGGCATCTGCCTGAATCCGTTTGAGATCGTGGAAGACTATGACGAGGAGGCGGATGTCCTGGTGGGTCTGCTTGCGGCTATGGCGGCGCCCACCCAGCCGCTTTCAGACTACCAGATGGCTGCCCTGAAGCGGCATGTGCGCGAGTTGTGGGAGGCGCAGGGCCGGTCCATGGGGGTGGATGATGTCGCCACCGCTCTGAAAGCCCACGAGGATCAGCGCATCCGCGATGTGGGTGAGCAGCTGTATCCGTTTACCCGCCAGGGCGAGTACGGCCGTTTCTTCAACGGACCCAACACTATCCGCTTTCGCAACCGCTTCACGGTGCTGGAACTGGAGGAGCTCAAGGGCCGTAAACATTTACAGCAGGTGGTGCTGCTGCAGCTGATCTACCAGATCCAGCAGGAGATGTATCTCGGCGAGCGGGACCGGCGCAAGATCGTATTCATCGACGAGGCCTGGGATCTGCTCACCCAGGGGGATGTCGGCAAGTTCATCGAGACCGGTTACCGGCGGTTCCGCAAGTATGGCGGCTCCGCAGTCACTGTGACCCAGTCGGTTAACGATCTGTATGCCAGTGCTACCGGCAAGGCCATCGCTGAGAACTCGGCCAATATGTACCTGCTGGGCCAGAAGGCGGAAACCATTAACGCCCTGAAGCGGGAAGGGCGCCTGCCTCTGGGAGAGGCCGGCTACGAGTATCTTAAAACCGTGCACACCGTCACCGGTGCCTATTCCGAGATCTTTTTTATCACCGAGATGGGCTCCGGCATTGGCCGGCTGATCGTAGATCCTTTCCACCAGCTGCTGTACTCGTCCCGGGCGGAGGATGTCAACGCCATCCAGCGCTACACCCGCCAGGGTATGACTGTCGCGGATGCCATCCACCAGATATTGAAGGATCGTGAACATGGCATCGCGCACTGAGCGTTTGCCCTGGCAGGTCTTTGCCCGGCGCCTGGTGCTGCTGTGTTTTCTGGTGGGAGCACCCCTTGCCTATCTCGGCACCCGCTATAGCCTGGGCATTGACTGGCAGACCGAACGCTGTCTGCCCGACACCTCGGTGTACCTGATCGATCGCTGGAACCGGGTTCCGCTAAAAGATGGGCTGTATGCGTTCGAGACGCGAGGTCTTGCGCCCTGGTATGTGGACGGCACCCGTATGCTGAAACGCCTGGCAGGGATGCCGGGGGAGGTAGTGGAGGTCAACCAACGCGGCATCCATGTTGAGAAACGCCAGATCGGTGAGGGTTTGGTGCTCGCGGCGCAGCTGGGACAGCCCCCGGAGGCCTTCCACCGCACACACATGTTGGACGAAGGGCGGTACTGGTTCAGCGGTGACGCGCCGACCAGTTTTGATTCCCGCTACTGGGGGCCGGTCAGCGGGGAACAGCTGCTCGGCCGGGCGTGGCCGCTATGGTGAGGCAGTATTTTAGGCAGCACTGGCACGTAGCCGGTTACCTGCTGGCTCTGACGCTCTCAACCGCATCGGCCGCACTCGCCGCCTCGCCCCTGACGGCGGAGGACCAGGAACTGATCGCCCGCAGCCGGGAGTTGATACGGCAGGCGGACGCTACCCTGCTCGCGCCTACCAGCGATGGGGTATCGAATCCTGCGTTGCCTGAGAGTCCACCCGCGGCTTTGCCACAAGGCAAGGATCAAGGCCAGAGACTGAGCGCCGACCACGCCTCTACACCGCAAGGCACCCGGTGGCTGCTGTTTGCCTCCCTGTCCCTGGGTGATAACGCCCTGAAAACCATCTTCAGGGAAGCGGCCGCCGCGGATATGACCGTCGTCTTTCGGGGCATCCCCGACGGCATGACCCTGGGGCAGGGGATCCGTCACCTGCACCGGTTGCTAGCGGACCTGGATCCGCTACCGTCGGTCATCCTGGATCCGGATTCCTTTCGGGCCTGGGGGGTGACCACTGTGCCTCAGGTAGTACACCTAAAAAACGGCGTCCTGATCGCCCGCGCCGCCGGGATCACCAGTCGGGACTGGTTGCAGCAGCGCAGCGAGGCCGGTGCCCGCGGCGACCTGGGCACCTGGGGGCCGGTGATGCTCCCCATCGAGCCGGACCTGCTGGAAACCCTGCAGGCTCGGGTCGAGGTACTCGATCTCGCCGCCCTCAAAGAGAAGGCGCTGGTCAACTTCTGGCCCCGGCAGACCTTCACTGATTTGCCGGTAGCCACTCACGACCACACCCAGTGGCTGGACCCCACCATAGCGATGCAGGCGGCTCTGCGGGATGCTGAGGGCAAGGTGCTGGTGCCCGCCGGTACCCGGATCAACCCGCTGCGGCATTTACCGTTCCGGCAGGCAGTGGTGGTCTTTGATGCCCGTGATCCGCTTCAGCGGAAACGGGTGGGTGACTGGCTGGAGGTACACCCCGCAGCGTTCTCGCCACCGTCGCGAGCACCCAATGCGGACGACTTTACAGATGAGCACGTAAACCCGTACCAGCGCATCACCCTGGTCACCACCGGCATTGAGCCAAGCCACGGCTGGCAGGGCTGGGCCGCCCTTGAAAAACAGTTTGCCCGGCCTGTCTATCTCCTGAATGGCGCCCTGCAGACGCGCTTCCAGCTGCGCGAAGTCCCCGCAGTGATCGACGCCGTGGGCGAGCGTGTGCGGGTCCGTTATCTCGCTGTGACAGAACATGGTGCAGGTACATGAAATGGTACTTCACATGATTTTGTACAGGTACTCAGTCTGGCGCCGGTGTTTATTCTGGGTTTTGGTGGCCTGTCTGCCCTGGAGCGCAGCAACGCGTGCCGAGCTCAGCTGCCCGGATGCGCAGGTGCTGAGCGGCAAGCTCCTGACCGACATCTGCTGGTCCTGCCTGTTCCCGATCCGGGTGACGGGCTTGCCCATGGGGGATGGGCCGGTGCCGGTGGGCGCGTCCAACCAATCCCTGTGTCTCTGTGAAGATCCTTTGGGCCTGCCTAAACCGGGGCTGGTCACCGGCCTGTGGGAGCCCGCCCGGCTGATCGAACTGGTGCGCGCGCCCGGGTGTGCCCCGAGTCTGGGCGGCGTGCGCCTGCCGCTGGGTCGCTTCC
>JBGTGB010000350.1:0-6192 GCA_041746975.1 Haliea sp. | reverse complement strand
CCTGGGTGCAGGCGTTGCTGGCACGGGGGCCGCCGGCACCACTGTTGTAGCAGCCGGTGATGACGGTGCTGTGACAATGGGCGAAGGAGCTGGGTCGGGACGGACCACCGTGGCCGGTGGCGGCACTACCTGCTCCGCTCGGGAGGCGGGCGTGGGAGGCGCCGCAGGCTGGGGCCTGGCAGCATAGCTGGACGCCTGGCCGCCAATCAGGCTCAGGCGCTGGCCGGGGTAAATAGTGTAGGGTGGCCGAACACCGTTGGCCGCGGCCACATCGCGATAGTCGAGACCGAAGCGAAACGCTATCGAGTAGAGCGTATCGCCCCGCTGCACCAGATAACTGTTGGCCGCCGGCACCGCGGTAGCTGCGCGCGTCTGCCGGTCTTCAATCGGGGCCGGGGACCGGCTGGCGCAGCCCGCCAACACCAGCAACAGGACCAGAAACCCAAGCGCTGCGGGACGACCATCCCTGTTGCGGTGCTTTTTCGCTATACAGTACTCAGGCATCGCCCCACCTCCGGTCCACCAACCACACCAGGGCGAAACCGGCGATCATCAGGGCCAGACAGACGGGCAGCAGGGGTTCACCGGCAAAGTTCCAGGGCCACACTGGCACCTGCTGGGCGGGACGCAACTCGCCATCGCTGCCGAGCACCCAGTCGAGGGCGTGCTTCCAGGGCCAGACCACCAGCAGCGATCCAAACAGAAAGCCAGTCAGTAGCGCCATGGTGGCTGCGCGATACCGCTGTAACAGCCAGTGCAGAATCCGCGAGAAACAGATCAAGCCCAATCCTGCTCCGAGGGCGAACACTGCCATAATCTCCAGCTCCAGATTTTTGACGGCGTTGAGCACCGACCCATACATGCCCAGCAGGACCAGGATAAAACTCCCGGAAATGCCCGGCAGGATCATGGCACAAATGGCAATGAATCCGGCCACAAAATACCCGGGCAGGCCCGGCGCCATTGGCACAGCCGGGGACAGGGCGATGCCCGTGGCCACCAGCAGGCCGACCAGCAGACAGGTCACTCGGGCCGGGGTCCAATGGGGAACCTGGCGCAACAGGACCAGCGCCGATGCCAGGATCAAGCCAAAAAAGAATGCCCACAGCGGCACTGGATATTCCGCCAACAACCACGAAATCAGGCGGGCGAGCGAGAGAATACTGGTGAATATACCCAGCAACAGTGCCAGCAGGAAACCACCGTCCACATGCTGCCAGGCATCCCGGAAACGACGCTGCCAGAGCAGCCGCAGGCAGCGCAGGTCAAAGGCCCGGATGCTGCCGAGCAAACGGTCGTAGATACCGGTGATAAAAGCCATGGTGCCCCCGGACACACCGGGGACAATATCTGCGGCGCCCATCAGCATGCCTCGCAGGTAAACACCAAGCGGCGTCACTACTTCACCGTGCCCGGGCGCAGCGGCACAAACCGAACGGCTTCCACGATGCGGGTATCGAAGCCTTCGCTGGTGCGGGTGACAAGCTGCAGGTGCTGGCTGACGCCGCCCACCGGAATCACCAGGCATCCACCCGGGGCGAGCTGCCGCAACAACTCCTCGGGAATACACTCTGGCGCTGCGGCACTCAGAATACCATCGAATGGGCCCGCATCTTCCCAGCCGAAACTGCCGTCGGCATGGCGCAGCGTCACATTGCGTAACTTGAGCTGCCGCAGACGCTGGCGAGCCTTGTCCAGCAGTGGCTTGATCCGTTCCACGCTCCACACCTGATCCACCAGCTGGGCCAGTACCGCGGTCTGGTAGCCCGAGCCGGTGCCCACCTCCAGCACACGGCTGCGGGGGCCCTGCTCCAACAGCAGCTCGGTCATGCGAGCGACAATATACGGTTGAGACAAGGTCTGCTGGAAACCGATGGGGAGTGCTGTGTCCTCGTAGGCGCGGTGCGCCATGGCCTCATCCAGGAATAGATGCCGCGGCGTTGTGCGCATGATGTCGAGTACCCGCTGGCTGCCGATACCCTGCTCCACCAGGCGCTGAACCAGCCGCTCGCGGGTGCGCAGGGAGGTCATGCCGATACCATTCAGGTCTACACTATTCACTGCTGTTACCACTCTCCCCATGTTCTTCCCTGTATTCTGCCAGTTCCGCCAGCACTGCGGTCGCGTAGCTCCCGGGGGGTAAACTGAACCCCAGCAGCAGCGCGCCATCATCACAAAAGCGCCAGGAAAAGTCATCCGGCAGCAGCCGCGCGGGACGATAGGCAAGATTGAGTCCCGCATCCTCCAGGAACCTACAAAGCGCAGCCTCGGGCGCCAGGGTTGCCGCCTGCCTGGACAACTGCGCTGCGCCCTGCAACACCTCACCCCGCCCCCACAGCGGCAGACCCGGGTGTACATCACCCGCAGCGACCCGCACGGCCAGGTCCGCATCGACCGTCGCACAGGGGAACAGGCTGCGGGATCCCTGCAGCATGCAGACATCGCCCGGTGAGAGGCGGTTCCAGCTGTTCTCCTCGACACGCTGTGCCAACAGCAGGTTGAACAGATGTCCACGCAGGGCAGACAGCAGCAGGCCGCGCTTGCTGTGCGACAGCTTGCGCGCACCGCGCTCTTGCCAGTGCCGCGCCTGGGCCAGAGTTGCGCCGCCGTGGCCGAAACGTTGTTCGCCGAAATAATTTGGCACACCCTGCTGCGAGAGCTGTTGCAAACGTGCCTCCAGCGCTTCGCTGTCGCCCTCCAAATTCCGCAGCCGCAGCTCGAAACGATTACTGCGGTGTACACCGCGCTTGAGTTTGCGCGAGTGGCGGCGGCAGTCCAGCACTTCTACCTCTCCCGCTACTGCCAATTGCTGCCAGTCAGGCTCCTGCTTACCCGCCATCCTCACGCTGACCCACTGGCTGGTAACCGCGCGCCGGTCCTTGAGACCGCTGTAGCCGATGTCGCGTAGATGAATACCACTCAGGGCCGAGATTCGCTGTAACAGATCCTGGGTATTGAGTCCGCGCTTCTGCAGATGCAGAAACACGTGCTCGCCACTGCCGTCCGGCTCAAAGCCAAGTTGCTCCCTGACCACAAAGTCTTCCGGCACACTGCGAATCAGCGCCTTGACCGGCAGCCCCGCTGCTACCCGGGGGCGCGCGGCAATCACGATGCAGCAGCGAGCAGCACCACCGCGTGCGCGGCAATGCCTTCGCCGCGGCCGGTGAAGCCAAGCTTTTCCGTGGTCGTCGCTTTTACGTTGACCTGCTCCTCCAGCACCTGCAGGTCCCGGGCCAGATTGGCGCGCATGGCGTCCACGTGCGGCGCCATGCGCGGGGCCTCGGCAATCAGGGTGGCGTCCATATTCGCCAGCACCCAACCCTCCGCCTGCATCTGCCCTACCACCTTGCGCAGCAACTGGCGGCTGTCGACGCCGGCCAGTGCCGGGTCCGAGTCCGGGAAGTGGCGGCCGATATCGCCGCGCCCGATAGCGCCGAGCAGCGCGTCACAGAGGGCATGCACAAGCACATCGCCGTCAGAGTGTGCCACCAGGCCATGGCTGTGGGGAATGGCCACACCGCCCAGAATAACTTCCTGGCCAGGCCCAAAACGGTGAACGTCGAAACCGTGTCCAATGCGCATGTGTGTTATCCCGTTACGGACTCGCCGAGGTAAAATGCAGCCAGCGCCAGGTCTTCCGGCACTGTGACCTTGAGATTGCGGGACGAGCCGGGGACCACCGCCACCGGGTGGCCAGCCCACTCCATGGCGGAGGCCTCATCTGTTATGGCAGCGCCAGCCAGCAGCGCTCGCGCAAGCGCGTCGACGAGCTCCCCAAGGCGGAACATCTGCGGGGTCTGGGCGCGCCAGAGCTGGCTGCGATCCAGGGTTCCCAGCACCCGCCCATCGGCGGCAACCTGCTTGATGGTGTCCACCACCGGCTCCGCCAACAGGGCTCCAGTGCCAGTCGTCAGCACGGTTGTCACCAAACGTTCGCTATCCGCCTGCAAGAGGCAGGGCCGGGCGGCGTCGTGCACCAGGACCCAGTCATCTTCATGGGCAAATTCCTGCAGAGCCCGCAACGCCGCCAATACGGAATCCGCGCGGCGGGCGCCGCCTGGTGCCAACCTTACCCTGGGCATGGCGAGCAGCGAGGACGACCGTGTATCACCCGCATCCAGGGCAACCACGACAGACTCCACTGCGGCAATGGCCAACAGGGCATCGAGACTGTGCTGTAGCAGGCTCTTGCCGGCGACCTCAAGGTGTTGCTTGGGTTCCGCGGCCGCCATTCTGGCGCCGATCCCGGCGGCAGGTATAACACCCCAGCAGCGCACCTCGGACCTCATTCTTCCCCGTTACCGGTAGCGTCGCGCTCGAAGGGGAGCGCGGCCGCCGTTCCGCCCTCCACGGCACGGCTTTCATCGCTCCCCACCGAAGCCGCAGGACGGTCCTGCTCGGGAACGAACTGGTAGAAAATCTCGCCTTCGCGTACCAGGCCGAGTTGTTCCCGGGCGCGCTGCTCCAGCCCGTCGTTCCCGGTCTGCAGGTCCAGCACCTCCCGTTCCAACACCGCGTTGCGCGCCTCCAACTCTCTGTTGATAGCCTGTTGCACCTCAACTTCGCGCTCCAGCCGGTGTTTTTCCGCCAGGCTGCCGTCTGCTATCCAGAGGCGATATTGGAGCACGCCCAGCAAGGCAACGAGTGCGACCAGCAGAAATTTCATACGCGGGCGCCAGCCATGGTTCCGGGCCTACCCTAGCGGCGCCCTGCTATCTCGGCGAGACCCCGATAGGGCGCTCGCCCCGCCAGCTCGGCTTCGATCCGCAGCAGGCGGTTGTACTTGGCAACCCGATCCGAGCGGCACAGGGAACCGGTCTTGATCTGGCCTGCGGCCGTGGCCACAGCGAGATCCGCAATCGTGGTGTCCTCGGTTTCCCCGGAGCGGTGGGAAATCACCGCGGTATAACCGGCCTCTTTGGCCATGGCAATCGCGTCCAGGGTCTCGGAGAGACTGCCGATCTGGTTGAACTTGATCAGGATGGAGTTGGCCACGCCGCGGTCGATACCCTGTTGTAAAATGCGGGTGTTGGTCACAAACAGATCGTCGCCTACCAGCTGCACCCGGTCGCCGATCTTGTCGGTCAGCAGTTTCCAGCCATCCCAATCGGACTCGTCCAGCCCATCCTCAATGGAGACAATCGGGTGGCTGGCTGCCAGGGCGGCCAGGTAGTCGGTGAACTCCGCACTGCTGAAGCGCTTGCCCTCGCCAGCGAGGTCATAGACACCGTCCCGGTAAAATTCGGAGGCGGCGCAGTCGAGCGCCAGGGTGATGTCGCGGCCAAGTTTGTACCCGGCCTTGTCGATGGCAACAGCAATAACCTCAAGTGCCGCTTCATTGGACGGCAGGTTGGGGGCGAAGCCGCCTTCGTCGCCAACCGCGGTACTGAGGCCACGGGAAGCCAACACCTTCTTCAGCTGCTGGAAGATCTCGGCACCCGCCCGCAGGGCTTCGGCAAAACTGGGTGCGGCCACCGGCTGCACCATGAATTCCTGGATATCGACGTTGTTGTCGGCGTGCTCGCCGCCGTTGAGAATATTCATCATCGGCACCGGCATGCTCAGCTCGCTGCTGCCGTTGAGCTCAGCGATATGCTGGTATAGAGGCACACTGCGCGCCAGGGCTGCCGCCTTGGCGGTGGCCAGCGACACCGCGAGAATGGCGTTGGCGCCGAACTGCGCCTTGTTCTCGGTGCCGTCAGCCTCAATCATGGCGGCGTCCAACTCCCGCTGCTGCGCGGGATCACGCCCCAGCAGCAGGTCCCGGATGGGGCCATTGACGTTGCCGACCGCCGTCAGCACACCCTTGCCAAGGTAACGCTGGCTGTCGCCGTCACGCAGTTCCAGTGCCTCCCTGGAACCGGTGGACGCGCCGGACGGTGCACAGGCCACGCCGACTTCACCGCTGGCCAGAGTCACCTCGGCCATGACGGTTGGATTGCCGCGAGAGTCCATGACCTCAAAGGCCTGTACGTTGGCGATCTTGCTCATTGCTTAAACTCCAGTTGCCAGATACTCATTCTATGCTCAGCGGGGGCAGGCTCTTGACCAGGTCATCCACCGCCTTGACCTGGGCGAGAAACGGTTCGAGTTGGTGCAGCGGCAGCGCGCTGGGGCCATCGCAGAGTGCCCGCGCCGGGTCCGGGTGCGCCTCCAGGAACAGGCCTGCCAGGCCGGTGGCCATGCCGGCGC
>JBGTGB010000349.1:0-13863 GCA_041746975.1 Haliea sp. | reverse complement strand
GAACGTGCGCGCCATTGCCCGGGCGTTGGCCACTACCTGCTTCTGGTAGGCCACGAACTCAGGGCTGGCGGCCTCCTTGAAGCTGATCGCCTTGGCGGCAATCACGTGCATCAACGGGCCGCCCTGGCCGCCGGGGAACACCGCGGACTGGAACTTCTTCCACGGCGATCTGGTTTGACCGCGAGCACGGCACCCTGCAGGGAGGCGCCAGTGATTATGGGGATGACTACGGGATAGCGTGGTAAGCGCGGTCGGACCCGGCACAGGCGAGGATTGAGTGCAGCAGAACGTTACAGCCCGCCTCGAGATGTGCGGGCTCGGCGTATTCCACCTCATTGTGGCTTATCCCTTCGCGGCAAGGCACGAAGATCATTGCCGTGGGCACCACACGGGAAAGATATACCGCATCATGTCCCGCGCCACTCACCATCTCCATGGCAGGATAATCGAGCCGCCTTACCGCCTCACGGACAGCCTCGATACACTGCTCATCAAAACTCACTGGAGGTGAATCCCACTCCAGGCGGATATCAGCCTCGAGTGAGTAACACGAGGCATGTTTATCGACCAGCTTGCGAAAAGCAGCGTCCATGATCTGCAGCACATCCGGGTCCGGGTGGCGCAGATCTACAGCCAGGACCAGGCGCTCGGGCACTGTATTGCGCGATCCGGGCTCGACGCGAATATTGCCGAAGGTGACCCGAGCCCAGGGGGCATGCTCTGCGGTAAGGGAGTACAGGGCAGTCTGGATGGGTGGCAGCGCCATGAAGGGATCCTTGCGCCGGTCCATTGGTGTCGGCCCCGCATGGCAGGCCTCACCGTGAATCATCAGGTCATACCAGCGTATGCCCTGAACCCCAGTGACGATACCGATAGGGATGTCCGCAGCCTCCAGAATTGGTCCCTGCTCGATGTGTAGTTCGAAAGCGGCTCTGGCGGGCCGGGCGTTGGCGGGCCGCGCACCCAGATAGCCGATACTTTCGAGCTCGCTTTTGACTGTGCAGCCGCCAGTGTCCGTAATTGCATGGGCCTGCTCAAGGGCGAACTCACCGCTCCATACTCCAGAGCCGAGCATCGCGGGAGAAAAACGTGCGCCCTCCTCATTGGTCCAAACCACCAGCTCAATGGGGGCGTAGAGTGAGATACCCGCCTCGTCAAGAGTGCGCAAGACCTCTACTCCTGCGAGGACTCCATAGACGCCATCGAACTTGCCCCCAGTCAGTTGCGTGTCCAGATGGCTACCGGTCAAGACTGGCAGGCTGCCCGGATCGCGGCCCTCGCGGCGAGCGAAGATGTTGCCCATTCTATCAACGGTGATGGTGCAGCCAAGCTCGCGACACCACTGGCAAAAGAGATCGCGACCGGCCTTGTCCAGCACTGTCAACGCCTGTCGGTTACAGCCACCAGCGGGTGTAGCTCCAATTTTCGCCACCTCCATCAAAGAATCCCACAGGCGCGAGCCATTGACTCGAAGCTCCTCAATGCCACTCACCCTGAAAAATCCTCCTTATCAGCACGAGAGCGTTCACCAAAACGATAAAGAACATTGCGCACGATGCGATCCACCGAGGGGTCACCCTGAGCGAGAGCATGTGGCCACTCGGTGCTGCCGCCGTTGAAAACCTCGCCCATGCCGCGGGTAAAACTGGCCATCATGCCGGCGCCGCGCATACCCGACTCAAGCAGATACTGCGGGACGTCGTCCCCCAAGGCGTCGAGATAGCGCTGCATTTCGAATTCCGGACCTCCCAGCGGCACGCTGCCATCAAATCGATCCTCCTCGCCTTTAACAGCGGGGCAAAGCGCAAGAATCTGCAGTGTTTCGGGTGCCCCGTCTTCAAAGGTTGGCACTGGCAAGCCGCGATGGAAGTTGTACTCGACAGAGTCGACCTCGAAGGCAGCGAGGCACACCGGCTTGCCGCCCAGCAGGTCGCCGTAGTAAAGATCAGTGCCCTCGAAGCACCAATGCTCTGGCCTGTAGACGGTAAACCCTCCGGATGAACGAGGCGTAGCGACGCCGTAGCGGTTGTAGATTCCCCCCAGGCCGTTCAAGCCCATGGTAGCGGCGCCGGGTCGCCCGACCGAGCGTGCCTCCCAAACTGTCGTGGCACGCTGGGGCTGCTGTGCAGTCATCGGGTCGAGTGTCGGCAAGCGATAACAGTACTGTGTGGACATATTTTGGCTGAAACGAACTTGCCACTGATAATTGCCGGCGAAACGTGCCAGTCTGCCGCCGGCATTGACGAAACGGTCGACCACATCTCGCATCTCCCAACTCCAATATTCATCGTGACCAACAATGCAGAGGCACAGATAATCATCCAGGCTGCCAGGGTCAGAGTGCAGGTCGTTCTGGGTCAGGTAGTCAAAGGTGAAGCCGGCGCGTTCTGCCCACACCACGAAGTCCCGTTCATAACTGGCCCAGAACGCGTCGGCATGATGACGGCCGAAGCCGTGGTCGCGAGCCCACTCATAGGCTTGATAGCGAGGTGCTCTGTTGGGCAGAGGATCATGAGAGTGACACTCGCGCGGCGCGTCCGCCGGCTTCGAGAGAAAACCCCGCGACAGCGGCCTGTGCATCGAGGACAACGGCGAACCCTCGTCTTCGCCAACCTTGTCGCCAAGCCCCCGGTAATGGTTGGCGCCCCCCCAATCGTTATAGGCGAGCAGCGTACTCGTAGTCACCAGCAGCGCCATGTCGCGGCGCTGGCCGACCGGCGCACGGACCACGAAAAAATGCTCGTAGACCCAGGTTTCATGCGAGGGCTCGTCGAGGATCAGGCGCACAAGGTAAAAACCCGAAGACAGGTTTTCCGGCACTTGCCAGTGGAAACATGGGGGCCAGTCGCAGCCGGCGGCATAGGCGTCTGCCGGTGCGGGAAAGTAACCCGCCTGCAGTCCCTCCTGCCTGAAAATGCACTGCGGGTCGCTGCCGTCACGCACGATCTCCAGACGAAACGCCGCGACATTACTGCTGCAATGGAGTGTCACGGTGTCTCCGGGCAGGTAAGAGAATCGGTCGGTGTAACACCAGACCTGGGACTCTCCCGGCACTCGATAGGCGCCCGGTGAGGGCCAGCCGGCGGGGGACCAGGCAAAAGGCGGCTGCCTACCGCCATCGATGCGCTTCACGCCACCCCAGCCGGTTCGGGGGCCGCAGCGGGCGAGAGCAAGCGCTGCTTTCTGGCCTGCCACACGCCCAGCAGATACGCCAGGGCGGCGCTCCCCAGCAATGCCCCGTTGACCAGTGGTCCCGCCCCGGTCAGCCCGGCGAAATCGGTCACGGTGAGACCCACGATTGCGCTGAAGGCAATCCCGCATAAGGTCGCCTGCAGCACCAGGGGAAGCGCCCGCCTGCCGTGCTGACGCCAGGCGAAGCGGGCACAGGCAATGGCGCACAGCGCCCACAGCAGCACCATGGTGGCCAGGCCGAGTGCGCTGCCCCAAAGCAAAAGGCCAAGATAGGGATCGATGTCGGCGAGAAGCACGACCGCCAACACGCTGGCTGCCACCCCAGACTGCAGCAGACTGGCCACCCAGGGCGCGCGGTGATTGCGCGAAGTGCTGGCCAACAGGGAGGGCAATAAACCCGCTTCCGCCAGGGTATGGAAATAGCGCACAGCAATGTTGTGCAGCGCCAGGAGAGCCGCAAAGGCGCTACCGGCAAGGAACCACTGCATCGCCTGCGCAAGCCAGTTCGGGGTATATAGCCAGAACAGGGCCAGGACCAGATACTCGGTTTCCAGGGCCGCCTGTGCGGCAATCCTGTCGTGGCCGATGGTCGCCGTCACCAGCGTCGTCAAGCCGGCGTAAAACAGGGCAATGAACGCCAACGAGAAGATCGTAGCCCGGCGGATACCGCGACGGCCGCCGCGGGTTTCCCGAGCGAACACCAGGGTGGCTTCGAATCCCATAAAGGCGCCAAAAACCAAGGTGAACATGGGCGCTACGGCGCTACTGAAATGGCGCGGGTTGAAGATCTCGCCGAGTTCACCCGAACCCATGGTGCCCGGCACCAGGGCGGCGCCAAGCCAGCACAGGATGCCAATTTCAGCCAGCAGAATCAGCACCAGCACTCGGCTGGAGGTCTGGATGCTGCGCAAGCCCAGCCAGGTGACAACCAGCAGTGCCACCCAGGCGATGATCCACCAGCTCACGTCGCCCCCGTAGTGCGCAATTGCTGCGCTGCCATAGACGCCCAGAGCACCGTAAACGCTGACCTGCAGCGCATTGTAGGCCAGCAACGCAAGCATCCCGGCCCCCGCCCCCACGCCACTGCCCAGTCCTGCAGCAATCACTTCGCGCAGTGAGTCAGCCCGGGGCAGGCTCTCCCGCAATTGCAGCAGGGTCGTCGCAAACAGCAGCATTATTACCCCGGCCAGCAGGAACGCTCCGGGGACGGCCGCGCCACCGGTCATGAAATGCAGAGGGACTACCGCCACCACCAAGGTCAGCGGTGCCAGAGCAGCAAGCACCGTAAACACCAGATGAGCAGGACTTAAGACCCCAACCGCGAGGCTGGCGTGTGCCGTGGAGCTGGTTGCAGCCACTAGCGCTTCCGGATCTCACCAGGATTCCTTGCCTCCTCCGATGTCAGAATCGGTTCCTGCGGCAATGTTTCGCGGGCAACTCGCACGCCACCCTTGAACACATGTTCTACACTGCGCAAGTTCTCAAGGTCCCGCAGCGGGTCTGCGCCCAGCACCAGCACATCCGCGAACTTGCCGGCCTCCAGCGTGCCAAGATCGTCAAGCATCCGGTAGGCTGCGGCCACGTTACGGGTGGCGGCCTGAATCACGGCCATGGGTTCCATCCCACGCTGTTTCATGGCCTGCATGTTGATGATGTGGGCCTCGCCGATCAAGGCGGAACCACCCCCAAGCCCGCCCTCGCCTTCCGGCCCCCAGTCGCGTTCAACGTCGGGGTCGATGGTACCTGCATCGGTTGACATCAGCTGTGGAACGCCGGCCTTGATCAGGCGCACCGAGTTTTCCAGGTCGTAGTGCGGCGGCTGTCCGTCGCCGCGGCTAAAGTCACCGCTGCGGATCATCTCCAACTCGTCCTCACTGAGGGTCCCCCACTGGGTGCCGCAGTAAAAATTGCGCTCCAACATGGCGGCAATCGTCTCGTCAAGAATGCGTGTGGGTCTGGTGTGGGCACAGTGCTGCGTCATATCGTTACCCACCTCGACGACGATGCGCAGGGAGTCGGCTGTGCTTTGATGCGCCTGGATGGGAACGCCGGCGTCATGTGCGGCGCGCACCATGGCACGCTGCTGGTCCTCGCTGAAACGCAGAACTGCCCTCTGGCCAATCTCGCTATTCACCGGGTCGCCATCGCCACTGGCGCCATACTTGATGAAATCCGCTCCCAGGGCGATGAACTCACGCATTTCCCGGTAGATCTCGTCTGGGGTCAGGTAGGCCAGGTCAGGTCCCATGTTCAGCTCGAAGCGGGCATTGATACGCGCCTGAAAAGCTTTGCTGGCAGCCGCCATGGTCTCGGTGGTGGTAAACACCGCTCTGAAGCCGACGATATTGCCCGCAACAAACAGGCGCGGCCCGGGCATCTCACCTTCGTTGATACTGTCACGGACGTTCACTAACGAACGAAACGGGCCCATACTGTCGAATACCGATGTCACGCCACTTTTCAGGGCAATCTGAGCACCCTCGGCGATAATGCCTTCGAAATTGTCTTCGTAGCGTGCCAGGAACTCAATGTAGGTCCAGCTAGGCCAGGGAAACAGGTGCACATTGGCATCCATAAGTCCCGGCAGCAGGTACTGGCCGCCCACATCTATGACTTCCGCATCTTCGGGTAGTGTAATGGTCGAGCGAGGCCCCACGGCAATTATCCGCTCCCCCTCCATAACAAGGGCGGCGTTCTTGAGTGGCTCACCACCATTACCGTCGATCAAGGTGCCGCCGACCAGGGCGATGGTTTTCGCCGCCACAGTCATCGGCAGCCAGAGCATGAAGGCTGCACACATGAGCGCGACCCTGTGTAACACTCCTCTAACCTGTGAACATGTGGCGCTGTTTGACATCATGATATTCTCCATTCCTGTGGCTCAAAGGCGGACCAGGCAGCGTTCAATCCCGCTCAAATCGCCTGATCATGCAGTTGTATTTACGAAATGACGCCGACATGTGCCAGCGTCCGGTGAACCCCGCGTGCAGCACGAAGGCATCCCCGGGCTTGAATGTCGCCGTATGACCATGACGATCGGTGACTTCGACGCAACCCTCGATTACCACACAGACCTCAGTAAACGGCAGGTCAGTAACCTCCAGAATGCCTGCATCACAGGCCCAGATTCCGGCCGTCAGTTCCGGCCGGTCGACGGCGTGGGCGACGTAGGCCATGGGTTTTCGGGCACCTTCGACAGCCCGGTCCGAGGGCTCATGTTCGACAGCTGACAGACCGAGCTGCGGGTCGCCACC
This sequence comes from Haliea sp., assembly GCA_041746975.1. Classification (GTDB taxonomy): domain Bacteria; phylum Pseudomonadota; class Gammaproteobacteria; order Pseudomonadales; family Halieaceae; genus Haliea. The sequence continues at coordinate 7,417 of JBGTGB010000349.1, read as the reverse complement.
GGGATGTATCTGGGTAAATTCGGCATTCGCCACGGGTATCCGGCCCCCTGGGCACTGGCTGCTGGATTGAGCAGAGTAGCCAGCCTGAACAACACGTTAAAGCCTGAAAGTTAGACGTTAACTCTGAAACTACGCACCTTTTCCAACTACGCCAAGATGCCTCGCATGCCGACGACTGTGCTTGCGCAGTATGCCGAGAAACATCGATAGCGCATCCGAGGGGTGCGCTCCCTTGGCGGTCGCGGCCATGACGTCGAACTGGGTGGAGTAACGGTCGCTCAGCAGGGGACGCATCTGCCCGCGCTCAATCCAGACCTCTGCGTAGCGTTCCGGCAGAAAACCAATGTACTGGCCAGAAAGGATCAGAAAGGCAATGGATTCGACGTCGTACGCCGTGGCCTTGACGTTCATGCGGCGCTCGGTTTCCTCCATGAACTCGGTGACCACATAACCCTTGTTGACATAGGACGCACGCTTGACGCGCTCCTCGGTAATCTGCTGGTCGGGCAAACCGAATAGTTCGTGCCCGACGCCGCAGTACAGGTAGTTCCCCTCCTGATAGAGCTCTTCGTAAGACAGTGAGGGCAAGACATGCAGCGCCGTAAGTATACCAAGGTCCAGCTTCTTCTCCATCAGCCCCCGCTCGACCTCGTCCGGCGACAGTAGACGGATCGAGAGGTCGACCTCGCTGCCCTGGCGGGCAAACTCAGCGAAGGTATCCAGCAGCGCAGGATTATTCTCCCAGATTACGTTATCAACCATGCCTATCGACAGACTGCCACAGACCGTATCGTTGACGCCGTTGAGGCGTTGGCGGAAGCGCTCGATCTCGCGGAGAAATTCCACTGTGTAGCCGTAGATCTCCTTGCCCTGTGGAGTCAGCCGAAAGCCGCTGCGGCCGCGCTGGCAGAGCACGATATTCAATCGCGCCTCCAAGTCCTTGAGGTGGGTACTGATGGTGGATCGGCTTATGCCGAGACTAATCTCGGCGGCGGAGACGCCCCCGTTTTCCACAACGGAACAAAAAATCTTCAGCAGACGCAGATCGATGTCACTGATCTGTCCTAACCTACGTGTCACCTTGGTCATGGCAAGCCCTCTGCGACGTAAGTGCGGAGCTCTACACAAGCTCTGCGATCGACCAGAAAACTACAGCAAGATACAGGCCATCCTGAGACTGGACTCTGCACATCGTATTCTCGAAGACAGCATACTATGCGGGTACAGGGCGGCGCACAAATTAGGTGCGCTGGAGCACAATATCAGTGCAGCTGGCAAGGGGGACTTCGGCAGGACTCAGTCGTCGGAGCCAGGCAGTGCGGTCGCAAGGTGCACGCTGCTACCGGCGGCTTGCGGCCGCCAGCCTGGGATGAGGAAAGGCAGCAGGTAGGCGACAAAGGCCAGCACAAGGGTCGGCAAGGTCGCCCCCAGAGGCGAGGTGACCATGTAATTCAGCCACAGGGAGAACAGGACCGACACCAGCCAGACTATGATGGCCCAGCGGTTTATACCCTTCCAGTACCAGTAGCGACCGCCATGATCGCATAGGATGTCCCGATCATAGGCTCCGCGGTGCAGCAGGTAGTAGTCGGCCAGCATGATCGCGAAAACGGGGATAAACAGGGTGCCTATAGCTACCAGAAAGTCGGTGAACTGCTCCAGCAAGGCAAACAGGGTAGCACCGGCAATCGACAGTGCCCCGAGTATCAGGACTGTCGCCAGGTAGCCCACGGAACGGGTGCGCATGGAATGCAGGCTGGTCGCCGTCATGCCGTAGAGCACCATTGTGTTGGTGGCGATGACCGACAGCACGATCATCAACGCGAGGGGCCAGCCGAAGGCGGCAATCACCGCCACCGGGTCGAAGGGCGCTGCCTCACCGCCAGCGAGGAGAATAAAGGCGATGGCCGTTGCTCCCACAATCATCGAAAACAGCGTGGACAGCACATAGCCAATGGAGGTCCCGACTATACCCGCCTTCTGCGAACGCGCCATACGGGTGATATCCGCCGACAGAACGGTCCAGGAAATGGCGGTCGCAAATACCACGTCAAACACCAGGGTCGGGGTCCAGCCGACCGCAGGCTGGGCGGGAAGCGTCATGTAGTCTGTGAGGGAGAAGCGGCTGAAGGCGATCCAGCACAGATAGGCCAGCAGACTGAACATGGTCGCCGCAAGCCACGGTTCCACGCGGGCAATGGCCGAGTGACCGAAGAGCACAAGAAAAACCACGCAGACCTGGACCGTCACGGCGCAAAGCATGGGTGCAGACAATCCGGTCCATGCCAACAGCAATTGGTTCAGGGCCAAACCTCCAAGCATGGCCTGCACCCAGCTCCAACCCATCAGCACTACCAGGTTTGCGGTGACCGGTAGCAGACTCCCGCGAATGCCAAATGCCCCCCGCGCCAGCGCCATGGTGGGCAATCCGGTACGGGTACCCATGTTGCCGACCAGCACCAGGATGACGGCACCGAATACAGTGCCCACCAGAATCAGCAGGATCGCGTCCAACCAAGGCAAGGCGGGCACGAACAGGGTGCCGGTGAGCTGGGTGGTAACGACCAAGTTGGCGGCCAGCCAGATCAAGCCCATACGCCATCCAGGCAAGTGCCCGAGCATGGGCTGCTGCTCTTCCACACTGCGCGGAGAATGGCTGTGGGACACGCGCTGCCAAATGCTACCCAAGATTGCTGCACTCCTTTGGCTTGCCGGCGATCGGCGTAACATCGTGGGGGCAGTGTAACGGTTCGCGAGCTATCAGTGCGCGCATTAACGTTGGGCATTACCAACGTTAATGCAGAAGATAGGCGCTATTAAGCGCGACAAGCCGCGTTATATAGTCGAGCCTCTCCCAAGCCTGCCATCTGTCACTGGAGGTCCATATGACACATTCAAACCACCACTCTCAAACAATCCGATCCCGAAACCAGCACTTGGCGACATATATGTCTGTCGCAGAGCCGGCAAGACCTTCTGTAGCCCGCAAGCGACTGACCGGTGCGGTCGCCGCAGTATCACTCAGCATCGCCATCGAGGGCACGGCGCAGCAATTGGAAGAAGTGGTGGTGACCGCTACCCGGCGCGATGCTTCGGTGATGGACATCCCGTACAACATTTCAGCGATCGGCGCAGCTGAACTGCGGGCCAATCGAATAGGCGAAATCAACGATATTGCGCAACACCTGGCCGGCGTGTCCTTCGTCGACACGGGGCCCTCCAACAAGGGGCGCAACAACAACCTGACCCTTCGCGGACTCACTGGTGACGACGCCTCGAACAATGAAGGCTTCCCCACCGCCACAGTAGCCCCGGTATCCATGTACATTGGCGAAACGCCACTGTTCCTGCCTCTGCAGCTGGCCGATATTGCTCGGGTAGAAGTTCTGCGCGGCCCCCAAGGCACCTTGTATGGTTCCGGGTCACTGGCGGGCACCATCCGCGTGATCCCCAATAACCCCGACCCAGACGCGTTTTATGCGGAGGTCACCGGCGATGTGGCTGCTATTAAAGGTTCCAGCGAATGGAACCGCGCCGCATCCGGGATTGTCAATGTGCCCATAAGCGACACCTTGGCCATGCGCATCTCCGGGGGTTATCAGCACTGGGGCGGCTTCATCGACATGAATAACCTGGTCGCCTTTGACCCGCCGAGCAGCGCGGTCAACAGTCCCCTGGGCATTCCCACGGCAGCGGATCCCAATGACATCAACTCGGCTTTCGTGTTGCGGCCGGTGAAGAAAGACGCCAACGATGCCGATGTCTGGAATTTGCGGGCCTCACTGCTATGGCAGATGTCCGACAGGGTGCAGGCAATCATGAGTGTATTCCACCAGCGGGACGAGGTAGACAACCTGCAGGCCGAATACGGGGATTTTGCCGGCGGGAATATCGACTTCCTACGCGGAGATGAAAATCCGTTCAGCCCCAACGAGGCCGGCCCGATTGACTATCCCACCGGCGGAACCATTTTCCGGCCCAGCGGCAAATATGGCCTTCCTCGGCTGCTCGAGGAACCCTCCGAGCGCTCGACCGACCTGTTCAACCTGGAGCTGAGCGCCGATCTGGGATTTGCCAACCTCACGTCCAGTACCTCCTACTACGACGACGATCAGGAGGCGATCATTGATGTGTCTGCGGGCATTTCAGTAGCTTTCGGTGATTTCTACGGCTTTGTACCACGATTTGTAGACATTGAATTCACCCGCAACAAGCTCAAGGGTTTCGCCCAGGAAATCCGGCTGGTGTCCGACTGGGATAACCCCTTAGACTACACAGTGGGCATTTTTTACCAGGACGTCAAAACCGACGACAACACCATTCAGTATGTTCCCGGGCAGACCTTCTATGACAGCATTTCCCTGGGTTTTCACGCCAACCCTCAATTGGGAGACATCAACTTCATCACCCGCAATGCCACCGAGTTCGAGGACCTCGCGGTGTTTACCGAGTTGACGTGGAATTTCAACGAGCGCTGGCAGGTAACCGGGGGGGCTCGCTACTTTGATCAGAAGTTTGCCGTCGATACATTTTCGCAGCTGCCCTACTGCGGCATATTCTGCGGCGACAATGAACTGGGAGACACCGTCGTCAGCGCGGACTCCAGCGCCAGCGACACCATCTTCAAACTGAACACGTCCTACAATCTCAACAGCGATGCCATGGTGTACGCTACCTACGCCGAAGGATTCCGGCGCGGTGGTGCCAATGGCATCCCGTTGGCGGGGCCCTTCGCAGCCAGTCGCGACCTGCTGCTGTATGAACCAGACACCACGAAAAACTATGAAATTGGTATCAAGGGCAGGCTGCTCGATCAGAACGCTTCGGTGACCGTGTACCATATCGACTGGGAGAACCTCCAGATCAACGGCAGAGCGGCAGCGGGCGGCTACGACCTCGTAGCCAATGGTGACAGTGCCCGCTCCCGCGGAATCGAACTTGAGCTGAGTGGATCGCCCTTCGAGCGGTTCAGCTATCGCTTCTCTTACGCGTATATTGATGCAGAAATCAACAGCGAATTCGAAGTCCTCGACGACTTTTTCGGGGAGGTCGCTCCAATCATCTCCACCCGCAAGGGGGATCCACTGCCCAACACCTCGGAGAACTCTGTATCGCTGGGCCTGAGCTATCAACAGTCCGTCCTCGACAATTGGCAACTGACCTGGCAAGCCAGCGGCTTTTACCGCAGCGAGGTGAATTCTGGCCTGGTGAGCCTTATACCCGGCGACACCCAGCCCTTTATCATTGATGGGTTCAGTGTGTGGAATTTTTCTGCCACGCTGGAAAAGGGGCCGCTTTCAGCATCCTTCTACGTCGACAACGCCTTTAATAGCCGTGCGGTTACGGGTGGTGTTGACGATGAGCGGCGACTGGGTGAACGCGGCAAGCTCTTCTACGTAGGTCGCCCGCAGACCACTGGCCTCAGCCTGACCTATCGTTTCGGCGGCTAAGGGGAACTAGTCTCCTTTGACGTCCAGCCCTGCTTCGGCCAAGGCTTGCTGGAGGGGAGCAAGCTGCTCGGCATAGTGACGCCACCTACCTATTGAACTGCGGTAGATCGGCTGGCGTACCTGGGAGGCACTTGCAGTTACCGAGGGTGCGGTGCTGCGATGAAAATCCAGCATGGCGGGCTCCCAGTCGAGACCGAGAAAACCGCACAGCGCCTTGGAAGTTGCCTCGGGCTGCACCACCAGGTCCTCGTAAAATACTTCCTGATAGTGAGATTCCGGCAGAATCTCCCGCCAGTGAGCCATCAGGCGGTGAAATTCAGCATAGTACCGAGCCATGTCCGCCAAGTCATAGGTGAATCCATAGGGACCCAGGAGCAGTGACTTCCAGGCGGCGAAACAGCTATCCATGGGCGCGCGCCGGACAGCGACAATGCGGGCCTCAGGTAGTGCGCTGCGAATCAGGCCGCAGTAAAGATAGTTGATCGGCATCTTGTCGATAACCCGCAGTGGTCGGCCTGTTCCTGGCATCACACGCTGAAGATAGCGAGCGCCCAGCGCTGCCGTATCCATTCGTCCGGATGCCTCGACCAGTGCCGCAGCAGTGACCTTTCCCGAATCCAGCAAGCCCCTGCCTTGAGCACTGATTTCGATCGCCAGATCGCTGCGCTCACCTCGAGAAACCACCCCGGAATGGGTCTGTAAAATGCGCTCGACCAGAGTGGTGCCTGAACGAGGCAGCCCAACGATGAACACCGGGCGAGAGTCATCCGGACCGGTTGGCCAGTTCGGCAATGCCACCTTGGTATGTTCGCTTACGAGGGCTTCAATCACTGACAGATCAGCGTCCAAACGATAACGCAGCGTGGACCTGTGTAGACTATTCGCTAGCTGAAAGGCCTGAAAAGCTTCAGCGAAAGATCCAACATCTTCCTGCTCCTTGCCCAGCGCGAACTGCAGGTAAACGCGATCGGTCACGGGCAGGGAAGGGTCCTGAAGCCTCTTCTGCAAATCGGCCACGTGGTTGTTGCCCAAGGTGTGGGTACCCAGTTCGGCGCGAAGATAATGGGCCTGTGGCAAATCACCCAGAGAGATCGCCCGACTACAGCACTCTTCAGCGCGCCAGACATGACCCAGCGCACGTTGAGCTAGCGCCAGATTCAGCCAGTGTCGCGGCTCTTCAGGTGTCATTTCAGAAGCTTGGAGGAAGGACTGCATTGCATACTCATGATGATTGCAAAGGCTTAGCACCGTGCCCACCAGCGCGTGTTCGGCCGCACTGGGGGCCGCCAGACGCACTGTAGACAGAGTCTCCAGTGCGGCCTGCTGGTCAGCGACATGAGCCAGCGCCACGGCCAAATGGAGCCGAAACCGCGAGTTGTCGGTTTCCAGGGCCACCGCGCGGCGCACACTGCTCACCGCTTGCTGCAAAGCACCCAGTTCCAGCTTGACCTGACTGAACAAGTACCACCCTTCCGCGCAGTCGGGCTGGGCATGGAGCAACATTTCACAATGCTGGTGGGCTTGCCTCCAGTCGCGGCGCGCCATGCAAGCCAGAACACTTGCCAATCTGTTCTTGGTGTGCTCTTGCACTTTGCTCGCTCAATCTGCCATTGCAGGCTAGTTTACGCCCTATCTCCCCGCGGCTAAAGATGCGTCAGTGCCGAGTCCTGAGGGAACCCCAATCCTCGCCTTTCACGAAAGGCAGCTTTCCGGTCCTTTGGGCGCTTGTTTAATGGATTTTTCCACTCTTGTCCTGCGGCTGTTCCCTCAACGGTAAACCGGCAACCGCTTGCAGATATCCAGCACCTTACCCTTCACCTCAGCGATAGCGGCGTCGGCACTGCCCTGCTCCAGGGCTTCCAGCACGTCGCACATCCAGCCCGCCAACTCGACAGATTCGGCCTCGCCGAAGCCGCGGGTGGTAATCGCCGGGGTGCCGACCCGCAGGCCAGAAGTAATAAAGGGCG
>JBGTGB010000348.1:0-2749 GCA_041746975.1 Haliea sp. | reverse complement strand
CCATCCGGTCATTCACCGGGAGCTGGAGCGCCTCTCGGGTGAGCCGGAGTGTGACAGCGTTGAAAGCCTGGCCCCGGAGACCGACCCGGTAGCGCCGGACCTGTTTGCGGCGGTCGGTGGCGGCCAGGCGGGCGTCGGGGCCGGCTGTAGCGGTATCGACGGCCATCGCACGGGCTCCCGGCTGCAGGCGCTGGTATGCAACTGGCTGTATCTGGCGCAGCTTGCGCACGCCACCCAGCGGGCGCTGCCGGTGGAGGAGTCCCTGCACGCTGATTTTTTCCTGCCTGCGGGCAGCGTGTACATCGACTGCTGGCAGGAGGAAGCGGCTCCGGCCCGCCTGTCCGCCAAGCTGCGGAACAAGGAAGTCTGCAAGGAGCACGGCCTGCGCTACCTGGAAGTGAAGCACAGTGACGCCGAACGCCTGGATGAAGTTCTCGGGCGTGGCCTGCTGGCCTTCGGTATCCGCTGCTAGGCAGAGCGCTGGAGCAGGACACCGCATTCCATGTGCCCGGTGTAAGGGAACTGGTCGAACAGGGACACTGCCTCCACCCGGTGGGTTTGGGTCAGCAGCGCCAGATTGGCGGCCAGGGTTTCCGGGTTGCAGGACACGTAGATTACGGCGGGGAATCGCTGCGCCATTGCCGTTGTGGCAGGGTCCAGTCCCGCTCGCGGTGGGTCAACGAACACCGTATTCAGCTGGTAGTCCGCCAGCGGCCTGGGTAGATTCGCCAGGCGCCGGAATTCCCGCTCGCCATTCATGGCCTGGGTCACTTCCTCGGCGGCCAGGCGGATCATCTGCACGTTGCCAATACTGTTGGCGTCCAGATTCCACTGTGCCGCGCGGATGGAGGTCTTGGCCAGCTCGGTGGCGATCACCTGGTCAAAGTGCCGGGCCAGCGGCAGGGTGAAGTTGCCGTTGCCACAATACAGCTCCAGCAGATCGCCGCCCAGCGGCGCTGCGACCCGGCAAGCCCATTCAATCATGCGGATATTGACCGTGGCGTTGGGCTGGGTAAATGCCTGTTCGTACTGGCGGTATTGATAGTCCCGGTCCTCGATCCGCAGCTGTTCGGTGACGAAGTCACGCCCGATAACCTCTTTCTGCTTGCGGCTGCGCCCGACCAGCGCAATGCCCAGGTGATTGGCAAGGGTTGCCGCCTTCGGCCGCCAGGCCTCTCCCAGCGTGCGGTGATACACCAGGGTTACCAGGGTGTCACCCGTCAGCGTACTCAGGAATTCGACCTGGAACAATTTGCGCCGCAGTTCGGGTTCGTTCCTCAATCGCGCCAACAGTTCGGGCATCAACTGCTGGATACGCTCGCAGGCAATGGGGAAATGTGTTACCGCCACCGGCGTATCGGGTTCACCGCGGCGGAACATGACATAGTCCAGGTCATCGCCATCGTGCCAGAGGCGGAACTCGGCGCGCATGCGAAAGCCCACGGCAGGCGAAGCAAACACCTCGGCATCGGGCCCGCCAAAGGGTGCCAGTAATTCCTGCACTGCCGCGACTTTGGCGGCGAGGAGCTCGTGATAGCGAGCTGGGTCAATATTACTCAGGGGCATGGATGCCTACAGGCAGTTGTCAGGTTTTGGCAGGCCGGCGATTTTACTCCCCAGCTTGGCCGGTGATCCGGGGAAGAGGGACAGAAGGTAGATACTCTTGCCCTTGTCGGGCCCCAACTGCTGCCCCACCCACTTTACCAGCGGGCGCATGGCGGGGGAGCTATCGAAGCACTGGTAATAGGTCCGCAGCAACTCTAGGATTTCCCAGTGCTCGGGGGTCAGGCGAATTTTTTCGCTGGCCGCAATCTGTTCCGCCACGGCTGGGCTCCAGTCCCGCAGGTCCCGCAGGAAGCCCTCCGGGTCGAAAGCGCTGTCTGGCAGCACGGGCGTCAGTACCAGGCCAGCTGGCGGCTGTAGCGTTCGCTGAGGGCGACAAAGCCCTCGTCGTCCACCAAGGTGACGGCGGGCAGCAATCTTTCCTGCACGCCTGCCAGGGCGGCGTCAGCCTCGAGTACGAACAGGGACGCACCGCTGGCGGCGAGCAGCGTAGCGGCTTCACTGCCGGCGAGAGCCGCGTAGACGCCGTCCCCCAGCAGCAGCAGAGCGTCATCCGGGCCCAGCACGGCAAGGCAATCGCGCAGGGCACTGTGGGCGGGGGAGCGACTGAGGGTGTGCAGCAGCATGCCTCAGAAGCCCAGGACGTGGTCGTGACGGTCCACTAGCGACCGCATACCGGTCGCGTCCAGCAGCTGGGCGTCTGCGGGCAGCGCGTCCGCGTCCAGCCCAAAGACGGAGGCCGCGGCGGCATCCACGTACAATGTTTCAATGTCGTAGAGGGGCAGGGAGTCAATCACCTTGCGCAGGTTGCGCACCCCGGTGGCGCGGCTGTCCTGCGCCGCCAATAGTTGCAGCACGCCTTCGCCCTGGAACAGCAAAGTCACCGGCTGGTCGAAAGCCGCTGCCGCCAGCGCGGTATCCAGAGCGGAGCGTGGCAGGCTGCTGCCCGGGTGGGCATGGCGGCTGACCACAAGGATGGATTTCCGCAAGGGCGCGGGCACGGGGGTCATCCGAAAGTGACCAGCCGGTCCGCTGTCTGCGCGGCTTCCACCAAAAGTCCCAGGCCGCCCAGTTCGAAGGCCGGGTGCATGGTGGCGGCGGGGCGCTCGTGGCGGGCGGCCTCGGTGCTGTCCAGCAGGCCTCGCTTGAGGGCGGAGCTGATGCAGAGGATGAGCTCGATCTGCTG
>JBGTGB010000347.1:0-9272 GCA_041746975.1 Haliea sp. | reverse complement strand
TACGCGGTACCGGACCGGCCCTGCGAGGATCCGGCCGCCAGCATTCGCGAGTGGCACCAGCTCCTGGCCACGGTCAGCAGCGATGTCGACAGCGAGCGCAAGGCGCTGGGCGAGCAGCTCTCCGACGGCGTCAGCGCGGTGTTCACCGCCTACCAGATGTTGCTCAATGACCCCGGCCTGCGCCTCGGCGTGGAGCAGGCCATCGCCCAGGGCCAATGGCTTCCCGGGGCCCTGCGCCAGGTTGTCCATCACTACGCCGAAGTGTTCCTGGCGATGGAGGATCCCTACCTGCGCGCGCGTAACGAGGACCTGCACCACCTCGGCAACAAACTCTACCAGAGCTGGAGTGGCGCCCCGGAGAACACGCCCGCCGACGACCACGGCCCGCTGGTCCTGACGGGCGCCAAGGTCAGCGTCTCGGACATCGCTGCCTGTGACCCGCAAAGGCTGGTGGGCATCGTCTGCTACGAGGGCTCCAGCCTGTCGCACACCGCAGTGCTGGCCAACGCCCTCGGGATCCCGGCGGTCATGGGAACGGGCAAGTTGAAGGGCATCGACGACGGCAGCCCGCTGATCGTCGACGGCAACACCGGCCAGGTGATTCTTTTCCCCAGCCCTGCGGTGCGGCTGGAGTTCGAGCGCATGCAGAGGGCCGAACTGGCGCTGAAAGGGGAGCTGGCGGGGCTCCGCGACCAGCCGGCTACCACCACCGATGGCGAGCGCGTGCGCCTGCTGGCGAATACCGGACTGCTGGCGGACATCTCGCCGGGGTTGGCCAACGGCGCCGAGGGCATCGGTCTGTACCGCACCGAAATGCCATTCATGGTCAGCGAGTCCTTCCCTTCGGAAGAGGAGCAATTGCACATCTACAGCCAGGTACTGGCGGCCTACCGCGGGCGCCCGGTATATATGCGCATCCTCGACATTGGCGGTGACAAGCCCCTGCCCTACTTTCCCATCCACGAGGAAAATCCCGCCCTGGGCTGGCGCGGGATTCGCTTCTGTCTGGATAACAGTTCCCTGCTGATGACCCAGGTCCGGGCCATGCTGCGGGCAGCCGCCGGCGGCGAGGAATTGCATATCCTCCTGCCCATGGTCAGCAACACCGGCGAAATCAACGCCTTCCACGACGTGCTGCAGGATGCCCTGCAGCAGCTGCGCGATGAAGGCGTCGAGGTGCTGCGGCCACAGGTGGGGATCATGGTGGAAGTCCCCGCAGCTATCTCCCTGCTGCCAGCCTGGGCACCAAAGCTGGACTTTGTCTCCATCGGTTCCAACGACCTGAGCCAGTATCTGTTGGCCCTGGACCGCAACAATCCGCGTGTGGCCGGCGCCTACGATCATATTCACCCCGCCGTACTGCAGGAGATAGCGCGGATTACCGCCACTGCCAAGAGCACCGGGCTGCCCCTAAGCCTCTGCGGGGAGATGGCCTCGGACCCGGCAGCGGTGGTATTCCTGCTCGGCATCGGCATCCGCAAGCTGAGCATGAGCGCCTCCAAGCTGCCGCGGATCAAGTGGCTGCTGCGTTCCATGGCAGCCGCCGACGCCGCGGAGCTGGCCCGCGAGGCGCTGACCCTGGACAACAGCACGGATATCCGCCGGCTGCTTGAGGGCGCCCTCCAGCAACGCGGACTCGGCCGCCTGCTCGGCAGCGAGTGATATACTGGCGCCGTTTTGTTTGCCGGATGGCACCATGAGCGCACTGGACAAGGACAACCAACCCCTGCAAGGGGAACATCTACAGCGCCATATCGAGCGCGCCCTGGCCGTAACGACGATTCCTCACAGCCGCGATGTGGTTTTCGTCTGGCAGATCATGCAGCGACTGTTCAGGCCCGTTGTGCGCAATGTGGACCACATCCCCCCGCAGCCCTGCCTGTTTGTTGGCAACCACAGCCTGTTCGCTCTCGACGGCCTGGTGGTCGCCACTATCATGCATCAGCAGTACGGCCGCTTCCTGCGCCCGTTGGGAGACAAATTCCTGTTTACCCACCCGGCAGTGGAAAACGTGCTGTTGGCGCGCGGCGCGGCCATGGGCCATCCTGCGGTCTGCAGCGCCCTCATGGCCCACGGCCAGGACCTGCTGGTGTTTCCAGGGGGCGCCCATGAGGCGGTCAAACCCAGCCGTCAGCGCTATCAGTTGCAGTGGAAGGAACGCTACGGCTTTATCCGTATGGCCGCAGAGCACGGCTATACCATCATGCCCTTCGGTATTGTCGGCCCGGACGAATTCTACAGCCACCTGATCGAGAGCGAGGACTTGCCCGACTCGCTGCCTGGGCGCCTGTTGCAACGGCTCGGGCTGCTGACCGAGAACACACGCCCCGACACCCTGCCGCCGCTGCCGCTGGGGGCCCTGGGTACACTACTGCCCAAGCCCCAGCGCTGCTACCTGGGCTTTGGCCAGCCGGTGAGCCTGGCCCGCTTCAGCAAGCGCAAGCCGGGCAAGGTGCAGCAGCGGAAGATTCGCGATCAAGTGGCGGAAGAAATTGAAGACCAGCTGCGGCAACTGTTGCTGCTGCAGGAACAGCAGCGTCGCGATGACGGCTTGCTGCGCCGCATCCTCACATTCTGAGGAGCGCTGCGCGAGCCGCCGCTACTCGGCCAGCACCCGCGCCAGCCGCGAAGGCTTGCGCCAGGTCTGCCCCAGCAGGCGCCGCAGGTAAACGGCAGCGAGTATCAGCAACATGGCGACAAAGCCCCACCAGCTCGCCAGCGGACCCACCTCCAGCACCTTGATCATGACGTACTGACTTACCAGCATCAGCACGTGCAGGCTCATGGAGGTGTTCATCAGCCAACGGGTATCGCCCGCGCCCCGCAACACACCGCTGGACACCAGAATAATCGCGTCCGCCAGCACATAGGTGGCCATGCCCAGCATCATCCGGCTGCCGAGCTCGGCGATCTCGCTGAAGTCCTGTTCCGGTGTTGCGAACACCATCATCAACTCCAGCCTGAAGATGACGAAAAACAGCGCCAGAACTACGGAGTAGCCCAGCGCAATCACAAAGCCCGCGGCGATTACCTGGTTGGTGCGGCTCATGTCACCTGCCCCCACGTAGCGACCAATCAGGCTGGTGACGGCGATGTTGAGACCGATCAGGGGAACATAGTTCAGCATGTCCCAATTGAAGACGATGGCCATGGCAGCACCCTCCGCCACACCGTAGGACTGGAACAGGAGGAGGAAGAAGTTGAAGGTTGCCGCACCGATGAAGGTTTCGAAACCCGACGGCAGACCCAGGCGGACATAGCGGCGCAGGATGCCACTGTCGTAATGAAAGGAGTTCCGCACCCGGAACATCTCCCGATGTATGCGATTGAAATAAAACAGCGCGTAAATGCCAATGCTGAATGCGGTGGCGACCACCGTGCCCAGCGCCGCACCGCGAATACCCAGCTCCGGGAAACCGAACTTGCCAAAGATCAGCACGTAGCTGAGCGGAATATTCAGCAACACCCCCAGGGTATCGGTGATCATCACTACCCGCGTGCGGCCAATGCCGCAGAAGTAGGCGGCCGCGCAAGCCTTCATCAGGGTGAAAAAGGCGCCTCCCATGAGCACGAAATAGTACTGTCGCTCCAGCACCACCTGCTCGGGCGGGTGCCCCATGACAGCAAACAGCCCGCCCATGAGCCAGGCAATGACCAGCAGCAGTGGCTGGCAGGCCACCGCCATCAGCACGCCCTGGGTCAGTACCCGGGGGCACTTTTCCGTCTGCCCGGACCCATAGTACTGGGCCACCAGGGCCGTGGCGTAGGACATGACGCCCAGAAACAGAGACACGCTGACGAAGAAGGTGACGCCGCCGCCAAGGGCCGAAGAGATGTGCAGGGCATCGATCCGGGACAGGAACAGACGGTCGGTGAAAACCATGAGGGCAAAGGCGCTCTGGGACACGACCATCGGCAGTGCCAGACGAAACAGCTCGCGCGTCTGCCCGGTGCTGAGCATTACCTTCTCCAGAAAAAAGCCAATAACGCAGCTCGCCCCGACCGAAGGTAGGGGCGAGCTGGCTGGGTCAAAATTTCAGGCGCGGATTATAGACCGGAGACGCAAAAACGCTAGCTCGGATGGGTCAGGATGAGACAAATTACAGACAACCGAGGCGCGGCTCCTGTGGAGCAGCGAAGGATTAGCGCTTGGCGACACCCAGCTCGCCAAGTGCGTCCGCCATATCCTCGGCGGCTGTGGCAGGCTGTACGGAGGTGTCAATTTTGACAATGGTGCCATCGACATCAATATAAAACGTGTGACGCTTGGCAAACCCCATGCCCGCAAGCACACCATAAGCCTCAGCTACGCCCTTGTCGGGATCGCTCAGCAGAGGGAAGTCGGCGCCGGTTTCCTCGGCGAAACGCTTGTTGTCTGCCAGCGGGTCCACACTGGCCATGAAGTAGCTGACATCGTATTCGCGAATAAGGTGGCCGTTTTCTGCCAGGGACTTGCACTCGACAGTGCAGCCGGAGGTGAAAGCGCGAGGAAACCAGGCCAGCACAACTGCCTGCTTGCCCTTGAAATCCGCCAGGGAGTAGGTGTTGCCGTCACTGGCAGCGAGGGTGAAGTCAGGGGCCGGATCGCCCACCTTGAGCTCTGCCGCCAGGGTCGGTAGCGCCAAGGCCAGAGTCAGAAACAGGATCAGTGAGCGAGCACTTGCCATGGGGCCTCCTAAGATAAAATAGAGCCCGGTTCACTACCGGGCGCGTCCATAGTAAGGTACGCCCCTTTCGCCGGTTGGATCACCTTCCGGCCGCGTAGCTGCGCACCACGGCAGCAGTATAACCGAGGAATGCCATTTTGAAGCTCAACCTGCGCTCTTGCCTTCTGCTGCTTTGTGGCGGCCAGCTGCTGGCACCGGCGGCTGTCAGTGCCGACGAACCGGGCTGGGACGTCAACAAGCCGGCTTTCTCGGCGGCGCCAGTCAAGGCTGAGTTCCAGGTCAGCGAAGGCACCTGGATGAGCCTGGATGTCGCGCCGGACGGGCGCCACCTGGTCTTTGACCTCCTCGGAGATATCTATGAGCTGCCTATCGCTGGCGGTGAAGCCCGCGCCCTCACCTCAGGCCACGCCTGGGACATGCAGCCGCGCTACAGCCCCGACGGCACCCGCATCGCCTTCACTTCGGACCGTACGGGTGGCGACAATATCTGGACGCTGGAGCGCAGCAGCGGTGAGCTCAGGCAGATCAGTTTCGAAACCTTCCGTCTACTCAACAATCCGAGCTGGAGCCCGGACGGGCAATACCTGGCAGCGCGCAAACATTTCACCACCTCGCGTTCACTGGGCACAGGGGAAATCTGGCTTTACCACGCCGCCGGCGGCGAGGACAACAGCGGCCAGCTGGTGGTGCCCCGCCCCAGCCCGACCTTCCAGAAGGAGCAGGGAGAGCCCGCCTTCAGCCCCGACGGTCAGAGCCTGTATTTTTCGCTCAACACAACCCCGGGCGACACCTTCATCTACCATCAGGACAGCAATACCGAGCTGTTCCAGATTCGCCGCGTCGACCTTGCCAGCGGTGAGATCAGGACGGTAGCTGGCGGGCCCGGCGGCGCCGTGCGCGCCACCCCGTCTCCCGACGGCAAGCAGCTCGCCTACGTCAAGCGGGTGCGAGCAACATCGCGCCTGTTTGTGATGGACCTGGAATCCGGCGCCGAGCGCATGCTGTTCGACGCCCTGGACCTGGACATGCAGGAAACCTGGGCCGTGCACGGGCTCTACCCGAATATGGCGTGGACCCCGGACAGCCGCAATATCGTGTTCTGGGCCCAGGGCAAGATCTGGCGCCTCGCAGTCGCCTCCGGTGAACTCGCAGAAATCCCGTTCAGCGTGCAGGACAGCCGCGACATCTATCCGGCCGTGCGTTTCCCGGTAGAGGTGGCACCTGAACAGTTCCGCACCCGCATGGTCAGGTTCGCCCAGCCCTCCCCCGACGGCAGCGCAGTGGTATTCGAGTCCCTCGGCGAGCTGTACATCAAGAGTGACGACAGCGCGCCCCGACGCCTGACCAGCGATGCCGCTGCCGGCTTCGACTATGCGCCGGTATGGAGTCCGGATGGCCGCGACATCCTGTTCCTGCGCTGGAGCGATCAGGACCTGACCCGGGTGCACAGTGTCTCGGCCCGTGGCGGCAAGTCCCGAGCCCTGGAGCACCCCAAGGGACAATATGCGGAACTTGCGATCTCCGCCGACGGGGATGCGCTGGCACTGCGCAAGTTGCCCGGCAGCAGCCTGCTCAATCCCGAGTGGGCGGTTCAGCCCGGCCTCTACCTGCTGGAGCGCAAGAGTGGAGACCTGAGTTTTATCAGCGCCCGCGGCCGCAACCCGCACTTCGGCCCCGATGGCCGGATCTATGCCCAGGAGCGCGCAGACAGTGCCAGCGGCCGCGGCAGCAGCACCGCCAGCACCACCCTGATCTCGATGAGCCGCAGTGGTCACGATGTGTACGAGGTGGCCCGCGCTGAATTGGCGACAGTGATCCGCCTGGCGCCCGACGGCCGCCACATTGTGTTCGAGGACGGCCAGCAGATTTACCTGGCCGCCGCAACGCAAACCGGCAAGCCACTGGAACTGGATGCCGCCAAACCCGCCTTCCCCACCGTGCGCCTGAGCAAGGTCGGCGGCGCCTACCTGAACTGGAATACCGACGGCAGCGCAGTCAGCTGGAGCACCGGGCCCGAGTTGAAAACGGTTACCGTGGACGCAGCGATGGCACCAGGGTTCGAACCGGGCCCCGAGGGCATGGACCTCTCCATGACCGTAGACGCCGCCACGCCGGACACGCGCCTGGCCCTGACCAACGCCCGCATCGTAACCATGAATGCAGCCCGTGACGTCATCGAGGATGGCACCCTGCTGCTGGAAAACAACCGCATCCGCGCGCTGGGCAGCAGCGACCTCGCCATCCCCGAGGGCTTCCGCACGGTCGATATGGCGGGCAAGACCCTGGTACCGGGCTTTGTCGACATTCACGCCCACGGCCCCTACGGCAGCAACGACATCATTCCGCAGCAAAACTGGAACCTGCTCGCGCACCTCGCGCTGGGGGTAACCACAATGCACGACCCGTCGAGTCGGGCCAGCATGGTGTTTGCGGCAGCCGAGTACGCCCGTGCCGGCAAGATCCTGGGGCCGCGCATCTTCTCCACCGCGGAGATCATCTACGGCGCCAAGTCCACCGGCTGGTCCCCGGTCGACTCCCTGGAAGACGCCCTGGCCCACGTCCGCCGGCTCAAGGCCCAGGGCGCGGTGACGGTGAAGAACTACAACCAGCCGCGCCGGGACCAGCGCCAGATGATCATTGAAGCGGCACGCCGGGAGGGCCTGATGCCGGTGGCGGAAGGCGGCGCCCTCTATCACATGGACATGAACCTGATTGGCGACGGCATCACCGGCATTGAGCACAACGTACCAGTGCTCACCCTGTACGACGACGTCATCCAGTATTGGCGCCAGAGCGAGGCCGGCTACACCCCCACCCTGGTGGTGACCTTCGGCGGCCTGACCTCGGAGGGGTATTACTATCAGGATACAGAAGTCTGGAAGCATCCGCTGCTTGCCAACTTTGTACCACCGACGGTGTTGCAGCCACGCTCGGTGCGCCGCCCCATGGCCCCGGAAGCGGACTACCGCGACGACGATGCCGCGGCCGCTGCAAAGACCCTGCTGGACGAGGGCATCCTGGTCAACACCGGCGGCCACGGCCAGCGTGAAGGCCTGGCCACGCACTGGGAAATGTGGAGCTTCGTGCGCGGCGGTTTCAGCCCGATGCAGGCACTGGCCGCCGCCACCATCAACCCGGCGACCTACCTCGGTATGGAGAAGGACCTGGGCTCACTGGAACCGGGCAAGCTGGCGGACATGCTGGTCCTGGAGAACAACCCGCTGGAGGACATCCGCCACTCCGACCACATCAGCCATATTGTGCTGAATGGCCGTGTCTATGCGGCAGAGTCACTCACCGAAGTACACACCGGTGACCGCGCCCTGCGGCCGTTCTGGTGGCAGGGCCGGCCCGAATCGGAAATTCGCTGATACTACAGGGTGGAGCGGCCCAGCATGCCGGTGAGGCGGCGCACCAGCCACTTGGGTGTGGCCCGCGCGGCCAGGGTGGTCGCGAGGTTCAGGGTACCCGGGACGACGATCGCCTGCCCCTTCAGGCAGGCCCGCCACGCCTCCTCCGCCACTTCCTGCACATCCGAAATCAACATCGCAGGCAGGTTCTGCAGCGCACTGGAGTCAGCCTGTACCCTGGCCACCATGTCAGTCGCGGTGAGTCCCGGACACAGTGTGGTCAGGGTTACACCGCTGCCGCGCAGCTCCTCCCCCAGCGCCTCAGAGAGCGAAAGCACATAGGCCTTGCTGGCGGCGTAGGTCGCCAGGCTGGGAATGGGCTGGAAGGCGGCGATCGAGGCCACATTGAGCACCCTGCCGCTGCCGCGAGTTACCATTGGTGGTACGAAATGGGCCAGCAAATCGGTGAATCCTGCGACATTGAGCTGGATCATGGCCTGGTGATCCGCCGGTGTCATCGCCGCGAAAGCACCGTGCTGCAGCACTCCTGCATTGTTGACCAGAATGTCCACTGCCAGACTCTGGCGCTGAACGGCCAGCCATAGCTTGCGCGCGCTACCAGCGGCGGCCATATCCAGCGGTAACACGGTAACCGCAATCCTATGGCTCTCGCGCAGAGCCTGGGCCAGCGCCTCCAGCTTGACCTTGTTGCGGGCCACAAGAATCAGGTCGTAATCCTCGGCCGCGATTAGCGAGGCCAGCCTCTCGCCAATACCGGATGAAGCACCGGTAATCAACGCCGTGCTGCGCGCGGGAGTGGCGCCAGCACCTGGTGACGCCGGCGCGCGGCGGGACTTGCGCGGCTTTTTAATCGGGCTCATGGTACGTTCCTCTTATGTTCGCGTCAGCTGTCGCGCTGCAGGCACTGCTGTTCAATGAGCGCCGCCAATTGCTCCCGGCTCTCGGTCATCCGCTTGCCCCGACGCAGATCGGCGAACAGGCGCCCGAACTTGCGCCGCAGGCCATCATCCAGGTCGGCCAACAGTTGGCCGCGCAGGTTCAGGGTGCTGCGATCGGCGTGGGTACGACTGCACAGCAGCTGATGGTGCAATAGCGCACGCCCGAGTACCACGAACGGAAAATTGAGATTGCGAGCGGGACCGTAGTGCAGCTCCTTGCCGCCGGTGGGAATGCCCCGAACCCGAATCTCGCCAATATCATTGGCGTAGCGCAGCGCCGCAAAACCGCTGCCAGC
>JBGTGB010000346.1:0-8053 GCA_041746975.1 Haliea sp. | reverse complement strand
CAGGCGCTTACCGTCCGGGGCTGGTGCAGGCTCCGTCGGACCGTAGCCCAGCACCGGGAGCTCATGCTGCTCCAGATAGGTGTGGTGGCCGAAATCCGCGAGTTTGGTATAGCGGTTCTCCCACTGCGCGAAAGCGGTATTGACCGTGAACAGGGCTAACATAAAGACAACAACGGGCATGCAAAGTCTATGTAGCATTTTCAAGTGCCCCTGATTAATTTACTTTGCCTGGCAGTTGCAACGATAGCAGTATACCCGGACGTTTCCCAAATCAGGACTGACTGCGCCATGGCCATCTTGCCCTACCCGACCGCTGGTCTGATCCTCCTGGCTGTCCTGCTGACGGGCTGCCTGGACACCCGACAACGGACCCCAGCGGAGGCCGCTGCCCATCCACTGCTGAATCAACTGTGGTCTACCGAAGCGCAGGGTTTTATCAGTATGGACGAGTTGCTTTCAGCGCTGGCGGACGCCGACTATGTTCTCCTCGGCGAAAATCACGACAACCCGGTTCACCATCAACTGCAAGCGCAGATCATCGCCTCACTGCCCTGGCCGAAACCTGCGGTGGCGGGCTTTGAGCAGATACATAGCGGACAGGCAACCGCCCTCGACGCGTGGCTGCAGTCGGCCGCGGAAGGGACCTCGGGGCTGGAGAAAGCACTGGCGTGGGAGCAGTCAGGTTGGCCGGAGTGGGCGCTGTACCAGCCAGTGTTCGCGGCAGTTCTGGCCCGTGGCTGGCGCCCGGTGGACCTGATGTTCGCCTCCGCTACCGTGCGGGACGTCTTCAGCGATGGCGTCGGCGCCGCACTCCCCACTGATGTCATCGATCAACTGCAGCCCGATACCCTGTTCAGCCCGGAGCAGCGGCTCGCAATGCAGGTGTCAATGGGGGACGCCCACTGCGGGCATATGCCCTCTGAGCACATGCCTGCCATGGTGGAGGTACAGATCGCCCGCGATGCCCACATGGCCTGGCGTCTCGCGACCGCCGCCGAGCGCGCCGTCGTGATCACGGGCAATGGCCATGCCCGCAGGGACTGGGGGGTGCCGCTGTTTCTGCAGAGACTGCGACCGGAGGCGAACGTTGTCTCCATCACCCTGACCGAGGTCGCCGCGTCTGGCGTGGCGCCCAGTGCTTACGTCACCGCGCACGCCAGCTGGAGTGACTTTACCCTATTCACTCCAGCACACGACCGCGGTAACCCTTGCGCCGGGATTCGCGGCTAATCACAGCCGGTTGACTGCGCTTCCCGACCGGGCAGCTGTGTTGCCTGGGACACAGACAGACCTTCGCATGCACGTGCAAAGTGGTTGCTCAGGGCGCGAGACCAGCGCTGTGCTGGGGAGCTGGTGGAGCGGTAATGAGCGAGGGTTCGGGTAAACGCAAAGTAGATATTGCCATCATCGGTGCCGGCACCGCAGGGCTGACCGCCTACAGCGCCGCGCGCAAGCACACCGACAGCCTGGTATTGATCGAAGGCGAGGAATACGGCACCACCTGCGCCCGGGTAGGCTGCATGCCCAGCAAGCTGCTGATCGCGGCGGCGGAAAGTGCTCACGACGCCAGAAGGGCTGGTTTGTTCGGCATTCAGACAGGCCCTATAGTGGTTCATGGCGACGAGGTTCTGGATCGCGTTCGCAGGGAAAGGGATGCATTCGTCGCTTCGGTCCTGGCATCGATGGACGCCATCCCTGCTGAACACAAATTGATGGGCTGCGCTCGCTTCCTTGCGCCCGGCAGGCTGGCAGTGGGTGGCAGCATCGAAGTTGAGGCAGAACGCATCGTTATCGCCACCGGGTCTAGCGCCAGTATTCCCGCAATGTTCGAGGGCTTGGGAGAAAGGCTGCTGATGAACGACAGCCTGTTCGAATTGCCGTCCCTGCCCGAATCCGTGGCGGTGTTTGGTGCCGGAGTACTGGGCCTGGAAATGGGGCAGGCATTGAGCCGCCTGGGTGTTCGCGTGCGTATGTTCGGCCGCAATGGTGCGCTCGGCGGCATCGCCGACCAGGAAATTCGCAGCTACGCCGAGCAGTATTTCAACGAGGAGTTCTATCTGGACACCCGATCCGAGGTGACAGATCTCTCGCCGCGTGAGAACGGTGTATGCATACATTTTAGCGACCGGGACAACGGCGCAGTTACGGAGCTCTTCGACTATATCCTCGTCGCAACCGGTCGCTCGCCCAATCTCGATGGCCTGGATCTTCACAACAGTGGCCTCAGTCTTGGTGACGACGGAATTCCGCTAACTGAGCCAGCGACACTGCAATGCGGCAACAGCGCGGTTTTCCTGGTGGGAGACGCCAATCGCCAGGCTCCCCTACTCCACGAAGCGGCTCATGAGGGCAGGATTGCCGGAGACAACGCGGGCCGCTATCCAAAGGTAGTGTCCGTCGAGCGGCACGTGCCTTTTGCCGTGATGTTCAGCAGTCCACAAATTGCGATGATTGGCCCCCGTGTTGGTCGCATGTCCGCAGCGGAATGCAAAAACTATGCTGTGGGCACCAGCTCCTTCGAAAATCAGGGCCGCAGCAAGGTCATCGGTAAAAACCGCGGAATACTGAAAGTCTATGCCGAGCGGGACGGCGGCCGGTTTGTAGGCGCAGAGATGTTCGGCCCCGCCGCCGAGCATATCGGCCACTTGCTGGCCTGGGCCGCGCAGCAGCGCATGACCGTCGCGGCAATGCTGGCGATGCCGTTTTATCACCCGGTTATCGAGGAAGGTGTACGTACCGCTCTCAGGGACCTGCACAACAATCTGGAGAAAACCACCGACCACATCGATCCCTGCCTACAGCTTGGGCCCGGTGGTTAACGGCTCGGTATATAGATTTCACCAATCATCAAGGAGTCACTCGATGTCAACACAGCTGAAAATCGATCAATCATTTCCCGCCATAAGGTTGCAAACCCTCAGTGGCAAATCGCTCGAACTTGGAAAGCCACCGCAGGGCAAGTGGCAGCTGCTGGTCACCTATCGCGGCCTGCACTGCCCCATCTGCAAAAAATACCTGAAGCAGCTCAACGATATGAAAGCGGACTTTGACAAACTGGACGTGCAGATTGTCGCGGCATCCACCGACCCCGAGGGCAAAGCCAAAAAGCTCGCGACTGAATCGGGCCTTGAGTTCGAGGTCGCTTACGGCCTGAGCATCGACCAGGCACGAGACCTGGGGCTGTATGTTTCCATCCCTCTGGATGATGCGGAGACTGACCAACCGTTTGCGGAACCAGGATTGTTTTTTATCCGTCCGGATGGCGGGCTACATTTTGCTGAAGTGTCCAGTGCGCCTTTTTGTCGGCCGGATTTGGAGATACTCAAGATGGGTATCGGTATCATCCAGGAAAAAGACTATCCCGCCCGTGGGACCGGCTGAGCCGGCGCAGCACGACATTCAGTTCCTGCGCCTTGACGTGCATGGCAGGATTCTTCTGCTCGCCAGTGAACGCAAGATAAAAGTCCAGCCCCGGGACGTAGAGCACCTGTCGGGAGGCAGGGAAGGCGTCGTACCCCAGGCCATTGTCCCAGCGTACCTTGACGCCGCCGCCCTGCACGGCCGTCAGCGTCAGGGATGGACTGTCCGTTCCGACATAGCTGCCAGCGATTCCGGTGGGATCCACATCGAGAACCTCCAGGAACGCTGTCGCCGGCTCCACATCCGGCACGCGGTCTGCCAGTGCGTTCACCAGCTCCCTCTGCAAGCTGGCGATCTTCCACGCTGGCAGCGTGCTGTTGCTGACAAACGCGACTGATTCGTTTTGCTCGCGATCCCAGAAAACAAAACCATGAAAGCCCGCATGGTGTCCGCTGTAGTTGCACCGGACCTTGCGGCGATCGCAGTACCAGCTCAAGCCGGTGATCTGCAGGCTATGGCCGCCTACGCTTAGCTGATGTTGGCCGGCCTCGAACACCGAGTTCGGCAGCGCCACACCACTCGCATTGACGCTGCCCCAGCGCGCCAGGTCTGCGGCCGAGAAATACAGGTTCGATGCGCCGAGGAACCCCTCCCCGTCAAGCGCGTCGTGGAGTTGCCAGGCACCGTCGCGCCAGAGGTACCCTGGGGTGCGCACGCCTTCCCAATCCGCGAAGCGCGCCGGTCGCGCAAAGCTTGATCGCAGGCCCAGGCGGGAGAAAAAGCGCTCGGTCACGAAGGCTTCATAGGATTGACCGGTTACACGCTCGATCACCAGGGCGGCTGCGTCGAAGCCCAGGTTTGAGTATTCGTACTGCGTGCCTGGTACGAATGACGGCTGCGGGGCCTGCGTGGCGACGACCCGCAGCATCTCTGCAGTAGTCTTCACTGCTTCCACCCCGAGAAAGGCATCGAAGAACTCGTAGGTCGGCGGCAGTCCATTACTATGCGACAGGAGCTGCCTCACCGTAGTCTGTGCATGCGGGTACTCGGGGACATACCGCTGCACCGCTGCATCGAGTTCGATCGTGCCCTCGTGTGCGAGCCACCAGATACCTGCGGCAGTGAATGTCTTGGCCAACGATCCACCGTCGACCGGCGTATCCGGTGTGAAAGCAAGCCCGGCGGCGTGATTTGCCATGCCGAAGCCGCGCGCATAGACAGCCTGATCGCCGCGCATCATGACGATCGCGCCGCTGAATTCATTCGCAGCAACCAGAGGTTCAACAAACGCCTCAACCCGACCAGCGAAAGCGCGGTGGTCTGCTGTACTGGTGCGCTCAGCCAGAACCGCGGAGGCCGATAGGAAAGTGGCCAGGAAACCGACCAAAATACTGTGAATGGTGGGAGCTCGGTCCATACGGTCTAACCCTCCCATCCGCAGCAATTTACAGTGCGGCCAGCAGCCGAAAGCTGCGCTCCGCGTTCAAGGACCTGCAAAACACCCTGGAGACAAATCCCAACCAGCTCGATGCCTGCCTGCAGCGTGGGCCAGGTGGGTAACGCGTACCAGGCAAAAATCCATGCGTTTTCGAAAAAATCTCCGCGGAAACGCTTTTCGGTTATAACCGGCGGGCGCGGCCAAAACGCCTGGGCATAAGACGCCAGATCACACCAGCCACATCTGAACCCACCCATGTGATCATGATAGCTCCCCTCCAGCCGCTAGCAAGGGTCTGCCGCCCTCCAGAAACCCCAGCATGGCAAAATCACGAGCGAAGTGGTACATCAAATTCGTCCAACCTGCTGCACATGAACCACCACCGACCTCTCCAATCCCACGCTCAATGCAGAGCAACGATAGGGGCTTATTACAATACAGCCAACATCTGGATACAGACCGCCTATTGCCCCGTTGGCCTAGCTAATCTATATTCATATTTGTTAGATTTGAATATCCGAGATGGAGCATGGCGACAACAAGCCTTAGTTTGGGAGAACACTGGGAGGCATTCATAAGGAATGAGGTTTCCAGCGGGCGCTACGGGGCCGATGTTTGCCTGGGAGGATAGAGCGTCGTTTGAACTCCTCTGAGGTCATTGTAGTTGCGCCCAGGATCAACAAATCTGTACCTCCTACGATCAGCACTGCATTCGCAATCATATACACCCCACTTAACTGTTTCCTCAGATATGATCCCGCTCCCTTGCCCCCTTCCCCTACCTCCAAATTATTTGGCCGCACTTACATCATTACAGAGTTGGCGGGCAGCATGCACCTTTTCTGTTAACCCGCTTTTAGCACAATCTCAGCCCGCATCGGGCTGTGTTTTACCCAAAAATTTTCCTGAAGAGCCATATTTTTAAGCTGGGCGCGATAGTTGTACCAAAGTGTTTCGTCCCGCTAACGGATCAGAGACACTGGGTACAACAATATCCACGCGATTGCGAACATCAGCAGTAACAGGCGTGCTTTAGGCGATTCACCATGCTTCGCTGCCCAGCTTGCATAGTGTATATCCCGTTTAGTGAAGTAAAGGTAGCAAATAACCCAAGCGCCCCACCCGCCCAGAACAGCCAGTAATACCGTACCTATGCTTGGCCGACTCAGCAGCGAGATTGCCAGTACAATAACGGTGTAGAAAATGCCGCCGCCGATGCAGTACGTACTGATTTTTCTATCACAAGAGTGCGCCTGCTTAGTCATATACCTCGCTCTCCAACATGTCCACGCCACCGATGATGAGCCCCAAAGTGGCGGACATCTTTTGTCAAATTTCATTGGGCAACCGTCTAAATAATGGATGCATGGACATAGCAAGATTAAGCCCGTTTTCGACCATGGCAGATCCTGCTCCGTCAAAAGCGCCGACCCCACGTCCGCTCAAACCATCCGAGACTATCGCTATGTTCGGGACCGGTATAGCCGCGTGTCTCCTGGCTGGTGATCGAACCTGGCTGCCACCGCCTAGGACGTCGGACAACGGATACAATTGGGCCAGGTTGTAGGAAGTGGCTGGTGCCGACGGTGTCACCAGTACGCGGTGCCTCCTGTGTTCTGTGGCATTTGGTGCGTAGCCCTGGCTAAGCAGCGTGTAGTGGTTTGATCCGATCAACTTCTTCCTTGACCGATTGCATGGCCGCCCACAGATCAATTGCGCGCTGTGCATTCAGCCAGAACTCCGGCGAGTTACCAAACAAGCGGGCAAGCCGAAGTGCCATTTCAGGGCTGACAGCACGGCGTTCGCGCAGGAGTTCATTCACTGACTGCCGGGAGACACCCAAAGACTCGGCCAGCCTGGCAACTGTCAGGCCATAGTCCGGCAGGAAATCCTCCCTGAGCATTTCACCTGGATGGGTCGGCTTGCGTTGCATGCCGCCAGTGTTGGGAATAGCCATTATCATTGCTCCTTTCAATGGTAGTCGCACACTTCGACCTCGTAGGCGTCGCCATCTTCAAATCGAAAGCAGATCCGCCACTGATCATTTATGGAAATCGCGTGCTGCCCTTGCCTGTTTCCGGAGAGTGGGTGCAGGCGATTACCGGGCGGCACTCTCAAGTCGTCCAGCTGTTCCGCCAGATGCACGTATTCAAGTTTTCTGGCCGCTCGCGGAGCAACATCCGCGGGAAACTTCCTGGTCTTGCCCTGTGAGTAGAGCTCTTGCGTTCGTTTGTCAGCAAAGGACTTGATCATGCAGCAAACGTTACTGTGTCACGTGACGCGTGTCAACTCGGCGTTGTTTGAACTGTTAGTTCAGATTGTTCACGGTGTTTCCTGTCTCGGTTAGTGTTTCTGATCAAGCGGAGGCGCTAACCCACCGCATCCGGATACCGGCAAGGATCATGGGACACCACTCCCTTACAACCTGAAAGCGCCTGTAAACAGGCTACACAACCAATCTCCTGGGGGAGATCCCTGTTGTGTATACACACGTGACCCCGAGGGGCCGAGTGATAATGGTAGTGGTATAAGCACCTCCTTTGAGTTGAGCGATGACGGTCGCGATGTAAAGAATGGACTGCCGACCCTGAGGTCGGTACGCCGTAAGCAGTCCTGGGCGCACGGGCCCGTTGTGACCGGATGGTCGAGGGCGGGCCCCCTCTTTGCCACTGATCCGCAGTGGCCACGGGTAATTCGGTCCACGGTAGGCAGTCTACGAACCCGTCACGCGCTTGTCCTGCCGAAAATCGGCCTCCAGACTGCGTACTTTCTGGGCTCGGAGCCATCGTCACTACCCCGCTGCGCTCACTAGTGACGATGACAGGCCTGGCACTCGGGTGAGCCCTGGGCCAATAAGGCACAGGGTTGCAGCTGATGCAACGGGAAACCCCGTCACAGCCGGTCGGGGTTTGTGGTTACACTTTAATAGTCTACTGCGGTTAAGTTATCGCGATTCGAGAGGGATTTAGCGACATGGAGTCAACCCAGGGGCTGCTGGATCAAGGCGCCCTGGGAAGCAGTTATCGACTGGTGCGGAGTCCAGAAAGGCAAAACTTATGTAGGTATAAATCTAGGTATAAATAATAAATAGTTTTAGGTTGTTGATTTATCTGCCTATTTGGTGCCCCCGGCAGGACTCAAACCTGCGGCCTACCCCTTAGGAGGGGGTCGCTCTATTCAACTGAGCTACGGGGGCTTTGCGCGCGGGAGTATATCAGCCGCTGATATCCAGGCAAATCTTGCCGAAGTGCTGCT
>JBGTGB010000345.1:0-25045 GCA_041746975.1 Haliea sp. | reverse complement strand
CGCAGCTGACGCCCGGTTGGCGAGTCTGTTCAACGGCACCGCGCTTGAACTCTGGGCTGTACTTTCTTCGCTTGGACATAAACACTCCTTTTGCCCATTATGGGCTTCTTTGAAGTGTCCGTAAAAGCGGGGTAGAACCCCACTCGCAGCACAGCGTTTCAAGTTTCGGCCGGTCAAGCACCCGGATTATCCCTCGGGAATAAGTAATCACAGCCAGCCGCTGTAACTCCAGTGCCGCTTCAGTGACGCCTTCGCGGCGAACGCCAAGCATGTTGCTGATGCATTCATGTGTCATCGTCAGCTGGTCATCTTCCACGCGGTCCATGAAAAGCAGGAGCCAACGGCAGAGTCGCTGGAAGATCATATGGTGCCGGTTGCAAGCTACAGTCTGCGAGACTTGCGTGATCAGGGCCTGCCCGTAGCGCAGGATCAGCGTACACAGCTCCCCGTGGAGATTGAACTCATCTCTAGCCAGACCCCCGGGGATTCGATATGCGAAGCCGGCGCTCTGCACCACCGATTCGCAAAGCGAGCACCCGTCGTCTAGAAATAAAGCGACCCCGACCAAGCCCTCATTGCCTGCAATTGAGACTGCCGTTGATGCGCCGTCTTGCAGAAAATAGTGCAGCGAGACTATGGAGTCGGTGGGGAAGTAAATGTCAGGTATGGGGACTCCAGATTCCAGCACGACCGCGCGCAATGGCAATGGCACCAGTTCCAGGTGCGGAAACAGGCGGCCCTGGACCTCAGGCGACAGCGCTGCCAGAAGATGATTCTGCGTTGGTTCGGATTTGGCAGTCACTGTGCCGCGCTCCTACTTATAAGCGCTGCACGTGTTGTCCAGCGCTACCCCGGGTCGCCCTTATCCAGAGTACTGAAGCTTGGGCGAAAGCTAGAAGTATTTTGGCCGGGACAGCCCCGGTCTGTGCGGTGCCGAACCTATGAGCTATATTTGTGCCGCTCGATATAGTGGACTCTTGAGGACGGAAACTTTATGGAGTGGTTCACATCGATTCAGGCCTGCAACAACCGCCTTTGCAGCAAGGACTGCATGTCCCGACGCCCGTCGGCGATCACCATGACGTAGGCCTTCTCGCCCATGACCCGGTAAATGATGCGGTAGGGTTTGAAAAATATCTCGCGATACTCACGAAGCCCGACCGCCAGCAGTTCCTTTGGATAGGCTCCTCGGTCCGGGTTTTCACTTAGCGTCGAGAAAGCGTTCTCTAGCTGATCGAGCACGTAGTCTGCCTTTCCTGGCGCGTCGCTCGGGTCTATATAGTGATACAACTCCTCCAGGTCCCGGGACGCATCCTCGGTCAGGAATACCCGAAAGCTCATTGACTGCTCTTTTTACCGTCCCGAAGCCGCTGAATGACATCACCCACCGGGCTAACCTTGCCCTCCTCAATCTGACGGGTGCCCAGAGCAAGAATCTTCAAAAGAGCCATGGTCTCTTGGGTCTGCTCATAGCTCCTGATGTCCTGAATAACCACCTTGGCTTCGCCATTTTGGGTGATAACAAGGGGTTCAGCTTGGCCTGAGAGATTACGCACGATTTCTGCAGCATGGGCCTTCAGGTAGCTGATAGGCTTGATTTGATTTGATAGTTTCATAATCCCCTCCGGGCTAGGTCTGAATATAGTCCATATATAGGTCAATAACCAAGTATAATTTTCCGCGCCGAGACATGTGACTGCCTTGCAGGAAGTAGGCCCAGTGGCTAACTGAACAGGCGTCGAGGCAGCCACCAGATATAGAACGTCATTCCGAACAGCTCTACCAACGACTGGAACACAATCACCACCACGGTGGTTTCCCAGCCGGCGGGCAAGGCCAGCGCGAAGGGCAGAACGACGAAAGAATTGCGGGTGCCCAGGCTGTATGCCAGCGTACGACCAACATCCATCGGTAACCGGAGCCAGTGGGTGAGTCCCCGCGCCAGCAGCGCCGCCAGAAGAAGGAAGCCGACAAACACTGGCAGCACCTGCAGCAACGTTGCCTCAGCATTGAGCACGGTACCAACCTGCGCCCCGGCAGTCAGGAAGACCACCAGAGCCAGCAATGGCACCGGACACCAGCCGAGTCTGTCCCGCCAGACAATCCGTTCTGGCCGCGCCTCGACCCAACGTTCGGTCAGCGCGGCGGCCAGCAAGGGCAAGCCGATCAGCCCCAGGGCTGCAGGCAGCATATCCTCCGTCCGCAGTGCAGCGCTGAAATCTGCGCTCGGCAGCATCAGCCACAGGTAGACCGGCAATAACAGCAGCTGTAACAGCAGGTTGAGCGGGGTAACCGCGATCGCCCGGGCGGCGTCGCCCCGTCCGAGCTGGCTGAAAGTGACAAACCAGTCTGTGCATGGCACCAGCAAGACCAACAGTACCCCGAGCCGCAGGGCCGGGTCGGCGGGCAGCCATTGCAACATTAGCCACACTGCCAGTGGCACCAGCAGAAAGTTTCCCAACAGGACTGCGAGCACGAAACGCCGATCCCGGAACGCATCATGCACGTGTAGCAGCGGCACCTGGACGAAGGTGGCATAGAGCAGCATTGCCAGTACCGGCCACAGCAATACCTCGAAGCCTGGCCCAAGCCCCGGTGCAAGCGTACCCAGCAAAAGGCCGCCGATGATGACGGCAAGGTAAATCCAGACCTGGCGGCGTTCGAGGGTTATTCGGTTCATCGGGGCTGCACCCGCAGGACTGTCAGCGGAGCGACGCTCACGCGCTGTTGAATTCTGCAACAAACTCGACGAACCGGGGATGCTCGCGTATGGAATCATAGTAGGGCAGGAATGGCTCGATAAACGGCATAATCCGGCTCGGTTCTCCAAGCGCCAAGCGCAGGCATTCAAGTGTGGCGGTGACGGCGGCCTCGGCCATGGCCAGCGTCCGGCATGCGTAATGGCGCTGGCTGGCCAGTTCTGCCAGGTCCTGAGAGGCTTCGCGCAGCCACGTTCGCACCCGGTGTTCGGTTTCCTCGGTGTTTCCTTCGGCCGCCGCAATCATGGCCATGGCCAGATTGTAGTTGGGGGTAAAGCTGAGTTTGCCGGCATCCCGTTCTGCTTCCACGCGCGCCCCCGCCGCCAGGAAGGAATCCATGGAATTGCCGCCGCCCTGCAGCCTACGGGTGATGATTTCGGCCAGATGGACATCGGGGAGGCCGATAAAGGTCCAGGCCCCGTTGGCTCGTCCGGCCTCTTTAAAGCCGTCTATGAGCGCGAGCGCCCCCTCGTAATCCCTGGCGGCGATATGCGCCTCCCACATCCGCAGCGAAACGACCGTCTCGCCGAATTCCTGCTCCAGCGCTTTCAGCTCCTCCAGCATACGGGCCGGTTCGCGGTGCTCCCGCACCCGCATCGTGCTCCGCAAAGCCGCCAACCCCAAGCTTTCGAGGCTGGTATTCTCGAGCACCTCAATGGCCTCGTCATAGCGGTGAAGGTATACTAGATTGCTCGGCAGCCGGAGCGCCCAAAAATAGCTTCTCGGGTCCAGGCTCTGCGCTTGCCGGATCGACTCGAGCATGCCGTCGTAGTCACCTTGGCGGCGCTGTATCCAGGACTGCAGGTCCAGTACCTGGACATCGCTCGGTCGCAACGCGCGGGCCCGGCTGATCAGTTCGTAGGCGCGGTCGTCGTCCTCCACAATGTAGTATGTGTAATAGGCCTGTGCGATCAGGTATTCGGAGGATTGGGGCGCCAGCGCGCGTATTCGCTCCAGTATTTGCTCCAGACGCAGGATCGAATCGGGATCTGGTCGACGGAAGTTCAGAAAGCTTAGGGAGCCAGCCAGCTCAGCCCACGCCCGCACGAAACCCGGGTCCAGTGCAACGGCCCTTTCCATGGCGGCGATATACGCGGGCGTGCTGATCACCTGGATCTCCCTGAGCTCGACCGCCTCATGGTAGGCGCGATAGGCCGCCATGTTCTCGGTTGGGAGCACATTCAACCTCGCCATGTCCTGCCCGGTCAGGGTGGAGTTCAGGGCCGCTGCGACCGAGCGGGCAATTTCCGCCTGAATGGCGAAGATGTTTGTCGGGGTCAGTTCCCGGTCAAACTGCTGGGCCCAGAGGTGACCATCGGAAACCGCATCGATCAGCTGCACATTGATGCGAATCTGGTCGCCAAAGCGCTGCACGTTTCCCTCCAGGATTGCCTGCGCCCCCAGTTCACGGCCGATTTCCCGGATGTTGCGTTCGCTGTTGCGGTACTCGGATACCGAGGTGCGTGAGATGACCCGGATTGACTCAAGTTGCGCCAGCTGGGTAAGCAGGTCATCGTGCACCCCATTGGCGAAGAATTCGCCATCGTCCTTCAGTCCGGCGGAACTGAATGGCAGCACTGCAACCACGGGGGTGGAGGAGGCAGGCACGCTGCGCGCCGCCGGGGAAGAATCGTCGAGCAGCCTGAGTGCACCGAAGAGAACCAGCGCCACCAGGCAGGCGAAGAGCCCAACGCGCATCCAGATTCTCTCGCGGCGTTGCGGCTGCCGGGCTGGAGCCTCGTCCTCCAGGGGTGGCGGGTGACCAGCTACCGGAGGATCCTCCAGAGGCGGCGGGAAGTGGCTGATAAATCCCCGCCGCACGACGGTCTCGATATAAGCGTTCCTGTCGTCCGGTGTCAGCTTTTGGCGCAGGATTGAAATACAGCGGTTGATGGCGTCGTCGGAGACAATCCGTTCGCCCCACACCGCGCCCAACAGATCATCCCGGGTAATCAGCTTTTCCTGATGAGCCAGGAAGTAAGCCAATAGTTTGGCCACCTGCGGCTCAAGTCGCTGGGTAGTTGTTCCATCAGTAAGATCGCCCGTGCTGGCGTCAAATCGCCAACGGTCGAATGCGTTTAACGCGGAGCCCGGAACCTCGGCTGCGTTCATGCTGCGCCCCTATCCGACGCTGGGCAGGCTGCAAGAGGCGGGCTCCAGCACAGATAAGGGGAATGAATATTCATAGGAAATTCAGTCCCTTAAAAAATATCAGCGTTGCATCGGCAAGACATCAGCGTTTCCTCAGGCAGCCGTCTGCGCCATTACCCACACTTTAACTTGATGTCGACGCGCGGGCCAGATATCAACCCCCCCGAAGGTCCGGCCGCGGTGCAGCCGCCGCTTGCGGGCTGGGGGCCCCTCACACTACTGAGATCCGAGGATCCCAAGGAAGCATTAGATGAACGGAAAACTCACATTTGCAACGATTGCGCTCACTGTTTGGGCGCTTTCCACCGCCCAAGCCGCCCCGGCTGGGGAGAAAGCCTTTCCGAAGATCGTTCCCGCGCTCACGGGCGCACCGCCGGAAGGCTTTGCCATTGGCAAGGGCGCGACCGCCTACAACAGCTCTATCGATGGGTCGATCTACAAGGTCGATCTGCGCAGTGGGAAGGGCGAAGTCCTGGTCCCGGCCGAACCGACCTTCGAACTGCCATTCAGCCTCTTTGCGGGCGACTGCTACAAGCTAGGGATGCGCGTCGATCCGCGCAGTAATTCCCTGTTCGTGGCGGGGTGCCAGATCGGTAATGCCCTGGTTTATGATGCCGAAACTGGCGAAGAGCTCGGAAACTACACGCTGGCGCCCTTCGGGACCGTCATCAATGACCTCGCGATCACCCAGGACGCCGTCTACTTCACCGATTTCAGCGGATTGGCCGGACCGTTCCTCTACCGGCTGCCGCTGTCAAGGAATGGTCGCCTTCCCAAGAGTGATGGCATCTTGCCGATCGCGCTCACCGGCGACTTTGCCGCCGATGATCAGCTTGGTGATGACCCGGAGGTGGATCCGGGCTACAAGGCTAACGGCATCGTTGCCACGCCGAACGGCAAAACCCTGATAGTGGGTAACTCGAACAACGCCCAGATCTACCGGGTGGACCCGGCCACGGGGTACTCGGACAGGATCATCGTGGATCCGCCGCTGGTGGGCTTTATCGACGGCATCGTGCTGCACAAGCGCACGCTGTACATCCTGACGCCATTCGGCGATGGCTCCGGGCCGGACTGGATCCAGGTGGTGGAGCTGGACAAGGAGATGCTCACCGGCAAAAGGGTCGGCGTCATCACAGATCCGGACATGGACGGCGTCGCGAGCGGCGCGATGTTTGGCGGTTCCCTGTACGTGAACAACGCCCGCTACCTGGCCTTCCCGGAGGACGACACTGAGTACCAGCTCATCAAGGTGAATATTAAGGAAGTGCAGCAGCCATAGCTGGAGCTGCCGGGGCGTTCTAAGATAGTGTTGGAGGGAAAATGGTTGGACGGCAGGATTTGAATCTTTAGCCACAATAAATAGGCCGATTAAATCAATAGCTTACACGCTATGCAATCCATCGGGTTGTCGCTCAGTCGCCAGGATTGGTCCCATCGTGGCGACATCCCGGCAACCGCCACCCTCTCCGTCTTAGACAGCGGGTTCAAGAAGGCCGACCTGCTCATGACGCCATTGTTTGGCCACCTGTTGGCACCCTAGATTGGCCGGGCTCAAAATAAGCCCCGGGAGTGCGGGGCGCGCGGCAGAAATGGGCGGAATATGCATTTGCTCATGCGTATCCGAACGATTACACTACCGGGCATGTACACGGTAAAGCGCACACCACAATTCGATTCGTGGCTAACTGATATTCGTGACCAGATGACCAAAATGCGGCTTATCAAAAGACTGGCCAAGGCTCAGCTGGGTAACCTTGGTGACGTAAAGCCGGTGGGAGAAGGGGTTATGGAGATGCGTGAATTCTTCGGCCCCGGCTGGCGCATGTACTTTGTACGCCGGGGTGAAACAATCGTGGTTATGTTGGGAGGTGGCGATAAATCCTCCCAAGTTAGTGATATTGAAGCCGCCAAAGCACTGGCCGCGACACTGGTAGATTAGGAGGTCGGAATGAGCGAGACAATCAAGATTACAGATTTGCCGGAGTTTGACGTTTCGGAATACCTGGCCAATGAAGAGACAATTGCCGCGTATCTGATTACTGTTCTGGAAGAGGACGATCCTGGATTGCTGGCCGCAGCATTGGGTTCAATAGCCAAAGCCAAAGGTATGACCGATATTGCACAAAGCAGCGGACTCAGCCGTGAATCCTTGTACAAGGCACTGCGTCCGGGTGCTCAGCCGCGTTTCGATACGATTAATAGGGTATGTCATGCGCTGGGGTTGAAACTGTCTATTGAGCCCGCACGGAATGCATAATGGGGAGCCGTAGAGCCACCGGCTAGCCTCCGTTAATGGGGTAGCGCCGCGGCCCTGCCCCCGTTAACTGGGTAGAGCCACAAAATACATTGGCTATCGTAACCTACTGATTAATATAAGAAAAATGGTCGGGACGGCAGGATTTGAACCTGCGACCACCACACCCCCAGTGTGGTGCGCTACCAGGCTGCGCTACGCCCCGAAATCTCGCTTGACGCGAGGCCGGCATTATACTGAACGGTGCCCTGAAGACAAACCCTATTTGCCGGGGGCCAGCACCTTCAGCACATCCTCCAGCTCTTCGATGGTCTCCTTGATCACGGCCTGCATATCCAGCTGCAGGGGATCAGGTTCCTCCGTCGTCATACGCTGG
This sequence comes from Haliea sp., assembly GCA_041746975.1. Lineage (GTDB taxonomy): Bacteria > Pseudomonadota > Gammaproteobacteria > Pseudomonadales > Halieaceae > Haliea. The sequence goes on along the minus strand of JBGTGB010000345.1, from coordinate 17,502 downwards.
CGGGCGCCGCCGATGGTATAGCCCTGGTCATACAGCAGGGTACGGATCTGGCGGATGGTGAGGACGTCTTCGCGCTGATAGTAGCGGCGATTGCCGCGCCGCTTGACCGGCTTCAGCTGGGGAAACTCCTGCTCCCAGTAACGTAACACGTGTGGCTTCACCGCACACAGTTCGCTGACTTCGCCGATGGTGAAATAGCGCTTGCCGGGGATCGCAGGCAACTCGTTATTGTGACTCGGTTCCAACATATTCTTCTACCCGTGCTTTCAGCTTTTGCCCCGGGCGGAAGGTGACCACCCGACGTGCAGAAATTGGAATTTCCTCCCCGGTCTTGGGATTGCGACCGGGGCGCTGGCTTTTGTCACGCAGATCGAAGTTGCCGAAACCGGACAGCTTCACCTGCTCGTTCCCCTCAAGGCTGGCGCGGATTTCCTCGAAAAACAGCTCAACAATCTCCTTGGCTTCCCGCTTGTTGAGCCCAAGCTCTTCAAACAGGCGCTCGGCCATTTCAGATTTTGTGAGAGCTGCCATCGTATCTACAGTGCCTGGTTCCTGAGTTCAGCGTTATAGTTTTTTTCCAAGGAATCAATCACTTGATCCATGGCCTTGTTCACCACATCATCGCTTAGAGTGCGCGATTGATCCCGGAAAGTCAAACCAAATGCTACGCTTTTTCTTTTAGGATCAATACCTTTCCCCTCATAGACATCAAACAACCTTAACTCACGCAGGTAAGCCCCCGCCACTGCTGTGACATTCTCCATGAGGGTGGCTGCAGGTACGGTTTTGTCGACCAATACCGCCAAATCCCGGCGAACCTCGGGAAAGCGGGACAATTCGCTGAACACAGGCAGCTTTCCTTCCAGCAGTGCATCGAGGTCCATTTCGCAGGCCAGGACCGGGCCATTGATGTCCAGCGCCGTAAGTACAGCCGGGTGCACGGCGCCAATTCGCCCCACCACCTGCCCCGTTCGGGTTATCTCCGCCGTCTGGCCAGGGTGCAGAGCGGGATGTTCAGCCGCGCGAAAAGCGAACTCACTTTGACAGCGGCCCAGCGCCAGCAGACTTTCCAGGTCTCCCTTGAGGTCGTAGAAATCAGCTCCCACAGACGCGACTGACCAAGATTCCGCAAAGCGCTGGCCGCTGATGATCATGGCCAGGGTGGGCACTTGCCGGAGCTCCGTCAGGCCAGTTCCAGGGTCCCCGGGAATGAAGCGCAGACCAGTCTCGAAGAGGCGGACGCGGTTCTGCTGGCGGTGCGCACTGCGCTGTACCGCACTGGCCAGACCGGGCAGCAAGCTGCTGCGCATCACCGCCATCTCCGCGGAGATCGGGTTTTCCAGCGCGACCGGCGCCACCGCGGGATCGAATAGCTGCTGCAGTTTGGGATCAACAAAACTGTAGGTAATCGCTTCCCGGTACCCTCGGGCACAGAGGTGGCGACGCAGGCTGCGCAGGGACAGGCGCGATTCGGGTTTCGGCGGAATGACAAGGTCCGCCTGGATATGGCTAACCGGCAGGCGATTGTAGCCATATACCCGCGCCAGCTCTTCCAGCAGGTCGGCCTCTATACTGATGTCGAAACGCCAGCTGGGAACAGTACACAGCCAGCCATCGTCGGTAGCAGCCACGCCGAGGCCCAACCCGGAAAGAATCCGCTCGACATCGGCATCCGCCAGCTCAAAGCCCAGAAGGCGGGGAATTCGGGCGCGGCGCAGCGCCACATCGTGACGCAGGGGCAAATCTGCCTCGGCTACGGCCTCGATCACCGGGCCGGGCTCGCCGCCGACGATATCCAACAGCAGGCGGGTGGCACGCTCGATGGCCCTGCTCTGCAGCTGGAAATCCACGCCACGCTCGAAGCGGTGGGAGGAATCCGTATGCAGCCCGTAGCTGCGGGCCTGCCCCGCCAGCGGGCCCGGGGCAAAGAACGCAGATTCCAGGAACAGGTGGCGAGTACCCTCGCCCACCGCGGTCGGTTCGCCACCCATAATACCGGCCATCGCTACCGGGCCGCTGTGGTCGGCAATCACCAGAGTGTCATCACGCAGTTCGGCAGTCTGGCCATCCAGCAGCGCCAGGCGCTCGCCGGCTTTCGCCGTGCGCACCACGATGCCTCCCTGCAAGCGGTCCAGATCGAAGGCATGCATGGGCTGCCCCAGCTCGAGCAGGATGTAGTTGGTGACGTCCACCACCGCGTCGATGCTGCGCAGTCCACAGCGGCGCAGCTTTTCCTGTAGCCACAGGGGTGAAGGACGCGAGATATCGATGTTACGGATGATGCGACCTACATAGCGCGGACAGCGCTCCGGCGCTTCCAGTTCGACCGGCAAGGTATCTTCAACCGCAGCCGCTACCGGCTCGCAGCTGACTTCGCACACTGGCATGCTGTTGAGCAAACCGACTTCGCGGGCGATCCCGGCGATACCCAGGCAGTCTGCCCGGTTCGGGGTCAGGCCGATTTCAATCAGGTGGTCATCCAACTGCAGGTAGTCGCGCAGATCGGTTCCCACCGGGGCATCCGCTGGCAGTTCCATCAGGCCAGCACTCTCATCGGACAGGCCCAGTTCGGCCTCCGCGCAAAGCATGCCCTGCGACTCGACGCCGCGCAGCTTGGCTTTCTTGATCTTGAAATCGCCCGGCAGCACCGCGCCGATTCGGGCCAAGGGTGCCTTCAATCCCACTCGGGCATTGGGCGCGCCGCAGACGATCTGCACTGTCTCCGCACCTGTGTTGACCGTGCAGACGCGCAGTTTGTCCGCATCCGGGTGCTGCTCGGTATGGGTGATTTCCGCCACCACGACACCGCTAAAGGTGCCAGCCACCGGCTCCAGGGCATCCACTTCGAGGCCGGCCATGGTGATCTGGTGGGCAAGTTCATCGCTGGACAGCGGCGGATTAACCCACTCGCGCAGCCATTGTTCGCTGATTTTCACTGATCTGTCTCCGTGGTCTGCTAGAACTGCTCGAGGAAGCGCAGGTCGTTTTCAAAAAACAGGCGCAGGTCGTTGACGCCGTAGCGCAGCATCGCCAGCCGCTCCACCCCCATGCCGAAGGCAAAACCGGTGTAGCGCTCGGCGTCGATGCCGGAGGTCTCCAGCACCCGCGGGTGCACCATGCCGCAGCCCATGACTTCCAGCCAGCCGGTCTGGCTGCACACCCGGCAGCCAGCGCCACCGCAGTTCACGCACTGGATGTCCACTTCCGCGGAGGGCTCGGTAAACGGAAAATAGGAAGGCCGGAATCTCACTTCCAGATCCTTCTCGAAGAACACCCGCAGGAAATCCTCGATCAGGCCCTTCAGATCTGCAAAGCTGGAACGCTCGTCCACCAGCAAGCCCTCCACCTGATGGAACATCGGCGTGTGGGTCAGGTCCGAATCGCAGCGATATACCCGCCCCGGGCAGATCACCCGCAGCGGTGGCTGGTTGTTCTCCATCACCCGCACCTGCACCGGCGAGGTGTGGGTGCGCAGCACCGTGGTGGGGTCGACATAGAAAGTGTCGTGCATCGCCCGCGCCGGGTGGTGGGCGGGAATATTAAGGGCCTCGAAATTGTGGTAGTCGTCCTCGATCTCCGGACCCTCCACCACCTCAAAGCCCACCGCGCCGAAGAAGTCCTCCATGCGCTCAATGGTCCGGGTAACCGGGTGGATGCCGCCGATGCTCTGGCCGCGACCCGGCAGGGTGACGTCGAGCGTCTCCCGCGCCAGCTTCTCGGCCACCGCCGATGCTTCCAGCACGGCCTTGCGCTCCGCAATCAGCTCCTGCAGCTCCTGCTTGGCCACGTTGATGAGCGCACCCGCCGCGGGGCGCTCCTCAGCCGACAGTTTACCGAGACCCTTGAGCAGCTCGGTCATGCGGCCTTTCTTGCCCAGGAAGTCGACCCGCAGCTGTTCCAGCGCGGCGCTGTCGGTGGCGGCGGCAATCGCGGCCTTGGCTTCCTCGGCGAGGGGTTTCAGGTTTTCCATCTGTTCGATTCCGATGTCTATCTGCCGTTACTGGTTTGTAGACTGGCGCTCTGTTCACGCCCGAAGTGACGAGATGGGGGTTCCGGGACACGCCGTGAATACGTCCATGTAGGCTTGTGTTCGACATCCATGTCTCACACAGTCCCGGAAGCCCCTCCCTGCCCCCTCGAGGCTCACTTCTGTGCCAAATCCGTTTCCGCAATACTTCGGTCGGCCTTGCAAAATCTGGTCGCTAACTCCGTACCAGATCCACCACCCCAGCACATTTATGTTTGGTGCCTGTTCCGTGCGCCGAAGGTAGTCCGGTGCATGGTGGGAGGGCTGCGCCGGACCGTAGGCGACATGGATGTCGCCTCCGAGCCCCCATGGATGGGTTCACGGCGTGTCCGGCGCGGCCCTGCCAGCATGTGCCGGACGAGGGTTCCCCACCGAACCAAACCAAACAAAAAAGGGAAAGAGCTCTGCCCTTTCCCTTTCGTGGTCTTGCAAATGTAGCCAGCGATCCGCGCCGAAGCGCAGCCAGGGTGGGCTTAGGCCAGTGCGGCCTTCGCTTGCTCCACTATCGCTGCAAAAGCCGGCTTGTCATGCACCGCCAGGTCCGAAAGGACGCGACGATCCAGGCCGATGTCGGCTTTCTTAAGGCCATTGATCAGGCGGCTATAGCTGAGGCCGTTGGCGCGGGACTGGGCGTTGATACGCGTGATCCACAGCGCCCGGAACTGGCGCTTGCGCTGACGGCGGTCGCGGTAGGCGTACTGGCCTGCCTTGGTAACAGCCTGCTTGGCAACACGAAACACACGGCTGCGGGCACCGTAGTAACCCTTGGCCTGTTTCAGGATTTTCTTGTGACGGCGATGAGCCGTTACACCACGTTTTACGCGAGGCATAGTCTTCTCCTAATTCTCGATGATTACCGTTAGCAGGCCCGCAACATGCGGTCTACGTGCACTTTGTCACTGGCGTGGACCATGGAGGTCCCGCGCAGTTGACGCTTGCGCTTGGTGGTCATCTTGGTCAGGATGTGGCTCTTGTAAGCGCTCTTGCGCTTGTAACCGCCAGCCGTTTTCTTGAAACGCTTGGAGGCCCCGCTGTGAATTTTCGCTTTTGGCATCGTCAGATACTCCGCATTGGCATCAATAAAAAGTGAAGAAAGAGGGCATTCACGGGCCCTAGTTCTTCTTCTTGGGTGCGATCACCATGGTCAACTGTCTCCCTTCCATCTTTGGAAATTGCTCGACAGCGCCCAATTCGGCCAGATCAGCTTCTACCCGCTTGAGTAGCTCCATGCCGATTTCCTGGTGAGCCATTTCACGACCGCGAAACCGCAGCGTGACCTTGGCCTTATCGCCTTGCTCCAGAAAACGCACCAGGTTGCGTAGTTTTACCTGGTAGTCCCCTTCCTCCGTCCCTGGACGAAACTTCATTTCCTTTACTTGCGTACGCTTCTGCTTTTTCTTCTGCAGATTTTTCTGTTTCTTGGCTTCGAACACATGCTTCCCGTAGTCCATGACCTTGCAGACCGGGGGCTCTGAATCAGCTATCAGCACGAGATCCATGGTGGCCGCTTCCGCCGCCGCCAGTGCCTCTCGCAATGCAACAATGCCTACCTGTTCACCATCGGCACCAATGAGGCGCACCGGGTCTGACGTAATCTGGTCATTGATCAGGGCTTTCTTGGAGGCGCCCTTGCCGATATCTTTCTTAATGCTGATTCTCCAATGCAATACGGCCGCGACGTGCCACATCGTCTGCGAGCAGCGCTGCCAGCGCATCCAGGCTCAGTGAACCCAGGTCCTCGCCACGACGGGCCCTCACGGCCACAGTCTGTGTTTCCACCTCTTTATCCCCCACCACCAACAGGTAGGGAATCTTCTGAATTGTGTGCTCGCGGATTTTAAAGCCGATTTTCTCATTTCTCAAGTCCGAATGGACCCGAAAGCCTTTGTTTTTCAAGGAATCTTCCACAACCCGGGCGTAATCGGCCTGTTTGTCGGTAATATTCAACACAACCGCCTGGTTTGGGGCCAGCCATGTTGGGAACACGCCCTCATAGTGTTCGATCAGGATTCCGATGAAACGCTCGAAGGAGCCGAGGATCGCCCGGTGCAGCATGACCGGCACCTGGCGCGAGCCGTCTTCCGCAACATACTGCGCGCCGAGGCGCCCTGGCATGGAGAAATCCACCTGGATCGTGCCCAATTGCCAGACCCGGCCGATACAGTCCTTCAGGGAGAACTCGATCTTGGGGCCATAGAACGCACCCTCTCCCGGCAGCTCCTGCCAGGGCAGACCGTGGGCATCGAGTGCATCCCCCAGCGCCTTTTCGGCCCGATCCCAGTCGCTGTCGGAACCCACGCGCTTGGGCGGGCGGGTCGACAGGCGGTAAATCACCTCGCTAAAGCCGAAGTCCGCATAGACCGCGTGGAGAAAATCGATAAAGCGGGCGACCTCAGGCTGGATCTGGTCTTCGGTACAGAAGATGTGCGCATCGTCCTGGGTAAAACCGCGCACCCGCATGATCCCGTGCAGAGAGCCCGAGGGCTCGTTGCGGTGGCAGCTGCCGAACTCCGCCAGGCGCAGCGGCAGGTCCCGGTAGGACTTCAGGCCCTGGTTGAACACCTGCACGTGGCAGGGACAGTTCATGGGTTTGACCGCGAACTGGCGCTCCTCGGAGTGCAGCGTGAACATGTCGTCGCCGAATTTGTCGGCGTGACCGGAGCGCTCCCAGAGAGACATATCCACCAGCTGGGGCGTGCGGATTTCCTGGTAGCCCTGAGCGCGCTGGGCCTGGCGCATGTACTGCTCGATGACCTGGTACAGGGTCCACCCGTCCGGATGCCAGAACACCATGCCCGGCGCCTCTTCCTGGGTGTGAAACAGCCCCAGCTTCTTGCCGATCCGACGGTGGTCACGCTTCTCCGCCTCCTCGATGCGGGTCAGGTACTCCTGCAGCTGCTTCTTGTTGGCCCAGGCAGTGCCGTAGATGCGCTGCAACATCTCGTTGCTGGAGTCACCGCGCCAGTAAGCCCCGGCTACCTTGGTCAGCTTGAACGCCTTCAGCTTGCCGGTGTTGGGAACATGGGGGCCGCGGCAGAGGTCCATCCAGGGGCCCTGCTGGTAGAGAGAGAGCTCTTCGCCCTCGGGCAGGCTCTGGATAATCTGCACCTTGTAGTGCTCGCCCATATTGCGGAATAGCTCGATGGCGCGCTCACGGCTCATCACAATGCGTTCCACGGGCAGGTCGTCCTCGACGATCTGTTGCATGCGCTGCTCGATCTTTTCCAGGTCTTCCGGGGTGAAGTGGTGGCCACTGGCAAAATCGTAATAAAAGCCTTCTTCAATCACCGGGCCAATGGTTACCTGGGTGCCGGGAAACAGTTCCTGCACCGCCATGGCGAGCAGGTGGGCGGTGGAGTGGCGAATAACTGCCAGGCCGGCCTCGTCACGCTCGGTGATGATGGCCAGGCTGGCGTCCTGCTCAATGATATGAGATGTGTCCACCTCGCGACCGTTGACCACACCAGCCAGGGCAGCCTTGGCAAGGCCGGGGCCGATCGCGGCGGCTACTTCTTGGACGGAAACGGCTTGGTCAAATTGACGCTGGCTGCCGTCAGGCAGTGTAATCGCGGGCATGCGCTTTCCTTTTGTCAGTGGTGGCCCCTACTAAAGGCCACGTGAGTCAGCTGCAATCAGAGATCGGGGGCTGAGGTTCGTAATTGTCCCGAACCGGTAAATTCAGGGTTGCGCAGTTTAGCACAACTCGCGCTTCAACTGACAAGCACACTGACTAACAGCAAAGTAACCAGGGCAATCAGGAAAAGAAGCAAATAGCAGAACCACAACCACAAGCCCTTCCCTATGGTCAGGCGCCAGGATTGCCCATAGACCGCCCGTAGTGATAGCAGAAAGTAGACCGGAACCCAGATCGCCAGCAGGGTTTCCAGCAGCCCCAGCAGCGTGCCCAGCCACTGCAACGGCGTACTCGCCGCGGCAGATAGCCTGCTGCCCCCCTGATCCAGCATGATTCGCAAGAGTACCGTGAGGAACAGGAAGGCGTGGCCGTGCAATGCGTGAATCAGGTGCTCTACGTAGTAGCGGCCGGTAAAGGGATAGGACAGCTTCATCAGCAGCGCGAACAGGGGAACCAATAAAAAAGTAGTCTGGGGAATGTTTTCCAGCAGGTCACTGATGAAATCGTCCGGGTCACTATTTATCTTGGCGAGGCTCTTCTGCAGCCTGGCCTGGAGTTGGCGGTTGTTCGCCTCCGACAGCCATGGCAGTTCCAGACTAAATCCGTCTTCGCCAGCGCTGACCGCAGGCTCCTCAACCTCGCCTTGGCCAACTGCCCGCCCGCCACGCTGCAGCACAGTCTCCAGGACGTCCAGCTTTTCCTCGACCTCGGCGCGCTGGGTCGGGTCCAGCTCCTCAAGCCGCTCCCCCGCCATGCGCCTCAGAATCTGCTGGCGCTGCTCCGGCGTCAATTCGCCGTTCAGCGTGAGCACCCCTTCAGGACCGACCCTAAGCTCCCGGTCACTGGTGACGTTGAGCAACCAGACAGCAAAAATGCAGACCAGACTGGTGAACAGAAAGAGGCGCAGCGGCGGGACGAAGCGCTTGCGCCGCCCACTCAGGTAGGCGTTGGTGAGAAACCCCGGTCGTGCCAGCAACGCCGCCAGCGTCCGTGTAGCGCGAGAGTCCAGGCTGATGGTTTCCTGCAGAAACTCCGCCACCAGAGTTCCAAAGAACCTGACTACGGGTTTGGCGGGCTGGCCGCAAAAATGACAGTAGGGCCCAACCAGGTTGGCCCGGCAGTTTTGGCACTGTACCTGTGCGCTGGCAGGCTCCGGTTGAGCCATGGCGCCATCCCCGATATTTTTGCGCTAACATACACGATCCGCGTCCGGCAGGGGAGGTGTGCAGGGGCAGCGATCGCCGGCAGAGTGCGCTATAGTGCTCTGCCAGGGCAATCAAAAAAAGGAGAGTCTATGAGCACCTGGCTACTTGTCGCCAATGCCAGCCGCGCACGCCTCTTTGCCACCCAGGCGCGTCCCCGCACCCTCAGCCTGCTGGACGAATTCACCCACCCCCAGAGCCGGGAGAAAAATGAAGATCTGAGTTCTGACCGACCCGGACACTTTCAGACCACCTCCCAGGGCATGGATGGCACTGCCCGAGGCGCCTTTATGGAGCCGACGAACCCCAAGGACTATGAGCACGAGCGCTTTGCCGCTGAGTTGGCCCGGCATCTGAACGCAGGCCGGGTCAAGAACCGCTTCGACAATCTGATGCTGGTCGCTTCGCCGCACTTCCTCGGTCTGTTGAACCAGCAATTGAATGATCAGGTTGCCAAGCTGGCCACCGTGCACATTAGCAAGGACTATACCGCCCTGGATGAGGCGGCACTGGTCAAGAAGCTCGACCCGCTGGCATGAGTGGCTGTCTGCGGCACGGCCACCGGGCCACGAGGTGATCACATTGTCGCCTGAGTCGCTACCCGAGCAGTATCACGAGACAGAGTTCCTTGAAGCTTTGTTCGAGGCAATGCCGGATCTTTACCTGCTGCTGGATCGCGAGGGCGTGATCCAGGATTTTCGTGGCTGGCAGCCGGATGACCTGTACGCTCCTCCGGACCGCTTTCTGGGACGGTGCCTGGACGAAGTATTGCCTGCGGATATCGCCCCCCGGTTCATGGCGGCGATGGAGGAGGCGACAGCCTCTGGTGAGCTCGCGACCCTGGAGTATCAGCTGCCGGTGAGACAGCAGATGCTTTGGTATGAAGCTCGCATCGTTCCGATTCGCGATCACAACCAGTTTGTCTGCCTGGTGCGCAACATCACCGAACTCCACAACGCCCGCCTGCAGCTTGAGGCGGTGGCCCATTACGATCCGCTAACTGGCCTCGCCAACCGCTCCCTGCTGGACAATCTGCTGGAGCGCAGCATCCGCACAGCCAAGCGCAATAGCAAGCGCCTTGCAGTCATGTTCATCGACCTGGACCGGTTCAAGGAAGTCAACGATAGCCTTGGTCACGCCGCAGGCGATGAGCTGCTACGGCAGGCAGGGCAGCGTCTGCAGATTGCCATCCGCGACAGCGATACCCTGGCGCGAGTAGGCGGAGATGAATTTGTCGTACTGCTCGATGATTTGGATAACACGGACGACGCTTCAGCGGTCGCCCGCAAGCTGATGGACGGCATCTGCAGCCCGTTTGACATCCTCGACACCGAGGTTCTGCTCAGCTGCAGTATCGGCATCAGCGTCTACCCGGACGATGCGGATTCGGCCAGCCAGCTACTCGGCTGTGCTGACACTGCGATGTACCAGGCCAAGCAGGGTGGCCGCAACGACTGGCGCTTCTATACTCCCGACATGACCCGGGCCGCCACGGAACACATGGCTATGGTGGAGGCGCTGCGCTCGGCACTCGATAGCGACTCGCTTACCCAGGTCTACCATCCACAAGTGGACTTCGTCAGCGGCAAGCCCATCGGTTTCGAGGCGCTGGCGCGCTGGACCAACGCCGCCTCCGGCAATGTCCCCACCACGCGCTTCATCTACCTGGCTGAGCAGGCCGGTCTGGCGCGGCGCCTGGACATCTGGTCACTGCGGGCTGCCTGCGGCCAGATGCGGCACTGGCTGGACGAGGGCCTGGCGCCCGGTCAGGTCAGCATCAATTTGAGCATTCACTCACTCAATGGCGGCAACTTCCCGGAGGAGCTGGCGAAGGCGCTGACGGAGTTCGACTTGCAACCGCACATGCTGCAGGTGGAGGTCAAAGAGCTGGCCCTGCTGAGCGACCGCCCCAGCGCGATGGAGCACCTGCAGGCCATTATCGATCTGGGAGTTGCTATTGCGGTGGACGATTTCGGTTCTGGCTTTATCGCCCTGGACTACCTGCGCAAATTGCCAGTGAGCACGATTAAAATCGATCCGGCTTTCATGCGGCGGATTCCCGAGGACAAGGAGCGGGCGATCATCGTCAATACCGTGATAGCCATGGGTCGTGCGCTCGGCCTGAAGGTGGTCGCAAAGGGTATAGAAAGCGCCGGCCAGGCAGACTTTCTTCGCAATCATGGCGACATTCTTGGCCAGGGATATTACTTCAGTCAGCCACTGTCGGCCGACAAGCTGGGCATGCTGCTCGGCACCTGAACGGCCCTTGCGGTGACCACATAGCGCAGCGGACCGTTGGTCGCGACGCTGGCAAAGGGATAGCAGGTTACGAGGAGCAAATGCGGCCGATCCACGGAAGGTGGATCCAGCGCTTCAAGACGACTGTCCACCACCCGCATTGTCTGCACCCGGTAGTCCCGCGATTCACCATCGAGCAACTCCAGAGACAGGAGCATGCCGGGTTCAAGCGACCCGAGAAAACCAAAGTGAGTGTCGCGATGCCCCGCCAGCACGGTCCAGCTGCCGGTGTCACCGGTAAACGCCTCATGCATCCCCGGCCCGAAGGCCAACGCCTGACCGTTGGTACCCGCCAGCACAATCTGCTCGATGCGCAGACCCGGCACCCGCAAGCGGGCAACCGGCAAGATGTCCGCCCAGGGCCAGGGCTTTTCAGCCTCACCGGTAGCAGTGGACTCCAGCCAGGCCCGGACGAGCAACTGCTGGGCCAGTAGCGCCTTGCCGTTGATCCAGCCCGCACCCGCCAATTGCCAGCCCGCCAACAGCAGGAGGCTCGCCAGCGCCAGACGCTGCGCCCGCCTAGCGTTGCCGACCGGGAACATGATCCACCTCCGGACCGCGCATTACCCAGAACAGCAGAGCGATGAACAGCAACAGGCAACCCAGGAACAATTTGGCGCCGGCGGTAGTCGCCGTTTGCGGGTAGGCAAAGGCCTGTGGGCTCTGGCCCCGTGGCCGGGTGCCGGGCACCGCGACCGTTCTCAGGGGCACACCCTGAGGACGCGACAGCGCCTTTTCCACAGCAACAAAACTGGTATAGGGGCTGAGCAAGCGGTGCGTCAGCGCTACGGCCAGCACCTCGGCGCGCACCTTCTCCTCGCGCAGGCCCTGATGGCGTTGATCCAGGATCTGCTCGATACGCTCTCGCGCCCACAAACTGGCCACGCCGGGCGCATGGGCCGCGGCGTCCACGGCCGGCTCCAAAGCCAGGGTTTGCTCCCAGGGCTTCCCCGCCAGCTGGCCCGAGATCCGGATCACCCCGGGCTGGGGCGGCACATTGAAACGCACCAGCCGTTGCAGCGGGGCACCGGCGTAGAGGTCGGGAATCGGCCCCCCGGCATCAGCCACCGCCTGCGGCCATGCCACGCTGATGTCAGTCAACATCGGCGCGGACAGGTAATCCAGCAAGGTCGCGACACTGGCACTGATCTCAGCCTGATCCCCGATGTGCAGGTGACGACCCCGCCCCAGCTGGGCCGCTTTGCGCAGAAACCAGCTGTTGGGCGCAGAACCCAGACCCAGAGTGAACAGACGGCTATCACCCAGCTCCGTGGCGATGGTGTCGATAATGGCCTGCTCGTTGCCCACCGCGCCATCGGTCATGAACACGATCTGGCGCAGCCGTCCACCGCTGTCGCCGGCGGGTGCCGCTACCAGTGCCCGCCGCAGCGGTGGCAACATTTCGGTACCGCCGGCCGCGCGCAGTCCACTGATAAAGCGCCGCGCCTGCTGCAGGGCCCGGCGGTCAACCGGCATGGCATCGGGAAACAGGGTACGGTAGCTGTGGTCAAAGGCGATGATGTTGAAGTGGTCTCCGGGGCGCAGTCCATCGAGCGCCGCCACCAGGCTCTCGCGCAGCTGCTGAATGGGTACACCGCCCATGGAACCGGAGGTATCGACCACAAAAACCAGCTCCCGCGCTCGGGTATGCCAGCCCTGCACCAGCGCCGGAGGCACCACTAGCAGCAGTCCGTAGTACTCATCGGCCACCTGTTCCGTGAACAGCGCAGCCTGGGGAAGGCTGCCCGTCGCCGGCTCCCAGTTGAGGACAAAATCCCTATCCATTTCACTGCTGCCCCGTGCCAGCTGCAGCTGGTACTGGTTGCCGTCCCGGCGCAGCCGCATCTCGTGGTAGGGCGTATCCACGCGCGCCAGAGGCATTCCCGGATCCAGCTCAATGGCAATGGTCACCGGATTCAGCGGCGTAGCGTCAGAGCCAGCCCGGGGATATTGCGCAACTGCCAACAAGGGAGCGTCCGGCACCTGATCCGTGGCGAGGTAGTGACCGAGATAGTGACCGAGATAGTACGGCATCGGCGGAGATTCATTGCTCTCCGCACTGCCTGCAAGGGTAATGCCCGGGATGTAGCGCGGCGTCAGGGTCATGGGCAGGCGCAGGCCAAACTCCCCGTCGGCATAGGTTACCGGCTGCACCAACTCCAGCCTTACGGTTACCGACTCGCCAGGAGCAATGTTGGCAATGCGGTTGCTGAACAGATTGGGCCGCTGCTGGGATACCAGGCTGGCCTTGCGACCCGCGTCGCGGGCTGCGGCGTACACGGCTTCGGCCTCCTTTCGCTCTTGGATTGCGCCGACAATTCGCCGCTCGCCCACGCGAATCTCCAGTGCCCGCACCGCCGCCTGCCCCGGCAGGGGAAAGGTATAGACACCCTCTGCCCACTGCTCGCTGGTGTTGTGAAAGCGCTGTTCGAGAGTGACCACCGCGACTATCCCGGAGATACTCACCTGCACCGCGCTGCGCTGCATAAGCGCCGGCACTGGCGGCGAGCCAGGACTGTGCAGCAACAAGCTCCCGGCCCCCGGTTCATCATCCGCTGCCCGCGCCACGCTGGCGTGCAACAGGATGAGACCCAGCAGGCATAAAGTCAGCAGCGGCAGAAGCCGGAAGCAGAACCACAGGCCCGGCGCCACCAGGCGCTGGTGAGACAAGGACTTAACGTTAAATGAAGTTGTGTTCACGCTACTCTCCCACAGTTGATTCAGGGAGTATTGAAGCCTGAGGAGCGGGCAATCCGGTGGCGCAACTGTGGCTTAGTCCTGCGCAATCATGGCGAATTGTGGCAGCGGCTTGAGTGCGACCCGGGATTCTGGAACCATGGCGACTTTCCAGGCTCCGGTACCTGCATGCCCCACCACATTGCCATTGTCGAGGACGAAGCTGCGCTGGCAGCGAACTATCGCGATGCCCTGCAGCGTCAGGGATTTCGCGTATCCGTACACCGGGATCGGCAGGGCGCCAGTGCCGCCTTCCAGCGCCAGTTGCCCGACCTCGCCATTATCGATGTCGGCCTGGGGGACGATATCGAGGGCGGGTTCGAACTGTGCCGCGAGCTGCGCAGTCAGTCACCGGAGCTGCCCATCGTCTTCCTGACCGCCCGTGACAGCGAGCTGGACATTATCTCCGGGCTGCGCCTGGGCGCCGACGACTATCTCACCAAAAATATCAGCCAGGCGCATATGCTCGCACGCATCGTGGCCCTGTTTCGTCGGGTCCGGGCGCTGCGGGAACCGGAATTGCGCGAGCACGTCATTGCTCAGGGTGCACTGACGCTGAACCTCGAGCGGATGACCGCGCACTGGCGGGAGGAGCCCGTGCCGTTGACGGTCACCGAATTCTGGATGGTGCACACCCTCGCCCGCCACCCCGGACACGTCAAGAACCGGCAACAATTGATGGAGAGCGCCAACGTGGTCCTGGACGACAACACCATCACCTCCCATGTCAAACGGATCCGGCGCAAGTTCGAGACCCTGGACGCGACTTTCACTGCGATCGAAACCGCCTATGGCATGGGCTATCGCTGGCGCGGGGACTGACCGTTGAGCCTGCGCCGCCAGCTGATTCTGGTCAGCCTGCTGTTGTTGACCCTGCCCTGGGCGGGATGTCAGTTCCTGCGTGAGATGGAAGGCGCCCTGCGTGAAGGGCAGGGCCGGGCAGTCGCCGCCACCGCCGATGCCATCGCCGCCAGCCTCTCGGATCAGCCGCGGTTGCTCTACCCCCAACCGGAGCGCCAGCGATCAGCGGATGACCTAGGCGGATCAATCTATGCGCCAGCGCTGGAGCTGGAGCCGGTGCTGGACGGCTACGAGGACGGTTGGCCAGAAGCCATCCAGGGCAGCTTCGAGAATCTCGACACCCGCGTTCCCGCGCTGCGTTACCGCGCGGGCGTCCGCCGCGGCATGCTGTACCTGATGTTACAGATCAAGGATGACAGCGTGACCTACCACGACCCGGGGCTAAGCCCCGAGCCCAACGGTGATCGGCTGGTGCTCGTAACCTGGATGGACGGCCGGCGCCAGGAGTACGTGATCGCCACGCCTGCCCCGGGTAGTGTGGTCGCACAGTACGCCGGCAGACGCCATCCGGGAGCAGAGGCAAGCCGGATCAGAGGCTACTGGCAGGATACTGCCGAGGGCTATGCGATTGAACTGGCCCTTCCGCTGGCGCTCACTGGCGGGCGCCTGGGACTTTACGCAATTGATGTCGCCAACCATCGCAGTCGTGGCTGGCGGACTGCCGGCAACACCGGTCCCCTGACCCAGGCCGCGCCACCCTGGCTTATCTACCCGCCGGCGGAGCTGGAGGCGCAGCTGGCACGTTTTGCCGACGGCGGGCAGCGGCTGCTGGTGACAGACCGGCACGCCCGCCTGCTCGCTACCGTCACTGCCGCTCCCGTCGCTGCCGATCCCGCCACCACAGAAACCTTCTGGCTGCTGCGAGCACTGTATCGCCGTATTCTCGCAGACCCTGCGCTGGACCAGCAGCCGGAGCCGGCAGTCAACGGCATCGTCAGCGGCGGAGAAATAGGCGACGCCCTCAGCGGCTACCCCGAGCAGCGCTGGTATCGCACCAATGCCCCGGGGCGCAGAATCCTGTCTGCCGCGGCGCCAATACGCGAGCGTGGCAACGTCATTGGCACCGTGGTTGTGCAGCAGGGTAGCGAACAGTACCTGTCCCTGACCGATCGCGCTTTCAGTCGCCTGCTCGGCTACAGTCTGCTGGCGCTGGGCATTGCGGCCCTGGGGCTGCTGGGTTTCGCCAGCCTGCTGTCCTGGCGTATCCGCAGACTCAGCCGCGCCGCCGATCGGGTCCTGGGCAGCCAGGGCATGGAGCTGGAGAATTTCCCCCGCAGCCGTGCCCGGGACGAAATCGGCGATCTGTCCCGCAGCTATGCCCGCTTGCTGGATGAACTGCATGAATACAACGAATACCTGCGCACCCTCAGCCGCAAACTGTCGCATGAACTGCGGACACCCATCGCCGTGATCCAGTCATCGCTGGACAATCTCGGATCCGGTCAGGGCAATGCGGGAGACAGCGTCTATGTCAGCCGCGCCCGGGAAGGCCTGGAGCGGCTCAGCCACATCCTCAACGCCATGACCGAAGCCAGCCGGCTGGAAGAAAGTATCAGCCAGCGAGAACATAAGGTGCTGGATCTGGTGCCCCTGTTAGAGGAAGTTTGCGCGGCCTATCGCGGCGTTTATCCAGAGCACAGGCTGGTACTCCACTGCCCGCACGGCCCGGTGCGAATCCGCGGCGCCGCCGACCTGCTGGTGCAGGCGCTGGACAAACTGGTCGACAATGCCGCGTCATTCGCGCCGGTCGACAGCGATATCGTAATCACCTTAACACCACGGGAGCGAAGCTGGGCACTGGCTGTCAGCAACATCGGGCCGCTCCTGCCAGCAGACATGCAGGGTCACCTGTTTGCGGCCATGGTATCCCTGCGCCAGCGGAATCCTGCGGAATCAGTACACCTGGGGTTGGGGCTGTATATCGTCAAGCTGGTAGCGGACTACCATCACGGCAGCGTGCGGGCTGACAACCGCGATGACGGCAAGGGTGCCGTGTTTACCCTGCTCCTGCCCGCCGCTAGTTGAGGAACGCGAGCTGGCGCACCTGTGCCAGCTGGTCACGCATGGCCGCTGCCTGCTCAAACTCCAGATTGCGCGCATGCTCCTGCATCTTCGCCTCCATCTGCTGCAGCTTGCGCGCCAGGGCCGCGGGGCTGAGCTTGGCGACGTCGGTGCTGTAGGCGAGGGACTCCTCCGCCACCTTGCGGCTCTTGGCCTTGGCCTTGGTGGGCATCCGCCGGGCGCCTTCCATGATGTCCTGCACCGACTTGAACACACCGACCGGTGTAATCCCGTGCTCCAGGTTGTAGGCCACCTGCTTCTCGCGCCGGCGAGCAGTCTCCGCCATTGCCCGCTCCATGGAACCGGTAATCTTGTCCGCGTAAAGAATGGCGCGGCCGTTGAGGTTCCGGGCCGCCCTGCCGATAGTCTGGATCAGGGAGCGATCCGAGCGCAGGAAGCCCTCCTTGTCCGCGTCCAGAATCGCGACCAGGGAGACTTCCGGCATATCAAGGCCCTCCCGCAGCAGGTTGATGCCCACCAGCACGTCGAACTCGCCCAGGCGCAGGTCGCGGATAATCTCCACCCGCTCTACCGTTTCAATATCCGAGTGCAGGTAGCGCACCTTGATCCCGTGCTCCGCCAGATATTCCGTGAGGTCCTCCGACATACGTTTGGTCAGTGTGGTCACCAGCACCCGCTCGCCGAGGGCGACATTCCTGTGGATCTCCTGCAGCAGATCGTCC
>JBGTGB010000344.1:0-2917 GCA_041746975.1 Haliea sp. | reverse complement strand
CCTTGTTTCGCCTGTAACAGATCGATGCAGACCAAAGTGCCAATCAGGATAATCAGGCGCGGACTGAGCCAATTGATTTGGGGTAACCAGTCCGTCCCCGGTTGCCAGATAATGATTCCCTCAATGATAGCAAAAGCTATCTCGAAACTCTCGGCTCTGAAGAATATCCAGGTCAGAGCCACCAGGTGGAAGGTGAAGAAAACGGCAATGATTCTACCGAGAGTACTAGTGGGTTTCGACACAGTCGGCGAGCCTTTAAGCTCCATGAACCATTTGTGGATGGAAAGGTACAAGCCGTGTATTGTGCCCCAGATGACGAAGTTCCAACTTGCACCATGCCAAAGCCCGCCCAGAACCATGGTCAACATCAAGTTGCGATAGGTTCTTAGTCGGCCATTTCGGTTTCCTCCCAAAGAAATGTAGAGGTAGTCCCTAAGCCAGGTTGATAGGGATATGTGCCATCGGCGCCAGAACTCGGTGATATTTTGTGAAAGGTAAGGTTGATTGAAATTGCGCATCAAATCGACGCCAAACAATCGGCTTATACCGCGAGCGATATCCGTATACCCGGAAAAATCGCAGTAAATCTGTATCGAAAACAGGTAAACAACCAGCAAAAGGTCCGGGCCACTGGCGAATTCCGGTGACGCGAAGCGCGCGTCAACGATGGGGGCGAGCGAGTCGGCAATGCCTACTTTTTTGAAAAAACCGATAAGAATTAGCTCAACGCCGACCGCAATTGAACGCCAGTCTACATTTCTACGTGCTTCCAGGAGCGGTAGAAGGTGCCGGGCCCGCTCTATCGGGCCGGCGACCAGTTGAGGGAAGTATGCTACGAATAGTGCGAAGTTGAGCAAATTTCTGGTGGGCTGGATTTTTTGGCGATAAATATCCAGCGTGTAGGATAAGGTTTGGAAGGTGTAGAACGAAATTCCCACGGGCAGTACGATTTGCAGCGTTGGCATGTGCGCAGTGAAGCCTGCCAATGCCAGCATGCTGGCTGCAGAATCGATAAAAAAATTGAAGTACTTGAAAAACCCCAGAATACCCAGATTGGTAGCGACGCTCAGGAGTAGCAGTCGCTTGCGAATCTTTGGATCGCTGCTGGCATGCATGGCGATCCCTACAACATAATCCACAAGGGTTGACGCAGCGAGCAAGGCCAGGAATCGCCAGTCCCAAAATCCATAGAAAATGTAGCTTGCGACCAGCAGCAGAATATTTTGCGCGCGCAGTCTCAGACAATAGTAAGCTGGCAGTAGTACTGCGATGAAGATAAGAAATGTAAGAGAATTAAATAACACTGGGTTCTATCTTCACATTCCGTCGTGTACAAGTTGCGTGATGTTTCCCTCGTCCTCGAGGTTTCTTCCCCATCGTTCGATGTTCGCGATCCTGGTTTCAGAGGATAGAGGCATTAGCTGTCTGCTTCGATAGCCATTTCAGACAGGCAGACATCGATGCCGAACTTGGCTGCCCAATTCAGCAGTTCATAATCACCGTAATTGCCGTTCACTGGATATGAACCCTGAACCCCGCCACGAATTTCATCAGGTCCGCTATAGCGAATTGTCCTACGGGTCTGCGAAATTAGTTTAGTTGCAGCGTCCACAAAATATGTTTCATTGACCACCGCGCCAAGATATATCCAGCAATCCGCGACTTGAAAATTGCCTGTCAGACAGGTCCAGTTGACTGCCGCGGACCAGTCCGGGTGTAGTCGACCGGGCAGGAAACCATCCGGTCTTAACGCTGTGATCAGGCCTCGGGCGGTGCAAAGAGCGGCTGCGAGTATGGCGCTGTCGTTACTCCAGCGATGCGCTTCCACCAGACCTTTCAGATAGTAGCCTAGTGTGTGAGTCAGTGGTGTTTCTCGCATGTTGAGGCAGCAATCCGTTACCCAGCCATTATCACGCTGCTTGGTCATGGCCCACAAGGTTTGGCGTATGCCGGCTTCGCCGTACCCCTCATTTGGGCTAACCCTGTCAGCCTCGAACAGTGCCCAGGACACATGCGTTTCGTACGCTTTCTCGCCACGGGCGGCGAATGGGGTCGGGTGCTTCCGCCAACAACCGTCCGTATCGAGGGAATCTCGCAGGAAGCGCGCTGCCTTGTGCATGGCATCCTGATAGTCGTCGAAGGCCGCTACGCCGGCGGCAAGCCCCAGCAGGATCTGGCCGGTATTGAAGGTCACCGGAACCACCGGGCTGGCATCAATTTTTCCGCCCTGAAAGCCACCGCAATCCAGCTGGATTTTTTTGCACCAGTCCAGCATGCGCCGGGCTCGGTCCCGTAGTTCATGTCGCTGCCGCAGCTCTGCGACTTTCAACATCGTCGGTATAATATAGCCGGTAGTCTCTGGGTATGAGGTCGCCCAGCCCTTGATCAGGCTGAAGTCGCGCGCGACACCTCCGTCTGCTGATGCGCTGTAATCCTGCGCTCTGCAGAGCCAGTCGACCATGAGGTCGATGGCGTAATCTGCGCCCGGGTCATCTCTCAGGATACCCCGGCGGTCCTCCTTGAGGATCTCCCTTGCCATCGGCGCAAGCCCGAAGTTTCTTCGCCAATTACCCAGTATTGAAAGCACAGCTAGCCCCTTTGTAATCTCAGTCGCTGGCGCAACCTCTTCAGGCGATGTCCCTGTCCCAGGCAATAGCCAAGCTCGAGGAGGGGTGCGCTAACGGAGCGTGGTATTTCCTCGAATGTTTCATAGCCGAGCTCCCGCAGCAGGTCGCCACCCAGTTGTTCAAATAATATGCGTTGATTCCGTGACATTTCCTGTCGCCAGCGCCCCGCCTTACTGGTTACCGGTGGCTCGGCAAGTGCGGGCCAGAGAGTACGCTTCTCCTTCGGTACCTTGCGCTCGACGGCCTCTGCATAGGACAGCATTTCAGGAGCAAATTCAACGCCGATGAAG
>JBGTGB010000343.1:0-5034 GCA_041746975.1 Haliea sp. | reverse complement strand
GCTGGCGCATTTGCCCCCGGAAAGGATCTGGGTGGAGTTGGAGCGCGCCCTGGGCGAACGCAACCCGGAAGTGTTCATTACTGTGCTGCGCGACTGCGGCGCCCTGCAGGCGCTGCTGCCGGAGGTGGAATCCCTGTTCGGGGTGCCGCAGAGCCCGGAGCACCACCCGGAGGTCGACACCGGCCTGCATACCCTGCTGGTACTGCAGCAGGCAGCCAGCCTGAGCCCGGCAACGGACGTACGCTTCGCAGCGTTGCTGCACGACCTCGGCAAGGGCCTGACCCCGGAAGCCGAGTGGCCGCGCCATATCGCCCACGAGCAGCGGGGGCTGGCACTGGTGCGCCGGGTCTGCGAGCGTTTGCGGGCACCGAACCAGCATCGAGACCTGGCCCTGCACGTCTGCGAATTCCACCTGCTGGTACACCGCGCCGGGGAGCTGAGGGGGAAGACTCTGCTGAAACTGCTCCGCGCCACCGGCGCCCTGCGCCAAGCGGACAGATTCGAGGCCTTTCTGCTGGCCTGCGAGGCCGACGCCCGCGGGCGCAGCGGGATGGAGGACCGGCTCTACCCGCAGGGGGAATATCTGCGGCAGGCGCTGGCGCGGGCGCAAGCGGTGACCGCGGCGCCATTTCTGGCAGAGGGTATCAGCGGCAAAGCCCTGGGCGATGCGATCGCGGCGGAGCAGACCCGGCTGCTGGAGAATCTGCGCAGCGAGAAAAACGCTTGAGCGCGGACGTTTTGGCCGCCGCCTAACCAGCCCGCGATATCCATCGCCCCCGCCAGCTGAAATCTACCCGGTCCAATACCTGGCTGCCCTGGTCGAAATCCTTCCAGAGCTCCGAATAGCTGCGGCCGTTCACAGGGTGGCTTGCGTGAGGTGCCAGCTCCGCCAGCGGCCGCAGCACAAAAGCGTTCTCCAGGATCTCCCCCCGCGGCAGGGCCACTCCGGCAAACTCACCCACCTGGTCGCCATAGGTGAGAATGTCGATATCCAGCTGCCGCGCGGAAAAGCGGGTGGCGTTGGCGGGCCGGCCGTGTTCGGTTTCGATATGCCGCAGCCGGCTTGCCAGCTCCGCCAGGGGCAGATCGGTGCTGGCCCTGACCACCATGTTGAGAAAGGGCTGGCCGTCAAAACCAATGGCGGGACTGTCGTAAACCTGCGACAGCGCCAGTTCGCCGAGCAGTAGCTGCAGCGCGTCCAGCCCGGCCACCAGATACCGTTCCCGCTCGATGTTACTGCCAAGGCCCAGGTATACGGTGGTCACTCCGGGCGTGCTCCACGCTCGATAATCACGCCCACGTCCCGCGCCTGCTGCACCGCACCCGGTTTGCTCAGGCGCAGACGCAGCCAGGGCACGCCGAATTCTGTCAGTACCAGGCCTGCCAGCTCTTCGGCCAGGGTCTCCAATAACTGGCAGCTGCTGGCTTCTATATAGGCGACCATGCGGCTGGATACAGCGGCGTAATCCAGGGCCTTACCGATGGTGTCCTCTGCCGCCGCCGGGCGGTTGTCCCAGGCCATTTCCAGGTCCAGCACCAGAGTCTGCTGAATACTGCGCTCCCAGTCATACACGCCGATGACCGCATCGGCGCGCAGTTCGCGGATGAAGACGGTGTCCACAGTCAGGCTACCTCCAAGGACCGCAGGGGCGGCAGCTCGGTCATGGGCCAGCGCGGGCGCACGGTCGCTTCCGGCCCATCCTGCTGCCCCACCAGCAGGCGCTGGGCACCGGCATAGGCAATCATGGCGCCATTGTCGGTGCAAAACTCCGGCGCCGGGTAGAAGACTCGTGCACCCAGCTTGCCCAGCTCTTTTTGCAGCCGCGCCCGCAGGTTGCGATTGGCGCTCACGCCACCCGCCATAACCAGGGTCTGCAAACCCTCCTGCTCCAGCGCCCGGCGGCACTTGATCACCAGGGTCGCCACCACCGCCTCCTCAAAGGCGCGGGCGATGTCACACTTGTCCTGTTCGGTGAGCCCGCTTTGCTCGCGGCAGGCATTAACCGTATTGAGGGTGAAGGTCTTGAGGCCGCTGAAGCTGAAATCCAGCCCCGGCCGGTTAACCATGGGCCGGGGGAAGTCGAACCGCGTCGGATCGCCGGATTCCGCCAGCCTCGCGATATGCGGGCCGCCGGGGTAGGGCAGGCCGAGCATCTTCGCCGCCTTGTCGAAAGCCTCGCCAGCGGCGTCGTCCAGAGACTCGCCCAGCAGCTGGTACTGGCCAATAGCGTCCACCCGCACCAGCTGGGTGTGGCCACCCGAAACCAGCAGGGCCACAAAAGGAAACTCCGGGTGCTCGGCTTCCAGCATGGGCGCCAGCAGATGCCCCTCCATATGATGCACCCCCAGGGCCGGGATACCCCAGGCCCAGGCCAGCGACTGGGCGAGGGTGGCGCCAACCATCAGGGCCCCTGCCAGGCCGGGACCGGCAGTATAGGCAATGCCGTCGAGGGCCGTGGGGGCAACGCCGGCATCGTCCAGCACCTGCTGCAGCAGCGGCAGGGCCTTGCGGATGTGGTCGCGAGATGCCAGTTCCGGTACTACGCCGCCGTATTCGACGTGGATATCCACCTGACTGAACAGCGCATGCGCGAGCAGGCCGCGGCCGCTGTCATACAGCGCCACAGCAGTCTCGTCGCAGGAGGTTTCCAGGCCCAGAATCAGCATCATCGTCATCAAGAAAGCAGAGGGGCGCATGATAGCGGCTTCGGGCGGTCGCGGCGAGAACCGGGGGTGCAACAGGGCTTTGCAAATACCGCCAACTGGGTATAGAATGCGCGACCTTTTAAAGCTCTGGTCGCCGCAGAGGGCAGCTGGCGCATTACTTACTGAAACGGGTAAAGAATTAATGCCTCATATCAAGGTTAAAGAAAACGAGCCTTTTGACGTCGCCCTGCGCCGCTTCAAGCGCTCCTGCGAAAAAGCCGGCGTTCTGGCTGAAGTCCGCAAGCGTGAACACTACGAAAAGCCCACCACCACGCGCAAGCGCGCCGCCGCTGCTGCGGTCAAGCGCCACCTGAAGAAACTGTCCCGGGAAAACCGCAAGCGCGTCCGCCTGTACTAAGGCACCCCGGCTAGGCATCCCCCCGCATGAGCGATCCCCCACTGACCGAAACCATCAAGGCCGCCATGAAAGCGGCCATGAAGGCGCGGGAAAAGGAACGCCTCGGCACCATCCGGCTGATCCAGTCGGAAATCAACCGCATCGAAGTAGACGAGCGCATCGAACTCGATGACGCCCGCGTCCTTGTAGTGCTCGACAAGATGATCAAGCAGCGCCGCGACTCGGCGCAACAGTACCAGGCCGCCGGCCGCGAGGAACTCGCCGCCGTGGAAGAGCGTGAGATCGCCGTTATCCAGGAGTTCCTTCCCGCCCAGTTGAGCGACGCCGAACTGGAAGCGATGATCGATGCCGCGGTGGCCAATGCCGACGGCAGTGGCATGCAGGCGATGGGCGCAGTGATGGCCGAGCTCAAGCCCAAACTGCAGGGCCGCGCCGATATTGGCGCCGTCAGCAAGCTGGTCAAGGCCCGCCTCACCGCCTGACACCCTCCCTGCGTCCCTGGGAAGAGCCCTGACAAGACCCCCGCACCGTGCTTCAATAAGCGGTCTCTGACGAAGCACTGCTGACACCCCCCGATGGCTGGACGTATTCCACAGAAGTTCCTCGACGATCTGCTCGACCGGGTCGACATCGTGGAGGTCATCGACCGGCGGGTAAAACTCAAGAAAACCGGCAAGAACTACAGCGCCCGCTGCCCCTTCCACGAGGAAAAGACCCCCTCCTTCAGCGTCAACCCGGACAAGCAGTTCTATTACTGTTTCGGCTGCGGCGCCGGCGGCAATGCCCTCGGCTTTGTCATGGACTACGAGAACGTGGACTTCCCCCAGGCGGTGGCGACGCTCGCCGGCAGCCTGGGCCTGGAAGTGCCGCGGGAGGAAACCCGCGGCGGTGCCGCCCAGGCGCAGCAGGAGGACAGCAACAAGGCGCTGTATGCCCTGCTGGAAAAAGCCGCCCGCTTCTACCAGCAGCAGCTGCGCACACATCCCGAGGCTCACCGCGCGGTGAACTACCTCAAGCAGCGCGGGCTGACCGGGCAGATCGCCAGGGACTTCGACCTCGGTTTCGCCCCGCCGGGCTGGGACAACCTGCTGCAGGCGCTGGGCCAGGACGAGCAACAGCTCAAACTACTGCTGGAGTCCGGCATGCTGGTGCAGAACGACGCCGGCCGCAGCTACGACCGCTTTCGGGACCGGGTGGTGTTCCCCATCCGCGACCAGCGCGGGCGCGTCATTGCCTTCGGCGGCCGGGTGCTGGGTGACGACAAGCCGAAATACCTGAACTCGCCAGAGACCCCCGTGTACTCCAAGGGTCGGGAACTCTACGGCCTCTATCAGGCCCGCCAGGCCAACCGCAAGCTGGACCGGGTGCTGGTAGTGGAGGGCTATATGGACGTCATCGCCCTGGCCCAGCACGGTATCAGCAATGCCACCGCCACGCTGGGCACCGCCACCAGCCAGACCCACCTCGAGCGCCTGTACAGGCTGACCCCGGAAGTGGTGTTCTGCTTCGATGGCGATGAAGCCGGGCGCAAGGCCGCCTTCCGGGCGCTGGAATCAGCCCTGCCCTGCATGGAAGACGGGCGCCAGGCCAGGTTCCTGTTCCTGGCCGAGGGGGAAGATCCCGACACCCTGGTGCGCAAGCTGGGGGCCGACGGTTTCCGCGACCTGGTCACCGGCGCCACGCCGCTGGAGACCTTCCTCTTTGATGCCGCAGGCGAGGGCCTGGATACCAGCACCCTGGAGGGTCGCGCCCGTCTCAGCAAGCTGGCACTGCCCTATATCCGCCAGCTCCCGGACGGGGTGTTCCGCCAACTCATGTTCCGCGCCCTCGCCGAGCGCACAGGCCTGACCGTTGCCGAGCTGATGCATCTGGAAGCGCCGCCGCCCCCGTCGTCGGCACCCGAGCCACCAACCGAATGGGACCAGGGCCCTGATTCCAGCCGGCCCACACCGCGCCAGCGGGCAGCCAGC
>JBGTGB010000342.1:0-3004 GCA_041746975.1 Haliea sp. | reverse complement strand
GCAGCCGGTGACCACCCTGTTGGTGGACAGCCAGCGCCGGGAGGAGGTCATCGCCCGGGTCGCCAACGCCTGTGGCGAGGGACGCCAGGCCTACTGGGTGTGCACCCTCATCGAAGAGAGTGATGCGCTGCAGGCCCAGGCAGCGGAGGCCACCGCGGAGCTGTTGCGGGAAGCCCTG
Organism: Haliea sp.; assembly: GCA_041746975.1. Taxonomy (GTDB): domain Bacteria; phylum Pseudomonadota; class Gammaproteobacteria; order Pseudomonadales; family Halieaceae; genus Haliea. Next base: position 2,826 of record JBGTGB010000342.1, on the reverse strand, counting down.
CCCGAGCTGTCGATCGGTCTGGTGCACGGGCGCATGAAGCCCGCAGACAAGGCCGCGGTCATGGCCGCCTTCAAGGCCGGCGAGGTAGCACTGCTGGTTGCGACCACGGTGATCGAGGTGGGCGTGGACGTGGCCAACGCCAGCCTGATGATCATCGAGAACCCTGAACGGCTGGGACTGGCACAGCTGCACCAGCTGCGCGGCCGGGTCGGGCGCGGGGGCGGCGCCAGCCACTGTGTGCTGCTGTATCAATCCCCGCTGTCGCGCAATGGCAAGCAGCGACTGGTGGCGATGCGTGAAAGTAACGACGGCTTTTACATTGCCGAGCGGGACCTGGAACTGCGGGGGCCGGGGGAAGTACTGGGCACCCGCCAGACCGGCCTGATGGCTTTCCGCATCGCCGAGCTGCCGACACACAACCACCTGCTGGAACAAGTGCAGTCGATCGCAGCTACGCTGCAACAAGGCGATCCCGCCGGGGTAGCCGAGCTGATCCAGCGCTGGACCGGAACCAAACAAAAGTTTGCTGAGGTCTGAGGTGCGCCCGCAGGATGACCTGTCTGCCGGCGGCCCGGTCAGAGCGCCTTCAGCCGCGCCAGCTGGGCGGCCAGCTCCTCCCGCCCCATGGCGTTGAGACGGGCAATATTGGTCTCCGGGATTTTTTCCGGCTCGGGCCAGTTGGCCAGCGCCCGCTCCAGCATATCTTCCCGCAGCAAGTGGATGACCGGCAGCGGTGCGCGATTGCTGTAGTGACTGGCGGCATCGGGCGGCTCGCCGGCGAACTGGTACTCGGGGTGGAAGCTGGCCAGCTGGATCACGCCTTCAAGGCCCGCCGCCTGCAACAGGTCATTGGCATGGTCGAGAAAATCGAGGTAGTCGTCGAATCGGGCCAGACCACCGGTGAAGGCGAGTAGAGTGGTGGCGATCTCCTCCGCGCCGGTTCCTTGCAACAGGTCCAGCTCCCGCAGCAGGTCCTCCTGCATTCGCAGCAGCCCGTCCTCGCTGTCATCGGCCGCACATATGCCGATGCGCAAGCCCGTCCCCTGCACAACGGGCCGGGCAAAGGGGCAAAGATCAAGGCCGACCACACAGCTTTCCAGCCAGGCCAGTAGCTGGCGCTCCGCGCGGGCGGTGCTAAGCGGTGCGCCGTTCATGGCAGCCCGGCTGGCGCCGCCCCGGTCAGGGCAGGATCGCCGGCAGCGCCTTCTGCAACTCGATCTTGGCCCGGGTGGCGTCACCGGTCAGGGCGAAGCCCAGTAGCTCGCCGGCACTGTTGCGGAACTCGGCGCGCACATTGAAGCCATCGGCCTCGATCTGCCACTCGCCCGCCGCGCCCGCCGCTGGCGGTGCCACTACCACCGGACAGAACGGGGTCTTGATCGTCACCGGCATCGGCGGGTACACCACCTCGGTGGGCTCGCCGGCCAGGGTCTTGCCCAATGCCCGGGAAGCCGCCACCAGCGGCGCCACGTAAACCAGTACATGCCCGGCCACTTCAGCGCAATCGCCCAGCGCATAGACATTGGCGGCGCTGGTTTCCAGCAGGCGGTTGGTCACAATTCCGCGATTGATCTCGATACCGGCGGCCTTCGCCAGGTCCACGCGAGGACGCACGCCCACAGCCGATACCACCAGGTCCGCGGCGATGGTCTCGCCATTATTGAGGTCCACTACGACGCCCTGCTCGCCGCGGTTCACCGCCGTCACCAGCGGGCCGAAGTGGAACTTCGCACCCTTCTCCTCCAGGGCAGCCTGAACCGCCTTGCCCGCAGCTTCAGGCAGCAGTGTGGGCAGGCACCAGGCCAGGGGGTCCACGGCTTCCACTTCGAAACCGCCGTTGAGGAGATCATTGGTAAATTCGCAGCCGATCAGCCCACCGCCGATGATGCAGACCTTGCGCACCTTGTGCCGGGTCATCGCCGTGCGGAAATCATCGTAGTCCAGCAGATCATTGACCGAGTAGACCAGTTCCAGCCCGTCACCCGCGATAGGCGGCTGAATGGTCTGGGCCCCAAGAGCCAATACCAGCTTGCCATAGTGGATCGCGGTCTTCGCGTCCCCGACCCGGATAACCTGCTGGGCCGTATCGATATCGCTGACCCGGGTCATGGTCCAGACGCTGGCCTTGAGCTGCTTGGCCATGGAGCCGGCGTCGAGCTGGGCCAGGTCATCGGCCGTCGTTTCCTTGGTATAGCCGGTGGACAGCATGGGCTTGGAGTAGGCGCGGCCATCGTCGGAGGTAATCAGAATCAGCGGCGTTTCGCTGTCATGCTTGCGGAACTCCTTGGCCACCCCGTAGCCGGCCAGGCCAGTGCCGACGATAACAACTGGAGGGTGCACCTTGTCCGCCACTGGCTCCTCGTGGTGAGGCGTCTCGTCAACCGGCGTTTCCTCGATCAGCTCAAAGTCTTCCTTGCCGACGCCGCAATCCGGGCACAGCCAGTCCTCGGGCACGTCCTCCCATTTGGTGCCCGGCGCAATGCCGTCATCCGGCCAGCCCTCTTTCTCGTCGTAGACCAGGCCACAGACTATGCATTCCCACTTACTCATAAGGTCTCTCGCTTCGATAAATTGTGCGGGCCGCCCCTGCCGGTATCAGCGCAAGCAGTCGGGAACAGAAGAGGCCGAATTTCGAGCGCAACACTATAGAGTTGTATGAAAAATGTGCAAGCGCTTTGCAGCAGAGTGTTGGTAGCAAATAGATCTGTCCGGTTTTTATAGCACATGAGTTGTCCGCTTTTGGTTGACCCTGTGGGGCTAGGCCGCGAAGCGGGTTACGCGGCCTTCTTCTTGCCTCTCTGGGCTAAGTTTATCTCGGTGACAGCA
>JBGTGB010000341.1:0-2123 GCA_041746975.1 Haliea sp. | reverse complement strand
AGCCGCTCGGGGCTGGCCTCTTGCAGCCGCGCCAACATCGCAGTGAGCAGTTTTGCCGCCGGCCCGAAGGTGGCGATAGTGGAGGGAAAGCGGTGCGGCTTGGCTTCCACTTCATCCAAACGTATCCCGACGCTGAGGGCGATGGCGGGGTAGCCGAGGAAGGCCGCCTGCAGTGCCGCATTCACCGTTCCGGACTGGTGGGCACCGGACCGTCCCAGGTTCTGGCCGAAATTGCTGCCGCTGATGACCACATCCGGCGGTGATTCGCGGAGAATGACCTGCAGCCCCGCGCGCACGGCGTCCGTGGGCGTGCCGTCTACCGACCACATGTTGTCGCCCACGCGGTCGACGGCAACATAGCCGCCCACATCGGTATTCATGGCGCCGCCGCGTCCACTCTGGTCGGCGACTGGGGCCACCAGAGTGACCTGGTGCCCCGCAGCGTTCAGGGTCTTGAACAGGGTCTGGATACCGGGTGCCTGCCAGCCGTCATCGTTGGTGAGCAGGATGTTGAGGGCGAACGCGGGTCCTGCCGCCAGCGCAGTCAACAGCAGTAAAAGCAAACGGGTCATGGTCAGATCCTTGTCATTATTGTAGAGGCGGTGCGGCCGTTCCGGCGTTAAAAGTGTGCCTGCTCGCGGCCCGGTTGACCAGTACCCGCCCCCGTGTCGACCCGCAGCGTATGCGGGTGTTGAACCAGCGCCCGGTTCCGGCAGCAGCGCAGTCGCAAAGTCCTTGCACATTTTTCCTACAACTCTATAGTGTTGCGCTCGAATTTCGGCCTCTTCCGACCCTGGCAACTGTCACTGCTGGCGTCAGGGACGGCCCGCACAGTTGATTGGAGCGAGAGTCCTTATGAGCAAGTGGGAATGCATAGTCTGTGGCCTGGTCTACGACGAGAAGGAAGGCTGGCCAGATGATGGCATTGCGCCGGGCACCAAGTGGGAAGACGTGCCCGAGGATTGGCTGTGCCCGGATTGCGGCGTCGGCAAGGAAGATTTCGAGCTGATTGAAGAAACGCCAGTTGATGAGACGCCGCACCATGAGGAGCCGGTGGCGGACAAGGTGCACCCGCCCGTCGTTATTGTTGGCACGGGCCTGGCCGGCTACGGCGTGGCCAAGGAGTTCCGCAAGCACGACAGTGAGACGCCGCTGATTCTGATCAGCTCCGATGACGGCCGCTCCTACTCCAAGCCCATGCTGTCTACTGGCTATACCAAGGAAACCAGTGCCGATGATCTGGCGCAGCTCGATGCCGGCTCCATGGCCAAGCAACTCAAGGCCAGCGTCTGGACCATGACCCGGGTCAGCGATATCGACACCGCACAGCAGGTCATCCGGGTGGGGGACGCGAAAACGGCGATCCACTACGGCAAGCTGGTCCTGGCTCTCGGGGCCCAGACCATTCAACCGCCTATCGCGGGTGACGCGCAGGAGCTGGTGTATTCGGTCAATGACCTGCTGGACTATGACGATTTCCGCACGGCGATGACCCGGCACAAGGTGCGCAAGGTCTGCATCATCGGCGGCGGGCTGATTGGCTGCGAATTTACCAACGATCTGCTGAACGGCGGTTTTGAGGTGGAAGCTGTGGACCCGCTGGGCTACTGCCTGCCCACCCTGCTGCCCGAAGCTGCGGGCAAAGCCGTGCAGGCCGCGCTGGAAGAAAAGGGCGCGAAGTTCCACTTCGGCCCGCTGGTGACGGCGGTAAACCGCGCCGAGCAGGGCGTTGTGGTCAGCCTCAACAACGGTGAAACCATTGCCGCGGACCTTGTGGTCTCGGCCGTGGGCGAGCGCCCGCGCGTGGACCTGGCCAAGGCCGCCGGCATTGAAGTCAACCGCGGTATCGTCACCAACCGCCTGCTGGAAACCAGCGCACCCAACGTCTATGCCCTGGGCGATTGCGCTGAAGTAGCTGGCCATGTACTGGTGTATGTGGCGCCGCTGGTAGCGGCCTCCCGGGCGCTGGGCAAGACCCTGGCCGGCGAGCCCACCGAGGTGGTCTACCCGCCCATGCCGGTGACCATCAAGACGCCGTTCTGTCCGGTGGTGGTGGCACCGCCAGCGGCGGGCGCGGCGGGCGAGTGGCAGATCGAGGCCGATGGCTTCAATGTGCGCGCCGA
>JBGTGB010000340.1:0-3421 GCA_041746975.1 Haliea sp. | reverse complement strand
TGATGACCGATCGTGCTGCCCGGGCTGCCGGTGTCGGCGGCGAAGTGCTCTGCACCGTTTTCTAGAATTACTGAGGAAGGGCATTCAACATGTCTAGAGTCGCAAAAAATCCGGTACAACTGCCCAAAGGGGTGGAAGTCAACCAGACCGGCCGGGATCTCACTGTCAAAGGTGGCAGGGGTTCCCTGGCATTTGAACTGGGCGAGGGTATCGCCATCTCCCAGGAAGACGGTGTGGTAACCGTGGCCTTCGACAGTGACAAGTCAAAGGCACTGGCCGGCACCACGCGCGCATTGCTGAACAACATGGTCATCGGTGTCAGCGACGGTTGGGAGAAGAAACTGGTTCTCAATGGCGTTGGCTATCGTGCCAAGGCAGACGGCAAGTCGGTGAACCTGACCGTGGGTCTGTCGCACGCGGTGGATTATACGCTGCCAGAAGGTGTCAGCGCCGAGACTCCGACCCAGACCGAGATCGTCGTCAAGGGTATAGACAAGCAGGCTGTTGGCCAGGCGGCTGCCGAGATTCGCAGCTTCCGTCCGCCGGAGCCTTACAAGGGCAAGGGTATTCGTTACGCGAACGAAGTCGTTCGCCGTAAAGAAGCCAAGAAGAAGTAGGTAGGTTGAGATGAGTGCAAAGAATGAAGCAAGGCTGCGTCGCGCACGTCGCGCTCGCAACCGGATGCGTGAAGCGGGCGCCAACCGCCTGACTGTGCACCGCACACCGCGACACATTTACGCGCAGGTTATTGCTCCTGCCGGTGATCGAGTCCTTGCCAGCGCTTCAACGCTGGACGGTAGCCTGCGCAGTGGCAGCACCGGTAACCAGGACGCCGCCGCCGCGGTAGGCAAGCTGGTAGCTGAGCGCGCCAAGGCAGCGGGCATCGACAGGGTCGCGTTTGATCGCGCTGGCTACAAGTACCACGGACGTGTCAAGGCGCTTGCCGACGCTGCCCGTGAAAGTGGACTGGAATTCTAGGGTAGGGCTATGGCGTTTAACGATCAGAAGAAGCAGCAGCAGGACGGTGACCTCCAGGAAAAACTGGTACAGGTCAACCGGGTTGCCAAGGTGGTCAAGGGCGGCCGGATCTTCAGCTTCACTGCCCTCACCGTGGTCGGTGACGGCAATGGCAAGGTCGGCTTTGGCCGCGGCAAGGCGCGCGAAGTGCCTGTTGCCATCCAGAAGGCCATGGAGGCGGCACGCCGCAACATGATCCAGGTCGAGTTGAACAACGGCACTATCCAGTACCCGGTCAGGGCCAGCCATGGCGCCTCCAAGGTGTACATGCAGCCGGCTTCTGAGGGTACTGGCGTTATTGCCGGTGGTGCGATGCGCGCCGTATTGGAAATTGCCGGAGTGCACAACGTGCTGGCCAAGTGCTATGGCTCCACCAACCCGGTCAACGTGGTGCGCGCAACCTTCAACGGCCTGCGCGACATGGTTGCTCCGGATGATGTCGCCGCCAAGCGTGGCTTGACCGTCGAAGAAATTCTGAACTAATTATTGGGTTGGCTAGTCATGGCTAAAGCAACAATCAAGGTTACGCAGATCAAGAGCGTCCACGGGCGCCTGAAGAACCATCGCGCCTGTATCGCAGGCCTGGGTCTGCGCCGTATTGGTCACACCGTCGAAGTGGAGGACACACCCTCCGTGCGCGGCATGATCAACAAAGTGAACTACATGGTTCGGATCGAGGAGTAAATCATGTCAGATGTTCTGCGACTGAACAGCCTGAGCCCCAGCCCGGGTTCCCGCAAGGACCCCAAGCGCGTCGGGCGTGGGATCGGTAGTGGCCTCGGCAAGACAGCTGGCCGCGGTCACAAGGGCCAGAAGGCCCGGTCCGGTGGCAAGGTGCGTCCGGGTTTCGAAGGCGGCCAGATGCCGCTGCAGAAGCGCCTGCCCAAGTACGGCTTCACCTCGCGTGTCTCGCGCACCACCGCACAGGTGCGTCTGGGTGAGCTGAACTCGGTGCAGTCCGACGTGGTCGATCTCGAAGCCCTGAAGGAAGCTGATGTTATCCGCCAGGATGTGTTGCGCGTGCGCGTGTTCATGTCCGGTGAAATCACCAGGCCGTTGACTGTCAAGGGACTGGCGCTCACCAAAGGAGCCCGCGAGGCAATCGAACAGGCCGGCGGGAAAGTAGAGGAATAAATGGCACAAGGTCAGCTGCCAGGTAGTAACAAGGCCGGACTGGGCGAGCTCTTTGCTCGCCTTCGTTTCGTTCTGATGGCTATTATCGTCTATCGGATTGGAACCCATATTCCGGTGCCGGGTATTGATCCTGCCCAGCTGGCGGCTCTGTTCAGCCAGAATCAGGGCACGATCCTCGGTCTGGCGAACATGTTTACCGGCGGCGCCCTGGAGCGCATGAGCATCCTCGCGCTGGGGATCATGCCCTATATCTCCGCGTCCATCATCATGCAGCTGATGTCGGCGGTGACGCCGCAACTGGAAGCGTTGAAGAAGGAAGGTGAGTCCGGCAGGCGCAAGATCAGCCAGTACACGCGTTACCTGACGGTGGTATTGGCGATCATCCAGGCGATAGGCATGACGGTGGGTATGGCCAACCAGGGTATGTCCTACGACACCTCGGTGGTGTTCTACGTCATCGCCATCACCTCCCTGGTCACCGGCGCCGTGTTCATGATGTGGCTGGGTGAGCAGATTACGGAAAAGGGTGTGGGTAACGGTATTTCGCTGCTGATTTTCGCCGGCATCGTGGCAGGGCTGCCCTCCGCCATCGGGCAGTCACTGGAGTCGGCGCGGCAGGGCGAACTGAATATCCTGATTCTGCTGTTCATCCTGACCCTGGCGATTGCCGTGATCTACATGATTGTGTTCATCGAGCGCGGCCAGCGGCGGATCACGGTGAATTACGCCAAGCGCCAGCAGGGACGCAAGATGATGCAGGCGCAAAGCTCGCACCTGCCATTGAAGGTCAACATGGCCGGGGTTATCCCAGCGATTTTTGCCAGCAGTATCCTGCTGTTCCCGGCCTCGATCGCCCAGTGGTTCGGTTCCAGCGGGTCCGCTGACTGGTTGCAGGACCTGGCTCTGGCCATCGGGCCGGGCCAGCCCCTGAACATACTGCTGTTCACCGGTTTTATCGTGTTTTTCTGTTTCTTCTACACGGCGTTGATGTTCAACCCGAAGGAAATCGCAGAGAACCTGAAGCGCCAGGGAGCCTACGTCCCAGGGATCCGTCCGGGACAGCAGACGGCCAAATACATCGACGACGTCACGACTCGTCTGACCATGTTCGGTTCGGTGTATGTGGCGTTGGTCTTGGTCCGCTGACCGCGAACGGGCAGCCCACGACGGTGACGGATGCCACGGTAACAACCGAGATCCATCAGACGCTTGATGTTCATGGACACTTCCCGGCGCAGATCGCCCTCGACGGGAATCTTGCCGATCTCGG
>JBGTGB010000339.1:0-2489 GCA_041746975.1 Haliea sp. | reverse complement strand
CTGGGTGGAAGAGCAGGCGCCCAGCAGCGCGGCGACGGTGATTAGTGTGAATGCCTGCAACGATTTCATGGATATCTCCGATTAAAAGCAAATTGTGGACTCTTGTAACGCGGCCGTCAAACCGGTCTTGCAAGCCGGGGAGCGCGCGGCTAGATTGCCAGATCCAGCGAACAGACCGAGGTAACCCCATCGCTTCCACAACTGACCTGATCCGGCTTGCCCGGCAGCTGGTGCAACAGGCGCCCGCCGAACCCCAGCACCGGGATCGCCTGGCCATGCTGCTGGAGCGTAGCGGCCAGCGGGGTGAGGCCCTCGCCTGCTATGAGCAGTTCCTGCGGGAGCATCCTGGAGAAACGGTCAGCCGCTATAACTATGCCTGCGTGCTGCGCCGCGCCGGTCGCAACGAGGATGCCCTGGCCCAGTTTCGGCGCACCCTCGACGAACAGATTTCTGATCCCCAGGAGGTGCTGGCCACCATGGCCGCTATTCTGGCCGATCTGCAGCGCCATATGGAGGCCAGGCGGGCGCTGGAGCAGTCGCTGGCGCTGGATCCGGATTTCCGTCCCGCGCTCTACAACCTGGCATTGCTGGAGGAAGAGGAAGGCAACCCGGCACAGGCACGGACGTGTTTGCGACGAATCCTGGCACGGTCACCGAATGACCCTGCAGCCCTCGCTCGTCTGGCCCATGGCCAGCGCATTGCCGATCCGGCGGACCCATTGCCCGGGCAGCTGGAGAGAGCGCTTGTGGCCGCGCGCGGTGACCTTGTCGCCGAGGAGGAACTGCGCTACGCGCTGGGCAAGCTGCAGGATGATCTCGGCCAGTACGCCGAGGCGTTCGCGCATTACGCCGCGGGGAACCTGCTCAGCCGCCAGCGCTCTGGTCCCTACGATCGTGAAGGACAGGAACAGCTGGTGGCTGCGCTGAAACAGCGCTTCAGCGACTCCCCAGTGGATCCCGGTGGAGCGGAAGCGTTCAGCCCGGTGTTTATCTGTGGCATGTTTCGCTCCGGTTCCACGCTGCTGGAGCAGATGCTGGCGGCACATCCGGCCATTACTGCCGGGGGCGAACTGGAGTTTTTCCCGTCCCGGGTGCCGTTGGATGCACTGGCAGGCTCGGTGGCTGCGGAATCGACGGCCCTGGCGGGTGGTTACCGGCAAACGCTGGCCGAGACATTCCCGGGGGTGGAGGTGGTAACCAACAAGCGTCCGGACAATTTCCTTTACCTGGGCCTGATCCTGCGCCTGTTCCCCAACGCCCGCGTGCTCTACACCAGCCGCCAGCCGCTGGACAACTGCCTGTCGGTCTACTTTCAGCAACTGGGCCCCCGGTTCCGCTATGCCAATGACCTGCTGGATATCGGGCACTACTACTTGCAGCAACAGCGTCTGCTGGAACATTGGCAGCAGCTGTTTCCGGAAAATATCCTGTTGCTGGAATACGAACAGCTGGTGAGAGCGCCGAGAGAGCAGCTGGCGCAGGCGCTGGGCTTTCTCGGTTTGCCCTGGAACGACGGCTGCCTTGAGTTCGACCGGGTGCGCAACCGGGTTCGCACTGCCAGTGTCACTCAGGTTCGGGAGGGGCTTTATACGCGTTCCTGTGAACGCTGGCACAACTATGCGCAGCAGTTGGCACCGCTGGCGGAATACCTGCAGCACGCGCTCCCCGATCGCCGGGCATAAAAAAACCCCGGCACCTGGCCGGGGTTTGGAAGGAGTATTGGGCCCGGTTCGCGCCGGGCCCAGCATGTACCAGCTTAGAAGCTGACGGTCACACCAACGTACATGTAGCGGCCCAGTGCGTCGTAGACGCCGGGGAACGTGTTACCGTTACCACCGATGGACGGACCAGCCGCGTTACCGGCAATCGGGGGCTCCTTGTCCAGGACGTTGGTGATACCCGCGCGGATGGAAGTGCTCTCCAGAACATCCCAGGAGCCGGCGAGGTCCAGGTAGTTGTAGGAGTCCAGGTCCAGATTACCGTTCAGGTCTTCAACCTTGCCCATGTGGCGCCACAGCAGGCTGCCGGTGACATTCCAGGGAGTCAGCCAGGTCACCCGCAGATTGTTGCGGAAGTCCGGGTTCGGGAAGCCGCAAACGCCGCCCCAGACACCCTTGCAGTCTTCGGTTGGCGCTGAGGCGAGTTCCTGCTGGTCCCACTTCTCGACGATGGCCATGGTGTTGTTCATGGTCAGAGTGCCCATGTCGCCCAGGCTCACAGCGTAGTCGGCGACGATATCGAAGCCTTCTACTTTCTCGATCGCCAGGTTGTCGAGCAGGGCTATGACCTTACCACTGGTGTCGACGTTGGAGCCGATCCAGAGGTCGCCGCTGGTGCCGCGCTGGATGTTGGCGCACTGAGCGTCATTCCCATTGAGACACTCGTTAAGGATGAACTCGGGGGTCAGGTTGCCGATGCCTTGCTCGATTTCGATGGAGTACCAGTCAACACTCAGGGTCAGGTCTTCCACGAAAGACGGTGACCAGACG
>JBGTGB010000338.1:0-25991 GCA_041746975.1 Haliea sp. | reverse complement strand
CACGCTCGTCAGAGAAGTCAATGCATGGCAGCGACGCAGAAACGACGAGCAGCGACGTATCGAATGGACGTTTTCTCGGCAAGATGCGGATCTCAAAATGTCCCGGCATTATGTTTCATAATTAATGGGATTCAATACTAGATGCAGAGGTGGGGGCAGAACGCCCGCATTTCAAGTCAGGCTGATCCCTATCAGGCCCATAAAAAAACCCGCACAAGGCGGGCTTCTTCGAACCTGGCCGGGCTTACTTCCAGCCGGTAACCTCGGCGAGGCCGTCGCCGATCTCCGCCAGGCTGCGCACGGTTTTCACCCCGGCATCCTCCAGCGCAGCAAACTTCTCGTCCGCCGTACCCTTGCCACCGGAGATGATGGCGCCGGCATGACCCATGCGCTTGCCCTTGGGCGCAGTGACGCCGGCAATGTAGGACACCACCGGCTTGCGGACGTTGGCCTTGATATAGGCCGCCGCCTCCTCTTCCGCTGTGCCACCAATCTCACCGATCATGACAATGGCTTCCGTGGCCGGGTCCTTCTCGAACATCGCCAGAATGTCGATGAAGTTGGAACCGGGGATCGGATCGCCGCCGATACCGACGCAGGTGGACTGGCCGAAGCCGGAATCGGTGGTCTGCTTGACCGCTTCGTAGGTCAGGGTCCCGGAGCGGGAAACAATACCGACCTTGCCGGGCAGGTGAATGTGACCGGGCATGATGCCGATCTTACACTCACCGGGGGTGATGACCCCGGGGCAGTTGGGGCCGATCAGGCGCACACCCAGTTCGTCACACTTGACCTTGGCCTCGAGCATGTCCAGCGTGGGAATCCCTTCGGTGATGCAGACAATCAGCTTTACGCCGCTGTTGGCGGCCTCGAGGATGGAATCCTTGCAGAAGGGCGCGGGGACGTAAATGACGGAGGCATCCGCACCGGTCTTTTCGACCGCCTCGGCCACCGTGTTGAACACGGGCAGGTCCAGATGCTGCTGACCGCCCTTGCCCGGGGTCACGCCGCCGACCATCTTGGTGCCGTAGGCGATCGCCTGCTCGGAGTGAAAGGTGCCCTGGGAGCCGGTAAAGCCCTGGCAGATTACCTTGGTGTTCTTGTCGATCAGGATACTCATTTCAGGCGACTCCTCCGGCTGCTTTAACGACCTGCTGGGCAGCATCTGTGAGGCTGGTGGCAGCAATAATGTTCAGTCCACTGTCTGCCAGGACCTTGCGCCCCAGCTCTGCGTTGTTGCCTTCGAGGCGCACCACGACCGGCACTTCCACACCGATTTCCTGCACCGCGCCGATAACGCCGTCCGCAATCAGGTCACAGCGGACAATGCCGCCAAAGATGTTGATCAGTACCGCTTTCACATTGTCGTCGGAGAGGATGATCTTGAACGCTTCGGAAACACGCTCCTTGGTGGCACCGCCGCCTACATCAAGGAAGTTGGCCGGGGCACCGCCGTGCAGCTTGACGATGTCCATGGTGCCCATGGCCAGACCAGCACCGTTCACCATACAGCCGATGTTGCCATCCAGCGCCACATAGTTCAGTTCCCACTTGGCGGCGAGGGCCTCGCGCGCGTCTTCCTGGGAGGGATCGTGCATCTCACGCAGCTTGGGCTGGCGATAAAGCGCATTGCCGTCCACGCCCAGTTTTGCGTCCAGGCAGTGCAGGTTGCCCTGTTCGGTGATAACCAGCGGATTGACCTCGATCAGCGCCAGGTCCTTGTCCTTGAACAGCTGCGCCAGGCCCATGAAGATTTTCACAAACTGCTTGATCTGCTCGCCTTCCAGGCCCAGTTTGAACGCAAGGTCACGGCCCTGGTAGGGCTGTGCGCCCACCAGCGGGTCGACAATGGCGCGCAGAATCTTCTCAGGGGTTTCCTCCGCTACCTTCTCGATCTCCACGCCACCCTCGGTAGAGGCCATGAACACGATACGCCGGGATGCACGGTCCACTACCGCGCCAAGGTACAGCTCCTCGGCGATGTCGGTGCAGGTCTCGACCAGAATCTTGCTGACCGGCTGACCGTTCTCATCGGTCTGGTAGGTCACCAGATTCTGCCCTAGCCACTTCTTGGCGAACTCGCGGATTTCATCCATGGTCCTGACCAGCTTGACGCCGCCGGCCTTGCCGCGGCCACCAGCGTGAACCTGGGCCTTGACCACCCACATGTCGCCGCCGATCTTTTCCGCCGCCTTGACTGCTTCTTCCGGTGTGTCGACGGCGTAGCCTTTGGATACGGGCAAGCCGTACTCGGCAAACAGCTGTTTGCCCTGATACTCGTGAAGGTTCATGCTTTGTCCTGTGTTTTGCGTTACTTACTGGAGTGAGCGCCAGCGCCCACACCCCCCACTGCCTCGTCTGCGCAAGAATTATGTTATGCGCGCGCGACCGGGCAAAGTCTATTTACGAGGCTTGCGGTTGGCGATGTGAATGGCGTGACCATGCACTGCCAGGGCAGCTTCGTGTACGGCTTCCGACAGGGTCGGGTGACCGAATACGGTGAGCGCCAGATCCTCGGAACTGGCGCCGAATTCCATTGCGATGACCACCTGCTGGACCAGGTCCGCCGCGGACGGGCCGACAATGTGACAGCCCAGTATCCGATCGGTCTCGGCGTCGGCGATAATTTTCACCATGCCGTCGGTATCATTCGCCGCCAGGGCGCGACCACTGGCAGCGAAGGGGAATACCCCCGACTTGAAGTCAACGCCGTCAGATTTCAGCTCCTGCTCGGTACGGCCCACGGAGGCCACTTCCGGATGGGTATAGATTATCGAGGGAATACAGTCATAGTTCAGCTGCGCCTTCTTGCCGGCGATACGCTCCGCGACCATGACTCCCTCCTCCGAGCCCTTGTGGGCCAGCATGGGGCCGCGCACGACATCACCCACGGCATAGACATGGGGCGCCTCAGTGGCACAGTAGTCGTTGACATAAATGAACCCGCGTTCATCCAGGTTGACACCACAGTCGTTGGCCAGGAGGTCTTCGGTTCGCGGCCGGCGGCCAACGGAGACGATCAGCCGGTCGAACACTTCCACCTGCTCGCCATCGGCATTGGTGTAAGTCACCTCGACCTTGCCGTCCTTCACCGCGGCACCGGTCACCCGGGTGCTCAGGCGAATATCCAGACCCTGTTTGCGGAATATTTTCCCCGCCTCCTTGGCGATCTGCGTGTCCATCATCGGCAGCAGTTCATCCAGGGCTTCCAGCATGACCACTTCGGCGCCGAGGCGGGCCCAGACGCTGCCAAGCTCGAGGCCGATGACACCGGCACCAATCACACCCAGGCGCTTGGGCACCTTTGCGAACTCCAGGGCACCGGTGGAATCGACGATATATTCGTTATCCACCGGCGCCGGCGGAATCGAAATGGGCACTGAACCGGCGGCGATAATGATATTGCCCGCCTCCACCACGCTGACCTTGCCGTCCTTGTCCGTCACCTCGACCTTGCAGCCCGCGAGCACCTTGCCGCGACCCTGGATGCTGGTGACGCCGTTGTGCTTGAACAGGCCTGTGATCCCGCCCGTCAGCTGGTCCACGATCTTGGTCTTGCGTGCCATCATGGCCGTGATATCCATGGTGGGTTTTTTGATACCAATGCCGTGCACAGCAAAGTGGTCCCGCGCGTCGACAAACTTCTGACTGCTATCGAGCAGGGCCTTCGACGGAATGCAACCGACATTGAGGCAGGTACCGCCGAGGCGGGTCTTGCCCTCCCCGTCCAGCCAAAGCTCCACGCAGGCAGTGGACAGACCCAGCTGGGCTGCCTTGATGGCCGCCACGTACCCGCCGGGACCCGAGCCGATTACTACCACATCATATTTGTCAGCCATGTTTACCCCAGTGTCCGTTTAATTACAGTTGCAGCAGAATGCGCGCCGGATCTTCAATCAGGTCCTTGACCGCCACCAGGAACTGCACCGCGGTCTTGCCGTCGATCAGCCGGTGGTCATAGGACAGGGCCAGGTACATCATTGGCATGACAACCACCTGTCCGTCCACGGCCATGGGCCGCTCCTGGATCTTGTGCATGCCAAGAATACCCGTCTGCGGCGGGTTGAGGATGGGGGTCGACAGCAGCGAGCCAAAAACCCCGCCGTTGGTCAGGGTAAATGTACCCCCGGTCATATCGTCGATGGTCAGCTTGTTGTCGCGAGCGCGCAGGCCCAGATCCCGGATTGCCGCCTCGACGTCCGCCAGGCTCATGAAATCCGCATCGCGCAGCACCGGCACTACCAGGCCACCGGGGGTGGACACAGCCACGCCAATATCTTGGTAACCGTGATAGACCACATCGTTGCCGTCGATAGATGCGTTGACCTCAGGGAAGCGCTTGAGCGCTTCGCAGCAGGCCTTGACAAAAAAGCCCATGAAGCCGAGCCGGGTCCCGTTGTGAGTCTTCTCAAACTGCTCCTTGTACTTCTCCCGCAGCGCCATCACCGGGGCCATGTTGACCTCGTTGAAGGTGGTCAACATGGCGGTGCCGCGGGTAGCTTCCAGCAGGCGCTCGGCGATACGGGCACGCATGCGGGTCATGGGAACACGTTTTTCCACGCGCTCCGCGGTAGGCCCAGCAGGCACCTGTGGCATCGCCTGCAGCGCGTCCTGGGGCTTCTGAGCAGAGGTCGAGGGTGCCTTGGCGGGTGCTTTCTGGATATGCGCCAGCACGTCTTCCTTGGTCAGGCGACCGCCCTTGCCGGAGCCCGCAATTGCCGCCGGATCGAGCTTGTGCTCTTGCACCAGTTGCCGTGCTGCGGGGCCCATAAGCACTTCCGTCTCTTCGCTGGAAGCGCCTTCCTGCCTTGCCGGCGGCGACGCCGGCTGCTCTGCGGAATCGCCAGTGGCGGTGGCCGCGCCTGGCTCCAGCTCGGCCAGCAGCTGCTCACTCTGGATGGTCTCGCCCGCGGCTGCGTGGATCTTGCTGATAACACCGTCTTCCGGCGCCACCACCTCCATCACCACCTTGTCGGTTTCGATCTCCAGTATCAGCTCATCGCGGGAGACCGCTTCGCCTTCCTGCTTGTGCCAAGCCGCTATTTCCCCGTCCGCTACAGATTCGGGGAAAGTCGGAGCCTTTATTTCAGTAGCCATTTCGATTCCTTTGGAAAATGCTAGCTCTTCCCGGACCCGGTGGGCCTCAGGGCGTCATTGATAAATTCTTCCTGCTGCGCCAGGTGCAGGGCCATATAGCCCGCTGCAGGCGAGGCGGAGGAATCGCGCCCCACATAGCGCAGGTACACTTCCTGCTTGTGTGCAAACATCACCCGCCGCATGTGGTGCTGGCTGGAATACCAGGCACCCTGGTTCTGGGGCTCCTCCTGGCACCATGCCGCATCGGTGATGTTCGGGTAGTTGCTCAACACCTGCAGCAGTTCCGCTTCCGGGAACGGGTACAGCTGCTCCAGCCGGATCAGCGCCACATCCTCAATACCCCGCTCGCGCCGAACCTGCAGCAGGTCATAGAAGACCTTGCCGCTACAGAGGACAACCCGTTTTACCGCACTCTTGTCGATAGGGTCGGTCTCATCCAGCACATTGTGGAAGTGGCCGTAGGCCAGATCCTCGAGCGAAGAAACAGCTTCCTTGTGCCGCAGCAGGCTTTTCGGTGACATTACCACCAGCGGCTTGCGCAGCGGGCGAATGGCCTGGCGCCGCAGCATGTGGAATACCTGCGCCGGGGTGCTGGGCACGCAGACCTGGATATTGTGCTCTGCAGACAGCTGCAGGAAGCGCTCCAGGCGCGCGGAGGAGTGCTCGGGACCCTGACCTTCATACCCATGGGGCAGCAGCATGGTGAGGCCACAAAGCCGCGACCACTTGTGCTCGCCACTGGTGATGAACTGGTCAATAACCACCTGGGCGCCGTTGGCGAAATCCCCGAACTGAGCCTCCCAGATCACCAGGCCCGTGGGCGAGGTCGTGGAGTAGCCATATTCAAAGGCCAGCACTGCCTCTTCCGACAACAATGAATCATAGATAACGAAGGGTGCCTGCTCGTCGCTGATGTGCTGCAGGGGAATATAGCGGCTCCCGTCCTTCTGGTTATGTAGCACGGCGTGACGGTGGGAGAAGGTGCCGCGGCCGACATCCTGGCCGGTAAGCCGCACCGGATAGCCGGCCTGCAACAGACTGGCGTAGGCCAGTGTTTCCGCGGCGCCCCAATTCAGGGACAGTGCTCCAGCGGCCATCTTGCGGCGATCTTCCAGGATTTTGGCAACCTGACGCTGCAGGGGAAAGTTCTCCGGCGCCAGGTTGGTATCGTGCGCCAGGGTCTGCAGAGCCTGCAGGTCCATGCGGGTATCGCAGTGCAGGGTCCAGTCATGGCCCAGGTATGGCGCCCAATCGACGAACAGGGTGGAGTTGGGCTCCGACACCAGGCCGCTGACCAACGGTTCACCGCGATCCAGTGACTCCCGGTAGGCATTGACCAGGTACTCATCATCCTCGGCGGTGATCACGCCCTGTTCTATGAGCCGGGCCGCGTAAAGATCCCGGGTCGTCTTGTGCTTGCGGATCCGCTCGTACATCAGGGGCTGGGTCACGGCGGGCTCGTCGGCCTCGTTGTGGCCGCGGCGGCGATAGCAGATCAGGTCGATGACCACGTCGCGATTGAAGGAGTTGCGGAAATCCACCGCCAGCTGGGTCACGAAGTGCACCGCTTCCGGGTCGTCCGCATTGACGTGGAAAATGGGCGCCTGCACCATCTTGGCGACATCGGTACAGTACTCGGTGGAACGTGCGTCCTGGCGATCACTGGTCGTGAACCCGACCTGGTTGTTGAGGATAATGTGCAGGGTTCCACCAGTCTTGAAGCCCCGGGTCTGGGACATCTGGAAGGTTTCCATAACCACGCCCTGGCCCGCAAAGGCGGCGTCGCCGTGGAGTACGATGGGCACCACGGTATCGCCTTTCCGGTCCTGGCGGCGGTCCTGGCGAGCGCGCACGGAGCCCTCCACGACGGGAGACACGATTTCCAGGTGGGAGGGATTGAACGCCAGGGCCAGATGCACCTCCCCGCCCGGGGTCATCACATTGGAGGAGAAACCCTGGTGGTATTTCACGTCACCGGATTTGTCATAGACGGCCCTGCCCTCGAATTCGGCAAACAGGTCCGAGGGATTCTTGCCAAAGATGTTAACCAGCACGTTCAGGCGGCCGCGGTGGGCCATGCCAATGACGATTTCCTTGGCACCGTAGGAACCGCTGCGCTGCACCATTTCCGACATCATCGGGATCAGTGACTCGCCGCCCTCCAGGCCAAAGCGCTTGGTGCCCGGATATTTGGAGCCCAGAGACTTCTCCAGCCCCTCGGCCTTGATCAGGCGCCGCAGCAGCTGTTTGCGGATGTCCGCGGAGAAATTGGGCGCCGAGCGCACGGACTCCATGCGCTGCATGATCCAATGCCGCTGCTCGGTATCGACGATGTGCATGAACTCAGCGCCGATAGTGTGACAGTAGGTGCGTTCCAGGGCCTCGACAATCTCACCGAGGGTCGCATCGGCCTTGCCGATGTACATGCTACCGGTCTGGAATACGGTCTCCAGATCCGCTACGGATAGCTGGTGAAAGGCCAGGTCCAGATCCGGCACGTGGTCGCGAGTATGCAGGTTCAGCGGATCCAGGCTGGCTTTCTGGTGGCCCCGCTGTCGATAAGCGGAGACCAGCTGTACCACCTTGACCTGCTTGCGCTCGTAGTCTGTGGCCTGGGAATCGTGTGCCACCGTGGCTTCGGTGCGCACCCGCATCTTGCTGATCTGGGCGAAACGATCACGAATGGTGGAGTGAGGAATGTCCTGGATCAGGGCCGATGGCGAATCCACCCGGGGCAGCTTGTCAAAATAGTCCCGCCACTGTTCCGGAACCCCGTTCGGGTCCAGGAGATAGGATTCGTACAAATCCTCCACGTAGCTGGCGTTGCCACCAGCAATATGCGAGCTCCTGCGCAGGAGCTCCATTGGACTGTCTTGCATTGTGCCCTTCCGGGGTTGTTTTTCAGGCCGGCGGTGACCCGGCTGGTTTCACCGTATGCTGTTCAGGTCGCCCGGGTCAGCAGCATCGTGCGGATGTGGCCGATCGCCCGGGTCGGATTGAGCCCCTTCGGGCACACATTGACACAATTCTGGATACCGTGACAACGGAACACGCTGAAGGGGTCGTCCAGACGTGACAGGCGCTCGTCAGTGGCGGTGTCGCGGCTGTCTGCCAGGAAGCGATAGGCCTGCAACAAACCTGCCGGACCGACAAAGCGGTCCGGGTTCCACCAGAAAGACGGACAACTGCTGGAGCAGCAGGCACAGAGTATACACTCGTAGAGGCCGTCGAGCTTGGCCCTGTCCTCTGGCGACTGCAGGCGCTCGATCGCAGGCGCCGGCGTATTGTTCTGCAAATAGGGCTGAATTTTTTCGTACTGGGCATAAAACAGGCTCATGTCCACGACCAGGTCGCGAACCACCGGCAGGCCTGGCAATGGCCGAATCACCAGCTTGTTGTTCTTCACGGTGGCGGAGAGCGGGGTAATGCAGGCCAATCCATTCTTGCCGTTGATGTTCAGGCCATCGGAGCCGCACACGCCCTCGCGGCAGGAGCGACGGTAGGTTACCGAGCTGTCCTGCGCCTTGATCTGCTCCAGCACGTCCAACACCATCAGGTCCTTGCCCTCGGTGTCAAACTGAAAATCCTGCATCCAGGGCTTCTGGTCGGTTTCCGGGTTATAGCGATAAATACTTACTTGCAACATGGTTGTGACCTCTGGGTAGCTGCGCAGGAATTAGTACGTACGCGCCTTGGGCTCGAAAGTCGGCACAGTCAACGGCTTGAAGTTCACACCGCGCTTGCCGACCCGCTTGTCACCCGGGTAGTACATGGAATGGCACAGCCAGTTCTCGTCATCCCGCTCCTGGAAGTCGTCGCGGGCGTGAGCCCCACGGCTCTCATTGCGGGCCTCGGCGGTAATCGCCGTAGCCTCTGCCACTTCCAGCAGGTTGTGCAGTTCCAGCGCCTCGATGCGGGCGGTATTGAAGGTGCTGCTCTTGTCGGGCAGAGCGGCGCCTTCGATGCGACCGCGTATATCCGCCAGCTTGCGAATACCTTCCTGCATGAACTCACCCTTGCGGAACACACCGAAGTAGTTCTGCATGATGTTCTGCAGCTCTTTGCGCAGGTCCGGGATCTTGTCGCTGCCGGTGGCCTCGTTGAGTGTGTTGAGCCGGGACATGCCCTGCTCGATATCCGAGGCGCTGGCATCGCGCATATCGATCCCTTCACGCAGCGCATTCTCGATAAACAGGCCGGACGCACGACCAAACACCACCAGGTCGAGGAGCGAGTTGCCGCCGAGACGGTTGGCGCCGTGCACGGAGACACAGGCGACCTCGCCACAGGCGTACAGGCCGGGGATGATCTGGTCATTGCCCTGCGCATCCACGGTGAGGGCCTGGCCGTGTATATTGGTGGGAATCCCGCCCATCATGTAGTGACAGGTCGGAACGACGGGGATCGGCTCTTTAACCGGGTCGACATGGGCAAAGGTGCGTGACAGCTCACAGATCCCCGGCAAGCGCGATTCCAGCACCTCCTCGCCCAGGTGATCAAGCTTCAGCAACACGTGGTCGCCCTCGGGGCCACAGCCGCGGCCTTCGAGGATCTCCAGAACCATGGAGCGCGCCACCACGTCCCGGCCCGCAAGGTCCTTGGCATTGGGCGCGTAGCGCTCCATGAAGCGCTCGCCATCCTTGTTGATGAGGTAACCGCCCTCGCCGCGGCAACCTTCGGTCACCAGCGTGCCGGCCCCGTAAATTCCGGTGGGGTGGAACTGCCACATCTCGATGTCCTGTACCGGGAAGCCGGCCCGCAGGGCCATGCCGATACCGTCGCCGGTGTTGATGTGGGCATTGGTAGTCGATGCGTAAATACGCCCGGCGCCGCCGGTGGCAAAGACGGTGGCCTTGGACTTCACGTAGACGGTTTCGCCGGTCTCCATGCAGATGGCGATCACGCCAACTACGGCACCGTCCTGGTTCTTGACGATGTCGGTGGCGTACCACTCGTTGAAGAACACCGTGTTGTTCTTCAGGTTGCCCTGGTACAGGGTGTGCAACAGGGCGTGGCCGGTACGGTCAGCCGCCGCACAGGTGCGGGCCGCCTGGGTCGGGTTGTCGGGACCCTTGGACTGGCCGCCGAAAGGCCGCTGGTAGATGCGGCCCTCTTCTGTGCGGGAGAAGGGCAGGCCCATGTGCTCCAGCTCGAATACCGCCTCCGGGCCGACGCTGCACATGTATTCGATGGCGTCCTGGTCACCGATGTAGTCGGAGCCCTTGACGGTGTCGTACATGTGCCAGCGCCAGTCGTCATTCGGGTCGGCACTGGCAATCGCGCAGGTGATGCCGCCCTGAGCGGATACAGTATGGGACCGGGTCGGGAACACCTTGGAAATTACCGCAGTCTTGTAGCCCGACTGGGCCAGCTGCAGCGCAGCGCGCATGCCCGCGCCACCACCACCTACGATGACGCCGTCAAATGTAATGGTTCGCAATGCCGTCATATCTCAATATCCCCAGAGGATCTGTACGCCCCAGACCACGTAAACAAAAAGTACCAGTGCGATGATCAGCTGGGCAGAGATTCGCAGCACGTTGCCGGTGGTGCCCATCATCCGCTCCGTCAGGTAGTCCGTGACCACCGACCAGAGACCAATCCACGTGTGGGCCGCAAGAGACAGCAGAGCCATGAGGCTGAAGACCTTGACCCAGGTCAGGTCGAAAAGCGCTTTCCAGCTGGCGTGATCGACGCCGGCGAGGATGACCCAGGTGAGGAAAATGAAGTAGGCCAACAGGATGACGCCAGTGACTCGCTGCATCAGCCAGTCTGACGTCCCCGAGCGCCCAAAACTTGTGACTACAGTTACCATATCATCACCCCCGCCAACAGCGTCAGCACGACGGACAGCACGATGATGAGACGCGCACCTAGAACGCCACCCTCCAGGCTCTCACCGATCCCGAAATCCATTACCAGATGCCTTATCCCCGCCAGAGAGTGGTAGATCATGGCCGCCGCAATCACCAGCAAAATCAGCTTTGCCAGCGGGCTGGTCAGGGTCGACTGCAGGGAGGCAAAACTCTCCGGGCTGCGCAGGCTCATGTCCAGCGCCCAGACCAGAAAGGCCATGGCAGCAAAAAGGAATACACCGGAAGCGCGATGGGTAATCGATGTCCATGCGGTGATAGGGAGCCGCATGCTGCCGATGTCCAGGTTAACAGGACGCTTGTCTTTCACAGTTCAGGTACCACCGTTGCAGACGCCACAAGGGCGGTTAATGGAGCCGGCCAAACCCAGGGCCCGGCGCTGTTGCGTCCTGCTTGGGGACGCGAGGAAATCGCGCGGAATTATAGGAGGATGCGGGTTCAATTACAAACACGGACCCCGGAGCCACGGGGCCGGAGCTAGTGTCGCGAAAATCGCCGATCTCCCAACTTCATGATTCCGGACAATAGCCTCCATAGGGCCGAGGATGATAGCAAATGGGGCCAGATCAATTGACAAAAGCTGTCGAGACCTTATAGTTGGGCACCCCACCGATCGACAATCGCAGGACCCCCTATGAGTGAAAGAAAGGCAACCCTGAAGGTAGACGGGCTGGATGAAACCATCGAGCTGCCCATCTACTCCGGCACTCTCGGCCCGGACGTCATCGACGTTGGCGGCCTTACTGCCAGAGGCATGTTTACCTACGACCCGGGTTTTGTCTCCACGGCTGCCTGCGACTCAGAGATCACCTACATTGATGGTGCTGAGGGTGTCCTCCTGCATCGCGGCTACCCGATCGACCAGCTGGCCGAACACAGCGACTACCTCGAAACCTGCTACCTGCTGCTCTATGGCGAGCTGCCCAATCAGGCGCAAAAGCAAAACTTTGTCAGCACAGTCAAGCGCCACACCATGGTCCACGAGCAAATCCGCACCTTCTTTAATGGCTTTCGCCGTGACGCGCACCCGATGGCGGTCATGTGCGGTGTAGTCGGTGCACTGTCTGCGTTCTATCACGATTCCCTGGACATCTCGGACGAGCACCACCGCGAAGTCGCCGCATTCCGCCTGATTGCGAAGATGCCCACGCTCGCCGCGATGAGCTACAAGTTCTCAATCGGGCAACCGTTCATGTATCCCGACAACAGCATGAGCTACTCCGAGAACTTTTTGCACATGATGTTCGGCAATCCCTGCGAGCCCAGCGATATCAGCCCCGTGGTGGCCAAAGCCATGGACCGCATCTTCCTGCTGCACGCCGACCATGAGCAGAACGCGTCCACCTCGACCGTGCGCCTGGCAGGCTCCTCCGGCGCCAATCCCTTCGCCTGCATTGCCGCGGGCATCGCTGCCCTCTGGGGCCCCTCCCACGGTGGTGCCAACGAGGCGGTGCTGGAAATGCTGGAGGAGATCGGCGACATCTCCCGCATTGATGAGTTCGTTGCCCGCGCCAAGGACAAGAACGATCCTTTCAGGCTGATGGGCTTCGGCCACCGCGTATACAAGAATTTCGACCCCCGCGCCAAGGTGATGAAAGAGGCAGCCGATGAGGTATTGGCCGAGTTGGGCATCGACAACGAGCCGCTGCTGGAGATCGCCACGCGCCTCGAACAGATTGCCCTGGAAGACAGCTATTTCATCGAGAAAAAGCTCTACCCCAACGTGGACTTCTACTCCGGTATCATCCTCAAGGCCATCGGCATTCCCACCAGCATGTTTACCGTGATTTTCGCTGTCGGCCGCACGGTTGGCTGGATCGCCCACTGGCACGAGATGATCAGCGGCAGCTACCGTATAGGAAGGCCCCGCCAGCTTTATACCGGCCACGCCAAGCGCGACTTCGTACAGCTGGACAAGCGAGGCTGAAGTCGCGCAGCCGGGAACAGGCAAGTCATGAGTGACGTCGTTATCAGCGGCACAGGACTGTATACACCGCCCCAGTCCATCAGCAACGAAGAGCTGGTCATCTCTTTCAACGCCTGGGTCGAGCAATTTAATGCCGACAATGCGGATGCCATCGCCAAAGGCGACTTTGCTGCCATGCAACCCTCTTCCGCGGAGTTCATAGAAAAGGCCTCCGGGATAAAATCCCGCTATGTAATCGACAAAGCCGGCGTGCTTGACCCCAGCCGCATGGCCCCCCGGATTCCAGAGCGCCCGGATAGCAGCCCTTCAGTGCAGTGCGAGATCTCCGTTGCCGCCGCCCGTGAAGCAATGACTCAGGCTGGCAAAACTGCGGCCGATATCGATGCGGTCATAGTAGCCTGCTCCAATCTGCAACGGGCCTACCCTGCCATCGCGGTGGAAGTGCAGGACGCCCTGGGCATCGAAGGCTTCGGCTTCGACATGAATGTGGCATGCTCATCGGCCACCTTTGGCATCCAGCAGGCCCGCGACAGTATCCTCTCCGGCAGCGCCGGCTGCGTGTTGATCCTCAACCCCGAAATCTGCAGCGGCCATCTCAATTTCCGCGATCGCGACTCCCACTTCATCTTCGGCGACGTCTGCACCGCCATCATTGTCGAGCGCGAGGCCTGCGCCACCGCCGCTGAGCGCTACCGCATTGTCGACACCAAACTGCAAACCCTGTTCTCCAACAATATCCGCAACAACTTTGGCTTCCTCAACCGCGCCGCCGAGGCAGGGGTGGGCGCGCGCGACAAGCTGTTTGTGCAGGAGGGACGCAAGGTTTTCAAGGAAGTCTGCCCCGCCGTCGCGAAACAGATCAGCGAGCAGCTGCAGCGCCTGGGCATCGCGCCCGACGCTTTGAAGCGCCTGTGGCTGCATCAGGCGAACCTGAGCATGAACCAGCTCATTGCACGCAAGGTGCTGGGGCGGGATGCCACCACCTCAGAAGCGCCCACGATTCTGGATGAGTACGCCAATACCAGTTCTGCTGGCTCGGTGATTGCGTTTCACAAGCATCACGGGGATTTTGCCAGTGGTGATCTTGGGGTGCTGTGTTCGTTCGGTGCGGGGTACAGCATTGGGAGCGTGGTTCTCCAGCGGGCTTAACCCCCTGACTCCGTGGCCTTGTGCCGCTAATTCTTGTTCGCTGCCGGGAGGTGCGCTGAATCCGGGCACCGTGCGGCTGGAGGCCTGCCGGGACTCACCGTAAATACGTCCATGTAGGCTCGTATCGCCTGGGCGGGTCCGCGTTGCCCGTGTTCAGCGCACCATTCTCCCCGCATGGGAAGCTCGCCAGCTGTGAAAGGCCCGAAAAACTTAGGTCAGCAGGTCCGGCAGCGCATCCAGCAGCGCATCACACTGCTCATCCGTGCCCACCGTAATGCGCAGGTAGTCGGAAATCCGCGGTTTGTCGAAGTAGCGCACGACAATGCCCTGCTCCCGCAGCGCAAGGAAGAGCGTTTTAGCATCGCGCCCGGGGCCGGGGGTGGCGAAGACAAAGTTGGCCGCCGAGGGCAAGACGGAGAAACCCAGAGATTCCAGCCCCCGGGTAAGCCGCCCGCGGGTCGCGATAACCTTGTGGCGGCTGTCCTGAAACCAATCTTCGTCGGCGAGGGAGGCGATGACCGCGCGCTGGGCAATTGCATCCAGCGGGTAGGAGTTGAATGAGTTCTTGACCCGCTGCAGGCCGTGGATAAGGTGCGCCTGGCCGAATGCCATGCCCACGCGCAAACCCGCCAGGGCCCGGGACTTGGACAGGGTCTGCACGACCAGCAGATTGGCGTAATCGTTGATGAGGATGACTGCGGAGTCGCCGCCGAAGTCGATGTAGGCCTCGTCAATGACCACGACGCGGTCGGGGTTGGCTTCCAGCAAACGGCAGATTTCAGTCAGGCCCAGCACGATGCCGGTTGGAGCATTGGGGTTGGGCACGATGACGCCGCCGTTGGGACGCGCGTAAGCCGCCAGATCGACGGTAAAGTCCTCGCGCAGGGGAACCTGCTCGAAGGTAACGCCGTAGAGTTCACACCAGACCGGGTAAAAGCTGTAGCTGATGTCCGGAAACAGCAGTGGCTGGTCCTGCTTCAGCAATCCGAGGAAAACGTGGGCAAGCACCTCGTCGGAACCGTTGCCGAGAAATACCTGGTCGGCAGCCAGCCCGTAGTACTGGGCCAGGGCCTGGCGCAGCTCGGAAGATTCCGGGTCGGGGTAACGCCGCAAGGCCTCGCCGTCTGTCGCTTGGATCGCCGCGAGAACCCGAGCTGATGGCGGATAGGGGGCCTCGTTGGTATTGAGCTTGACCAGGCGCTGGTGCCGGGGCTGTTCGCCGGGCACATAGGGCGTCAGACGCCGGGTAAGTTCACTCCAGAAGCGACTCATGCGCAGTCCTGCGGTCGGCACAGTGCGGAAAGCGCTGTATTCTACTCGAGCATTGCGCCATTGCAAACTGAGGTGCAGCCGGCGAGGTGCGGCCGGCGCTCAATACTTAAACAGCGTATCCAGAACAACGCGATCGTAGCTGCGACCCGCGCCGAAGGCGTTCTCGCCCGATTCGTTGTCGACGTAGATAGTCAGGCCCATGTGCCACTGCTTGTCGATGGCGTAAGTGCCGAACAGTTTATGGCCGCGAATGTCAGCGCCACCGCCGGCGACGTTGGAGTCGCGCAATAAACCAAGTACCGCGTCGGCTTCCACCCGCTCGTACTGATAACCGAGATGCCAGCTACCTGCACCATCGGCCTTGCCCACCAGGGTTCCCGCCAGCCAGCCGGTGTCATGCTCGTCGGCGGCGAGGTTCTGCACATAATGCGCGTATACCGCCAGCGGCAGCTCCGGACCGCTCCAGCTGAGTTCGGTGAACAGTTCCAGCTCTTCGAAATTGTTGTTGTAGGTGCAACTGCCGCTGTTACCGCAGGTGAAGCTGTTGCCGTAAAAGGCTTCACTACTGCCGAAGAAGACGGTTTCACCCTGCACTGGAATATCGATGAAGCCGGCACCCGCCGTTAGAGCCAGCTCCTCTCCCAGGTCCACGGCGAAACCGGATTGCAGGCCGTAGTAGATGGTGTGGTTGGCGCGGTTGCTGTCACTTTCCAGAGCAATCGCGGCGGCATTGATGAACACACCCCCGCCAGCCCAGCCCAGCGCTATCCCCTCCGGGGTGTAGTCCGAGTCCCAGAGCAGGGCGGTACCCTGAGGCCGGTAAAAGTTGTTTTTCATTTTGCCGCCGGTCAGGTACGCGCCGGCAAAGGGCCGCCAGGTGGCGTAGGCCTGGTCCAGAAACAGCTCCTTGCTGCTGCCGCCACTGCCCAGCGTAGTGTTGCCCGAGGGCGGCGCCTCGTTCCCTGCAGCAATCCGCAGGCCCACTTCGACTGCGTTGGGCAACTGCGCCACAAACCCCGCGCGAGCGCGCAGCCGGTGCCGGCTGCGCACATCGCGGGCGGCGATGTCGATTTCTTCGTAGCGGTAGCGGAAGTCACCGCTGAGACGGATGCTGTCAGTCCAGTGAGCAGCGGGGCGGGACGGCGCGGCGACCGGCGCCCGGGTGAGCTGGAGCTCGGAGACCGCGCTGGCAGTGCTCTCGCGCAGCTCGGCATTTTCTTCCTCCAGGGCGCTCACGCGCTGCATGAGGGTGGCCATCTGGGCCTTCAGCTGTTCAAATTCGGCCTCGCTTACTGCTGCCTGAGCGCTGCCTGCGGCCACGGTAGTAACAAGAACGGCAGCCCATGCTCCCGTCGCCAGTCCTGTGCTGCCCATGAGTCGTCCTCACCAGTCGTTATCAGCGCTATGACGCATCGCTAGTGCATCCGGTATTGACGGCAGAGATCTGCAACCAACACCCTCAGCGCACTGTCACAATATTGTCATATTTATCGACGGTAAAGGCAATCAACGCGGGGCAATCACCGGGCGGGAACCCCGCGGGCGGAGAATCGGTAGCCCGTCCCCCGCACGGTCTGAATCAGGTCACTGTAATCTGCAACGGCAGTCTGCAGGGCCTTGCGCAGCCGGCGAATGTGCACATCCACGGTGCGCTCTTCGACATACACATTAGCCCCCCAGACCTGATCCAGAAGCTGGTTGCGGGAGTAAGCGCGCTCGGGGTGGGACATGAAGAAATGCAGCAGGTTGAACTCGGTAGGACCCATATCCACGGGGTGATCGACAAGAAAGACGCGCCGGCTCTCACCGTCTAGCACCAGTTCGCCGACCTGGATCCGGTCCATCTCGTCTCCGCCGCTGGAACGTCGCAGCAGGGCCTTGATGCGGGCAATCAGCTCTCTGGGGGCAAAGGGCTTGGTGATGTAGTCATCTGCCCCTATATCGAGGCCCTGGATGACATTGTCTTCCGCAGTCTTGGCGGTAAGCATGATCACCGGCAGGTCGCGCGTGGTATCGGTGCGCTTGAGCCGACGCAACAGCTCGAGGCCGCTACCCCCGGGCAGCATCCAGTCCAACAGCACAATATCGGGACGCTCATCGACGATCAAGGTGAAGGCATCGTGGATGTTTTCAGCCTCGATACAGCGAAATTCGGCAATCTCAAGGGCCATTCGCAGCATATCGCGTATGGCAAATTCATCGTCAACGATCAGCACCTTGCGTTCATTCATCGGTCACAATTTCCTCTTTTGCTAACTACTGAGAGGTATTAGATGAGGAAATTGTGACAATAAAGTTACAGGGGCGGTTTTGCACGCTGTTTTTCGGGTCGGACCCCTCTGGCCCAGGCCACCTTCTCTGTCCGCTATGCGGCCATTCACCTTGTCAGCGCGCGAGCTTATCGCCGACAGAGTCGGCTCCCACGGGCAGGCTATCGCAGGCTGGCGTTGATATTCACCAATACCTTGTTGCCCGGGCACAGGTCCTCTTCGGTCAGACTGTTCAGGGGCCGGCGCGAGGTCTCCAGGACATCATGGAGGTCCCTGGAGTCCTTATCGATGTAAATCAGGCCCGTGAGGATCCGGCCCGCGCTGCGGTGCTGTTCCAGCGCGACCATCGCCGACACCCGGTCGAAGGGGTCCAGGTCCTCCGACAGTTTCTCCAGATGCAGGACAGAGCCGTCGTGAAGAGTGACCTCCTGAGTGCGCCCCGCAGCATAGCTGGCGGTAATCTCCTCGCGCATGGGCACAAAGTCCACCGTGCCGGTGGCCTCTGAGTGCTCACGCACAAAATCGTAACTCTTGGTCGAGCCCGGATTGTTGTTGAAGGTCACGCAGGGTGAGACCACATCGATCAGGGCGAAGCCGCGATGGGCGATCGCCGCCTTGATCAGGGGCACCAGCTGGCCTTTGTCGCCGGAGAAGCTCCGAGCCACGAATGTGGCACCGAGCTGCAGGGCCAGGCCCGGAAGATCAATGGCGGAAAAAGGGTTCGGGTCGCCCTTCTTGCTGGCGGAGCCCGCGTCGGCGGTGGCGGAATCCTGGCCCTTGGTCAATCCGTAGCAGCCGTTGTTCATGACTATGTAGACCATGTTCAGGTTGCGGCGGACCGCATGGGTGAATTGGCCCATGCCAATGGATGCGGTATCGCCATCGCCGGACACTCCCAGGTAGAGCAGCTCCCGGTTGGCCATACTGGCGCCGCTGACCACGGAAGGCATGCGCCCATGCACCGAGTTGAATCCGTGCGACTTGCCCAGGAAATAGTTCGGCGCCTTGGAGGAGCAGCCGATGCCGGATAACTTGGCAATCCGGTGCGGCTCCAGCGCCAGTTCGTGGCAGGCACGGACAATGGCGCCAGAAATGGAATCGTGGCCGCAGCCAGCGCACAGGGTGGAAATCGCCCCTTCGTAATCCGCCTTGGTGTAGCCAAGGGTATTGACCGGCAGATCGGGATGCCTGAATTTAGGCAGCTGGTAACTCATGACCTGGTCTCCGCGCCGGCGACTACACGCTCGCGACGCAAGGGAGTGACGTTATACCCCGGCATCTGCAGCAGGATCTGCTTACGGATGTTGCGGGCACTGATGGGAGTGCCGTCAAAACAGAGAACCGATTTCAGCTTGTCCGGCCCGAGTTCAAACTCCGCCATGAGCAGGGTGCGCAGTTGCGCATCGCGGTTTTGCTCAATGACAAAGACCCGCTCATGGCGGGCAATGAAATCTTCAACCTCATGGTTGAAGGGAAAGGCGCGTACCCGCATCGCG
This sequence comes from Haliea sp., assembly GCA_041746975.1. Lineage (GTDB taxonomy): Bacteria > Pseudomonadota > Gammaproteobacteria > Pseudomonadales > Halieaceae > Haliea. The sequence goes on along the minus strand of JBGTGB010000338.1, from coordinate 6,907 downwards.
GCAAGAGGGATGCCCTCCTCGGCCAGGTAATCACGGGCCTCCATCGACGACTCCTCGCTGGTGCCAAAAAAGAGGATCGCGGTATCAGTCTCCTGGTCGCAGGCGGTTTCCACCGGACCCGGCACCCACTGCTTGATGGTTTCCCACTTAGCCATCAGCCGATGCATGTTCTTCTCGTACTCTTCGCCTTTCTCGGTATAGATCGCGTACTCGTCGCGCGAGGTACCGCGAGTAAAGAATGCGCCTTTGTCCGGGTGGGTTCCGGGGATTGTGCGGTAGCAGATGGCATCTTCATCTACGTCCAGGTAGCGGCCGAAGCGCTCCATTTCATCCAGCTGTTCCTTGCTCAGCACCTTGCCACGGTCGTAGCGACGATTATCGTCCCAGGTCAGAGGCGGTGACATGTTGTCGTTCATCCCCAGATCCAGGTCAGTCATCAGGATAATGGGGGTCTGCAGCCGTTCCGCCAGGTCGAAGGACAGGGCGCCGAAGTCGAAACACTCCCCGGGGGTAGACGGGAACAGCAGCACCTGCTTGGTATCGCCGTGGGAGGCATAGGCGGCAGACAGGATGTCCGCCTGCTGGGTTCGGGTCGGCATTCCGGTGGAAGGCCCTGCTCGCTGCACATCAAACAGTACCGTTGGAATTTCGGCAAAATATGCGAGCCCCAGAAATTCGCTCATCAATGACAAGCCGGGCCCACTGGTGGCGGTGAAGGCGCGGGCGCCGTTCCAGCTTGCGCCCACCACCATGCCGATAGCTGCCAGTTCATCCTCGGCCTGCAGGATAGCGTAGTTCCTGCGGCCGGTACCCGGGTCGATTCGCAGACGCTTGGCATATTTCTCAAAGGCGTCCACCACTGAAGTGGAAGGGGTAATCGGGTACCAGGCCGCCACCGTGGCGCCGCCGTAAATCGCCCCCAGACCCAGCGCAGTGTTGCCATCCAGAAGGATATTGTCGCCGACCTTGTCCGACGTGCGCAGGCGGATGCCTAGCGGACAGTCGAAATTCTCCTTGGCATACTGGTACCCCAGTTCCAGTGCCTGGATATTGGGCAGGATAAGCTTCTCCTTGCCCTTGAACTGGTCCTCCACGAGACCGGTCAGCACGGCGAAGTCCATGTCCAGCAACGCTGCCAGGGCGCCGACATAAATCACGTTGCGAAACAATTGGCGCTGCCGCGGATCCTGGTACTGTTCGTTGCAGATCCGGGTCAGAGGGATGCCCATGATGGTCACATCGTTGCGGATCAGGCGCAGGTCCAGGGGTTTGGTATTGTCATAGATGAAGTAGCCACCCGGCTCCAGCTCCTGGATGTCCTGGGGCATGCTCTGGGGGTTCACCGATAGCATGATGTCCACCCCGCCCCTGCGGCCCAGGTAGCCGCGCTCGCTGACCCGCACTTCGTACCAGGTGGGCAGGCCCTGGATGTTGGAGGGGAAAATGTTCTTGGGGCACACCGGGAGTCCCATGCGGAACACCGCTTTTGCAAACAGGCTGTTGGCGCTGGCACTGCCAGTGCCGTTGACGTTGGCAAACTTGATGACGAACTCGTTCACGGCTTGCAGCGCTTGCATGGTTTATTGCCCCGCTTTGGTAACGCTGTAAAGAAATTTCTGCATGTCCCAGGCCGCGGTCGGGCAACGCTCGGCGCAAAGACCACAGTGCAGGCAGACATTCTCGTCCTTGACCATGACCCGCTGCGTCGGCAGGTAGTCGGAAACGTACAGATCCTGGGCGAGGTTGCCAGCGGGAGCGCTCAGCTGCAGGCGCAACTCTGGCTCCTCCGCATTGGCCGTGAAGCTGATGCAATCCGTGGGGCAGACATCCACACAGGCATCACACTCTATGCAACGCGGGGCGTCAAATACCGTCTGCACATCACAGTTGAGGCAGCGTTCCGCCTCCTTGAAGCCGGTGAGCGGATCAAAGCCCAGTTCCACCTCCAGCTTGCGGTCGCGCAGAGCCTGCTCCAGCGGCGCCAGTGGCACCACATAGCGCTTGTCGTTCTCCACCGCGTTGTCATAACTCCACTCGTGGATACCCATCTTCTGGCTCACGAGGTTGTTGAAGGGCGAGGGCCTCTCGGCAACAGATTCACCGCGGCAGAACAGGTCAATGCTGACCGCGGCCTGGTGGCCGTGGGCGACAGCGGTGATCACGTTCTCGGGGCCAAAGGCTGCGTCACCGCCGAAGAACACGCTGGGATTGGTGGACTGGAAGGTGGTGGCATCGACCACCGGCATGTCCCAGTTGTCGAACTCGATATCCAGATCACGCTCGATCCAGGGAAAGGCATTTTCCTGACCAATGGCCATCAGCACATCGTCGGCCGCCATGAACACCAGGTCCTCGCCGGTGGGGACCAGGCTGCGCTTGCCATCGGCGTCGTAACGCGCCTCCACCTTCTCGAAGTGCATGCCCTTGAGCTTGCCGTCCTCGATCACGAATTCCTTCGGCACATGGTTATCGTAGATCGGGATGCCCTCGTGCATGGCATCCTCTTTCTCCCAGGGCGAGGCCTTCATATCGGCAAAGGGGCTGCGCACCACTACCCGCACATCCTCGCCACCGAGCCGGCGCGATGTGCGGCAGCAATCCATGGCGGTGTTGCCGCCGCCGAGCACCAGCACCCGCTTGCCAACACTTTTGGTGTGCTCAAAAGCCACGCTGGCCAGCCAGTCGATGCCGATGTGCACCTGCTTGCCCGCCTCTTCCAGACCCGGCAGGTTCAGGCCCTTGCCACGGGGCGCGCCGGTGCCGACAAACACAGCGTCGTAGTCCTGCTCCAGCACGCTCTTCAAGCTGGTCACTTCGGTATCAAACTGGGTAACCACGCCGGTATCAAGGATATAGCCCACCTCCTCATCCAGCACGGAAACGGGCAGCCGGAAGGCGGGAATCTGGCTGCGCATCATGCCGCCGCCGGCGAACTGGTTGTCGAGTATGTCAATGCTGTAGCCCAGTGGCATCAGGTCGCGAGCCACCGTCAGGGAAGCGGGTCCGGCGCCAATCAGGGCGAGGCGTTTGCCGTTCTTCTTCTTGGGAATCGCGGGCAAACGGGCCCTGATGTCAGCCTTGTTGTCCGCGGCCACCCGCTTCAGCCGGCAAATGGCTACCGGCTCCTCGCCCTTCGCAATGCGACCGCGCCGGCAGGCCGGCTCGCAGGGGCGGTCGCAGGTGCGACCCAGGATCCCGGGAAACACATTGGATTCCCAGTTGAGCATATAGGCGTCATCGTAGCGCCCGGCGGCAATCAGCCGGATATACTCCGGCACCGGGGTGTGGGCCGGACAGGCGTACTGACAGTCCACCACCTTGTGGAAGTACTCAGGATTCTTGATATCGGTTGGGTTCACGGCAATGGCCTGTTTTGCTTCGTCACCGGTCGTGTGCGAGAGCGACACAACCTGGACAAAAGTGTGTCACAACCGCCGCAGGTTTTCATCTACCGAAAAATGCGAAAAAGCTACGTTTGGTCGCCAACAGAAGCATCTAGCGGATGCCGGCTGGACTTTTGAACCGGCACGAGTGGGGCTAGAACCGGCCGAACAAGCCGCGGCGGCGGGGCAGGGAACTTTCACAGGCCGCCAGCTGGGACTGATACTGGCCGGCACGGGATCGCACCTTGCCAGCAACCCCCTGCAGCCAGGCCTTGTTGCGATAGGTACCGCGGTTATAGCCACCGTGGCCCTCGTGGTAAGCGAGATACAGCCGGTAGGCGTCGTCCTTGGGAATGCCGCTGCGGCGCAGGGATTCGTTGTTGTACCAGCCAATGAAATGGATGGAATCGGCGAAGTTTTTGCGACTGGCCCGGTAGCGGCCGGTGCTACGCTGATAGCTTTCCCAGGTGGAGTTCAGCGCCTGACTATAGCCGAATGCGTTTGACGGTCGCCGCCCGGGAATGACACCCAGGATGCGTCGCCGCGGAGGCTTGGCCTTGGCCTCGAAGCGAGACTCCTGGTGCATGATCGCGAGCATGACCGGAATCGGGCTCTGCCAGTCGTCGCGCGCCTTGACCGCGTCTGCGTACCAGCCCTTTTTCTCGCGAAAGATACTGCAGGCGTTGTCCACATTGGAAGGTGGTGCCGTGGCACAGGCGGGTAGCAGGATTATCAGCGCCAGGACAAAAAGTAATCTCACAACTGCACTCCGTGTTCTGTCAGCAGCGCCAGCAGCGCCGCCTCGTCGATGACCGGGATGCCCAGTTCGGTGGCCTTGCCCAACTTGGAGCCTGCGCCAGGCCCGGCAACCACGGTGTGGGTTTTGGCGGAGACACTACCCGCCACCCTCGCGCCCAGTGCCTCCAGATGGGCCTTGGCCTCATTGCGCCCCAGCGCCTCCAGGGTGCCGGTGACCACCCAGGTCTGCCCAGCCAGTGGCAGCGTCGCCACCGCCACCGGCTCCAGATCCGGCCAATTCACTCCGGCAGCACGCAGGGCCTGGACCACCGCCAGGCTGTCACTGGAGTCGAAAAACTGGCGCAGGTGATCAGCGACTATCGGGCCCACATCCGGCACCTCCAGCAGGGCCTCCTCGTCGGCGCCAACCAGCGCCTCCCAGCTGCCGAAATGGCGCGCCAGATTGCCAGCGGTGGCCTCCCCTACCTCGCGAATGCCCAGGGCATAGATGAAGCGCTGCAAGGTAGTCGCCTTGCTTTGTTCCAGCGCTACCAGAAGCTTGTCCACGGACTTCTCGCCCATGCGTTCCAGTTCCAGCCACTGCGCCCGCTGCAGAGTGAAAATATCCGCCACGCTGTACACCAGACCGCGATCGACCAGCTGCTCCACCAGCTTGTCGCCCAGACCCTCTACATCGAGCGCCCGGCGGGAAGCGAAGTGACGTATCGCGGCCTTCTGCTGGGCCTGGCAGATCAGCCCACCCATGCAGCGCAGGGCCGCCTCGTCCTCGGCCCGTTCCACCACCGAGCCGCACACCGGGCAGGCATCCGGGAATACCACAGGCTGTGTCGCAGCGGGGCGCTGCTCCGCTATCACCGCGACAATCTGCGGGATCACGTCCCCGGCCCGGCGCACGATCACAGAATCGCCGATGCGCAGGCCCAGGCGCTCGATCTCGTCGCTGTTGTGCAGGGTGGCATTGCTGACGGTGACCCCGCCCACAAAAACCGGCTCCAGCCGGGCCACCGGTGTGATGGCCCCCGTCCGTCCGACCTGGAACTCGACCGCCAGCAGCCGGGTGATCTCCTCCTGGGCGGGGAACTTGCGGGCAATGGCCCAGCGCGGCGCCCGCGAAACGTAGCCAAGCCTTTGCTGCAGGGCGAGGTCGTTAACCTTGAATACAATGCCATCGATATCGTAGGGCAGCTCGGCACGGCGTGCGGCCAGCTCCTCGTAATAGGCATTGCAGGCATCAAGTCCGGTTACCACCCGGGATTCACTGTTGATGCGCAGGCCCCAGGCCTGCAGCCGATCCAGCACTTCTGACTGCCGCGCCGGCAACTCGCCGCCCTCATAGAGGCCGACGCTATAGCAGCACATCTGCAGGGGCCGGCGCGCGGTGATACGGGAATCCAGCTGCCGCAGGCTGCCGGCGGCGGCGTTGCGCGGATTGACGAAGGTTTTCTCCCCGCGATCGCGGGCTTCGGCATTGATCTGTGCAAAGCCGGCGCGCGGCAGGTAGATCTCGCCGCGTACCTCCAGTACGGGGGGATAACCCTCACCACGCAGGCGCAGGGGCACCGAAGCTACGGTGCGCACGTTATGGGAAATATCCTCACCGGTGGTACCGTCGCCACGAGTGGCGCCCCGCTGCAGGCGACCGTCCCGATACAGCAGGCTGACGGCGATGCCGTCCAGCTTGGGTTCACAGGCAAACTCGAGGGCGTCGGCAGGGTCCCTGCCGAGACGTTCCAGCAGCCTGCGATTGAAATCCAGCATATCTTCAGCGCTGAAGGCGTTCTCCAGGGACAGCATGGGCATTTCATGCTGCACCTGCTGGAACTGGGCCAGCGGCGTGGCGCCCACGCGCTGGGTGGGCGATTCGGGACTCAGGAGCTGGGGGTGCGCTGCCTCCAGCTCGCGCAGACGCTGCATGCAGCGGTCATATTCAACATCCGGGACAGAAGGGTTATCCAGCACATGATACTGATAGTTCCAGGCCTCCAGCTGCTCCCGCAAGCGAGCAACTTCCTCCGCCGCTGACAGCTCCGATCCCACCTCTGCCACCCCGGGCCGGCCTCAGCGCGAGCGGGCGAGCAGGCGCCGTTCCAGGTCGCGAATCTGTTGCCGGTTGTGCTCCATGGTCTGCCTGGTCAGGGCGCTGCGGGTCTCGTCGAGCACATCGCCATCGAGATTCCGCGCCACGGCCTGGGCGGTTTCCAGCATGTAGTCGAACGCCTTCATCATGTCATCCGGTCCGGGCAGAGTGACGAAGAATACCAGGCCAGGCGTCGTGAAATCCGCCATATTGTCGATATCAAACACCCCTGGCTGCATCATGTTGGCCACGCTGAACTGGATAGCGCCGCGACCGGCCTCGAACTCATGGCGGTGGAAAAAGCTCATATCGCCAAAGCGCAGGTCGCAGGCCAGCAGGATGTGCAGGATGTCATCCCCGCGGAAGCCTTCCGGCTTGCGTGCCACCACGTTAAGCATGAACACTTCGGGCTCCACATCCCGCGGCAGCCGCCCCGGCTCGGCTGCCTCGGGAACCGGGCGCAAGAGCTCTTCCGCCTCCAACGCGTCTAGCCAGTCGAGGTTTTCCGGTTCATCACGGGTATTGAGGCCGGACACCAGGTCGTCGTCTGTGGCCGGAGGTGCTTTCGATTTGGGTGCAGGTTGCGCCGGCCGGGACCTGGCGGCTGTGGGGGTCGGTGCGTTGCTTGCCGCCGGCGGATCCCTTGGCGCAGGTGTGGTGCCAGCTGCGGGAGGCGCCTGCCTGGGGC
>JBGTGB010000337.1:0-2053 GCA_041746975.1 Haliea sp. | reverse complement strand
TCAGCAGCCTCCCGCTTGAGGGTGAACAGCCGTTCGCCGTAGGCCTTGGCATTGTCACCCATCGCCTGCAGCCGCTGCGCATCCGGCTCGCCGCCCTGGGTGAACATGGCACCGGTAAACGCCTTCTGGAATTCGGTTTCGGCCCTGGCGATGCGCGCCGAGCCGTCGGCCCGCAGCTGCACCTCCTGCAGCCGGAAGGCTGTTTCCAGCTCCCCCGCCTCCGACTTGTGCGCGGACTCCAGTTCCCGGGCGTACTCGCGCAGTTCCCGGGTGGCATCGGACAGCTGCTGATTGCGCTGCTTGCGTTCCTCGCTGCGCACCTTGTGGGCCTCGCCACGCTGCGCGCGCAGCTCCTTCTCATCCTGAGCCACTGCCGGCGCGTAGGTCTGAGGCAGTGCCAGCAACAGTCCGAGCAGACCAGTTAAAAGCATGGTTCTTTTCACGGGTGTATCCCTCCGAATACGTTTCTGCAGAAGATGGGCTACTGAAGAATAGCTTGCAGTGTCGTTTCTGGCCAAGGGTTCGCTGCGCCAGCTGCATCGATCCCTCAGCCGCAGGCTGGACTTTCCCCCCACCAAGCCCGAACATAGCTTGCTTATCTATTGCCCCCGGACCTCCCGAATGCTTGCTGAAAACCCGGAAATCTACGCCGGCCTGAATTACCCCTGGACCCGGGCCATCAACCCGCAGGCGGGGGAGCCACAGAAGGTCGCCGAGGGAATTTACTGGGTCCGCTTCCCCATGCCCATGGGCCTGGATCACATCAACCTGTGGCTGCTGGAGGACGGCGACGGCTGGACCGTGGTGGATACCTGCCTGGACCTGCCCCGTTCCAGGGAAATCTGGGAGCAGCTGTTCAGCGGTTTCCTCAAGGACCAGCGGGTGACGCGGGTCATCTGCACCCACATGCACCCGGACCACGTCGGCCTAGCGGGCTGGATTACCGAGCGCTTCGACTGTCAGTTGCTGATGACCCGGGAGGAATTTCTGCTCTGCCGCTCCCTGGTGGGGGACACCGGCAGGCCCGCGCCGGACGTGGCCATTCGCTTCTACCAGGCCGCGGGTTACAGCGAGGAACAGATCGAGAACTATCGCCAGGCCTTTGGTGGCTTCGGCCGCGCTGTCTACCGCCTGCCGGACAGTTTTCGTCGCCTCAAGGACCGGGAGACTCTGACCATCGGCGGTCGCTACTGGCAGATTATCGTCGGCAGCGGCCATTCGCCTGAGCACGCCTGCCTTTACTGCCCGGCCCTGAAGATCCTGATTTCCGGCGACCAGGTGCTACCCCGCATCACCCCGAATGTGAGCGTGTTCCCCACCGAGCCAGAGAGCGACCCCTTGCAGGAATGGTTGGACTCCTGTGCCCGCATCCGTGAACTGCTGCCTGACGACCTGCTGGTGCTGCCCGCCCACGAGGCCCCCTTCCGCGGCCTGCACGTGCGCCTGACCCAGTTGATCGAAACCCACATGCGGGAGCTGAACCAGCTGTATGAGCATCTGGCGGAGCCGAAACGGGTGGTGGACTGCTTTCCCGCCCTGTTCAAGCGGGAGATCACAGGCCACCATCTGAGCCTGGCCACCGGCGAAACGCTGGCCCACCTCAACTGCCTGCAGCGCCGGCGCCAGATCGAGTTCGATGTCGATGCCCAGGGCGTGCGCTGGTACCACCAGCTGCCGGAAGCCGTGGCCTTCGAATGAAGGGAGCCGTGGCAGAATGCTGCAAGCGCTGAAAGTCTGGCTGCTGCGCGGCTACTATCGCTGGAGCGGCGCCCGCGCCTGGCGCGGCAAGTTTTCCGATGCCCCGTTCAGCACCCTGCAACTGCCCCTGCCGGGTCGGCAGCTCGCGGCCCGGGGCTACAGCAGCGCGGCGGGGCGGAACCTGCCCCTGGTGGTCTATTTCCACGGCGGTGGCTGGGTCCTCGGCGGCCTGGACACGCACCATCCCTTTTGCCAGCAACTGCGAGAGCACAGCGGCTGCACGGTGGTGGCGGTGGATTATCGGCTGGCCCCGGAATACCCCTGCCCCGCCGCTATGGATGACTGCCGGGAGGCG
>JBGTGB010000336.1:0-11985 GCA_041746975.1 Haliea sp. | reverse complement strand
GGCATAGACACCGGCATCTCCGCCGCCGACCGCGCCCGCACGGTATTGGCCGCGGTCGCGCCCCACGCGGTGCCCGCGGACATCGTGCAGCCGGGGCACATCTTCCCGCTTACGGTGACTCCCGGCGGTGTGCTCACCCGTGCCGGCCATACCGAGGCCGCCAGTGACTATGCGAGCCTGGCCGGGCTGCTGCCGGCGGCGGTCATCGCAGACATCCTGACCCCCGACGGGGTCCTCGCGGATGGCCCGGCGCTGGAGGAATTTGCCTCCAGGCACGACCTGAAGATCGGCACGATCGCCGATCTGATCCACTTCCGCATGGTCAACGAGCGCACTATTGAGCGGGTGCGGGAAGGGGAGATCGAGACCGCCCATGGTCCCTTCCGCCTGGCCGTGTATCGCGACGACACTGGAGGCAGGCTGCATATCGCACTGTCCCGGGGCGAGATTGTCGCCGACGAGCCGACCTTGGTGCGGGTGCACGTGGCCTCCACCCTGCGCGACCTGGTCGGCAGCCAACTACCGGACCGCGCCTCCTGGAATATCGGTGCCTGCCTCGCGAAAGTGGCGGACGCCGGCCGCGGCGTTATCGTGCTGCTGGCCGCACAGGAGAGCGCTGGGCAACTGCTGGACAGTGTCGACATGGCCCTGGGCCAGGCGCCCTCCAGCACCGGTGCACTGCCCGACACCTACACCACCGTAGGCCTCGGCTCCCAGATCCTCAAGGACCTCGGAGTAGGAAAAATCCACCTGATGGGCGCGCCCATCAAGTACAATGCGATTTCCGGTTTTGACCTGGAAGTACTCGAATACCTGGCGCCCTGATACGGGGCCCGGCGAACAAGGAACAGGCAATGGCAAACATCAAGACGATTGAAGGGGATTTCACCGGCAGTAGTGGCAAGTATGCGCTGGTGGTGGGGCGCTGGAACAGCTTTGTGGTCGAGCACCTGCTGGAGGGCGCCATCGACGCCCTGCGCCGCCACGGGGTCAAGGACGCCCAGCTCACCATCGTGCGCGCCCCCGGCGCCTTCGAGATCCCGCTGGTGTGCCAGCGTGTCGCCCAGAAGGGCGGCGTCGATGCCATTATCGCCCTGGGCGCGGTGATCCGCGGCGGCACCCCGCATTTTGAGTACGTCGCCGGCGAGTGCACCAAGGGCATTTCCCAGGTCAGCCTGGAGCACGGCATCCCCATTTCATTTGGCGTGCTGACTGTGGATTCCATCGAGCAGGCGGTTGAGCGCTCCGGCACCAAGGCTGGTAACAAGGGTGCGGAAGCGGCCCTGTCCGCGCTGGAAATGGTCAGCCTGCTGGGCCGGATCGGGAGCTGACCCGGGGCGTGAACAAGCAAGCCCGCAACACCCTGGCCGCCGAGCGCCACAAGGCTCGCCATTACGCCATGCAGGCCCTGTACCAGTGGCATATGGCCGCGGCGCCGGTGAACCAGATCGAAGCCGAGTTTCGCGCCGACTACGACTTCAGCCACGTGGACCTTGAGTACTTCCAGGCCCTGCTGCACGGCGTCCCCGCCAGCGTTACCGAGCTGGAAGCGGTTTTCGAGCCCTTGCTGGATCGCAAGCTGGATGACCTTGGTCCTGTCGAACGCAGCCTGCTGCGCATGGGCACCTGGGAGCTACAGCACCGGATCGACGTGCCCTGGAAAGTGGTGATCAACGAGGCCGTCTCCCTGGCGAAAAAGTTCGGCGCCACCGACAGCCACAAGTACATCAACGGCGTGCTCGACAAGGTCGCCCGCCAGCTGCGCAAGGCCGAAACCGAAGCCGACGCCTGATGCCGGCCGACGAATTCTCCCTGATCTCCCGCTACTTCTCCGCCTTCGGCGCCGGCTCCGCCGTGGCGCTGGGCGTGGGCGATGACTGCGCGATCCTCAATCTGGAGCCGGGTGAGCGCCTTGCGACTTCCGTCGACACAGTGGTGGCGGGCGTCCATTTCCTCGAGGAAAGCCTGCCCGAGGATGTCGGCTACCGCGCCGTCGCGGCGGCAGCCTCCGACCTCGCGGCCATGGGTGCGCGACCACTGGGCATGACCCTGGCTCTAACCCTGCCCGACGCCGACGAACTCTGGCTGCACAGCTTCAGTCAGGGTATAGGCGCGGCCGCACAGGAATTGGCGCTGCCCCTGGTGGGCGGCGACACCACCCGCGGGCCGCTCACCATTACCGTACAGGTCTTTGGTGCCCTGCCGGAAGGTAAGGCCCTGTTGCGGGATGGTGCACAGGTTGGTGATGCGGTATACGTGAGTGGCACCCTCGGCGATGCTGCGGGCGGGCTGGCGGTACTGGAGGGGCGCTATCGGCCGAAGCCAGCCGCAGCGGAATATCTGGAGCAGCGCTTTTTCCGGCCCAGCCCACGGCTAGCGCTGGGCATGCTATTGCTTGGGGCCGGGCCCGGGAAATCGGAGGAAGCGGGCGCTCGTGCCAGCGCCGCCATCGATATCTCCGACGGGCTGCTGGCGGATGCCGGCCATATCGCTGCCGCCAGCGGGGTGCAGATTCAGATCGAAGCTGAGCAGCTGCCGCTATCGCCGGCCCTGCAGGCCCACCCGGACCGCGACCAGGTCCTGCGCTGGGCGCTTGCCGGTGGTGATGACTATGAGCTGTGCTTCTGTCTGCCCCCCGGCGCAACGGTGCCTGCGGACTGCACTCGCGTCGGCGAGGTGGTGGCCGGAGGAGGTGTGTCCTGCCCCGGCTTCGATGACCTCGCGGCGGGCTACAACCACTTTTCGTAGGAGCCACCCTATGGCCACCAAGCTCCCCGCCCCACCGGCCGCGATCCTCCGCAACCCGGTGCAGTTCCTCGCCTTCGGCTTCGGCAGCGGCCTGTCACCCCAGGCGCCCGGCACTGCGGGCACACTGGCCGCAATTCCCCTGTTCCTGCTGGTTGACGCGGCGCTCGCCAACACTGCCTCCCCCTTGCTCTGGTACAGCGTATTTATTCTGATCACCGCCGTTGTCGGCGTGTGGATCTGCGACCGCGCCAGCGCCCAGCTGGGGGTTCACGACCACCCCGGCATCGTCTGGGACGAATTCGTCGGCTACTGGATCACCATGTGGGCGCTGCCCGTTGGCTGGGTCTGGGTGCTGGCCGGCTTCGTGGCCTTCCGCATCTTCGACATCCTCAAGCCCTGGCCAATCGGGTGGCTGGACCGCAAGGTCGAGGGCGGCTTCGGCATTATGATCGACGATGTTCTGGCGGGGGTGATGGCGTGTGTCTGTGTCCACGTTTTGGTGTGGCTGGTGGCGGCGGGTTGAGCCTTGTTGTAGCTGAGGGAGTTACCGGAAAGGAGTCAGGCGCAGGTTCCGATGGATCCGTTCGCTCCAGTCCGTGGGCAACCCGGCCGCGGCGGCGTATCCGGGCCAGCGGGCAACGGTGGCTTGCACCTCCTGAATTATCTTTTCCGCCCGGCCTCGCGCTGCCGGTTTGGCCGCCGGTGCCGCAGCAGCTCCATTGGCCGGGGAGTTGCCGGTGGTACCAGGGATTCCAGGCTCGACAGCAAGTCCAGAGTTCGAAGTAGTCGGAGCAAACTGGATAGCTGCACGGAGGAACCCCCTTCCAGGCGTTCCACGGTGCGCTTGCTGACGCCGGCCTGTTCAGCCAGTTCTGCCTGAGTCAACAGCCGCTCCAGCCGGCGCTGCGCCAGGCGCGTGCCCAGCTCGATAAGAATGGCTTCGTCGGTTGTGGTCTTGCTAAACTTCATGGCGATTTTCCGGGCGAATCTGGCCCCCACAGGATCGGTTTATGCGGCTTGAGAGAGTGGGTATAGCCTAAAGGGACTGCATTTACAAATCGTCTAAATAGACGATTAAAGCCGTTTTTAAGTGTTTAATTCGTCAAGTATGACGAATTAAAGATGAGGTATAAAGCATGGCGACATCCCACGGTAATGCGCGAGCAGCACCCTTTATCAGCGTCATGTTACTCATGTTAGTCGCCAGTACCCTGCTGTTGCCAACAGCTGCCCTGGCCCAGGCGGCGTCCGTCACCGTGGAAGCCCTGCTGCCCAACACCGCGGTGCTCATGATCAACGGCCAGCGCAAAACGCTGAAGGCTGGCGCCAGCTTCGAGGGCGTAAAACTGCTCAGCGCGGACGCGACCGCTGCGGTGCTGGAGATCAACGGCGAGCGCCAGCGGCTGGGCCTGAACCGCAACATCACCACCAACTATGTCGCCCCCGAGCGGCGCCAGCTCGACATCCCCCGCAACGACCGCATGCAGTACATCACCACCGCCCTGCTCAACGGGCGCAATATCCAGGTGATGGTCGATACCGGCGCCAACGTGGTGGCGATGAATGGTCGCCAGGCGACCGCACTTGGGATCGACTACAAGGCGGGGGTGCCGTCGAAGCTGGAGACCGCCAGCAGCATTATCGACGCATGGATGGTGAACCTGCAGAGCGTGGAAGTGGGCGGCATCCGGGTGGAAAATGTGCGCGCCACGGTGGCGGAAGGGGACTACCCGTCCACCATCCTGCTGGGCATGAGCTTCCTGCAGCACGTGGAAATGCGCGAGCGCGAAGGCGTGCTCTCCCTGTCTCGAGCCTGGTGACCCGGCGCCCACACGGGCGCGGATAAAGTGCTAAACTACGCCCCCTTTTCCAGCCGGACAGCTTCTGTGTCAGTACGTTACGTTGAATCCTCACGCCTGCCCACCGCCTGGGGGGTGTTCGATATCCACGGTTTCGAGGATCCGGCCGCGAATAAGGAACATGTGGTGCTGACCATGGGTGACGTGAGTACTGATGAGTCGGTGCTGGCCCGCATCCACTCCGAGTGCCTGACCGGCGACGCCCTGTTCAGCCTGCGCTGCGATTGCGGCAACCAGCTGGAGGCGGCCCTGAAAGCGGTTTCCGCGGAAGGCCGCGGCGCCGTTTTCTACCTGCGCCAGGAAGGCCGCGGCATCGGCCTGCTCAACAAGATCAAGGCCTACAAACTACAGGACGCCGGCGCCGACACGGTGGAAGCCAACGAACAACTTGGCTTCGGTGCTGACATGCGCGACTACAGCATCCTCGGCCCCATGCTGCGCCACCTGAAGATCGCCAAAGTTCGGCTGATGACCAACAACCCCCGCAAGGTCGCCGCGATGGAAGAGAACGGTGTCGAGGTGGTCGAACGGGTGCCGCTGCACTGCCACAGCAATCCCCACAACGAGAAGTACCTGAAGACGAAGGGCGCCAAAATGGGCCATTTCGCCGCTGAAAACCCGTAGGAGCCCGGTCTCCGGGCGATAACCCTTCCCCATCGCCCGCGGAGCGGGCTCCCACACAAGGTGTTACGCATTCCGATTCACCACAACCCGGGCCAAGCCCCGCAGCATATCCGCCGATTCCCCAAAATCCTCCAGCGCCTCCAGGGCGCCGTCCAGCAGGTGCTCGGTGCACTCCCGGGCGCCGGGTAGCCCCAGAAGGCTGACGTAGGTGGACTTGTTGGCTGCCGCGTCCTTGCCGCCGGTTTTGCCCAGGGTAACGGTGCTGCCCTCCACGTCGAGGATGTCATCTACCACCTGGAAGGCCAGGCCGATATGTTCGCCGTAGCTTTCCAGCGCTGCCCGCTGGCTGGCGGAGGCATCGGCGGCTATGGCACCGAGGGTGAGCGCGGCGCGGATAAGGGCGCCAGTCTTGAGGGCGTGCATGTCCTGCAGGTCATCCAGCTGCAGCGCCCGACCGGTGCTGGCGATGTCCACAAACTGTCCGCCAACCATACCACCCAACCCTGCAGCCTGGGCTAAGACTCTGATCATATCGACTTTTTGCTTGTCCGAGAGATCGGGGGCACTTGCGAGCAGCTCGAATGCCCGCGCCTGCAAGCCATCACCCACCAGGATCGCAGTGGCCTCGTTGAAGGCCTTGTGCAGGGTGGGGCGGCCGCGGCGCAGGTCGTCGTCGTCCATGGCCGGGAGGTCGTCGTGAATCAGGGAGTAGGTGTGAATCAGCTCCAGGGCGCAGGCGGGATGGTCGAGTGCGCTGTCCAGTTCAGGCGCGGCACCGGCGGCCCGGGCCGCTGCATAAAGCAGACATGGCCGTATGCGCTTGCCGCTTGTTTCCAGGGCGTAGCGTACCGCGGGTTCGAAATTCTCCAGGCCGGGCGCCAGGTCAGACTGGCCACCAACGCCCCCATGGGCTCTCAGGCCGCCCTCACAGCGCTCCCGGCACCGGGCCATGAACGCCGCGAGGGGGTCGCTCACTCGCCGTCGTCCTCCGCTGCGTCCGGGTCTTCAAATGGCTGGGTCACGGGCTTGCCGTCCTTCTCCAGCAGCAATTGCACTTTCTGCTCCGCTGCCTGCAGTGATTGCTGGGCCTGGCGGATGAGCTGCACCCCTTGCTCGAAGTCCGTCAGCGACTGCTCGAGGCTGGTTTCCGGGTTTTCCAGGCGCGTGGTCAGGGCCTCGAGCTGGGTCAGGGTGTCGGCAAAAGTGGGGGTTGCAGATTTTTTGGGCATGGTGTCTCAGTGCATTGAATAGGGTGCGTTTACTATAGCAGGGAGCGGGGAATTTGGGTGCGGGCAGGGCTATTCTCTGGGTTCATTGTCCCCGACGCTGTCGACTGGATCAATGGAATCATCTCGGTGAGGCTTCGTGTTGTGATCCGGTTGCGCAAAGCCTGGCTGGAAGTGGTGTATCAATAATGTTGATACATGAGGATGTCGGTGCTAGAGTCGCGCGGCTGGCTATCTTATCGGAGTGGAATCCATGCGAGTCATCGTCAAGAAGTGGGGCAACAGCGCTGCTGTGCGTATTCCCTCAGCTATCATGGACTCCGCGAAGTTACGGCTGGATGCGGTGGTTGACGTGCGCGAGGAGAACGGCACCATAGTCATCGAACAGGTGCGCGACGATCACTTCGACCTGGCACAGCTTATCGGCGCCATTACCCCGGAAAATATGCACGAAGAATGTGATGTTGGCGCGCCGGTAGGCCGAGAGGCGTTTTAGCGGTGCCCAGCTATGTGCCGGACGCTGGTGATATCGTCTGGCTTCACTTCAGCCCACAGGCAGGGCATGAACAAGCCGGTCACCGCCCTGCACTGGTACTGAGCCCCAAAGCCTACAACTGCAAGACCCATCTCATGCTGTGCTGCCCCCTGACCAACCAGATCAAGGGCTATCCTTTTGAGGTCGTCATCGCTGGGGATCCGCCAAGTGTGGCGCTCGCGGATCAGCTGAAAAGCCTGGACTGGACAGTGCGCAAAGCCCGGTTCAGGGGCACGGTGGCAGCCGCGGAGCTGAGTGCGGTGCAGCAAAAGGGTGCCGCGTTGTTGGGGGTTGGCGGATAGCTTTTATGAATGTTGCAGACTCCAAGCCATGAAAAATAATCTAATCTCCAAATGGAGAACCATCCTCCCCCTGTCTTCGCTTCTCGCGAAAGCAAAACGCAAGGCGGGCTTTTCAGGCCCCATTGCCTTTGAAAACAGTCGTCAATATTGGGAGGACCGTTATCGCTCCGGAGGTTCATCGGGGGCCGGCTCATATGGTCGCCTCGCCAGATTCAAAGCGGATTTTCTCAACAATTTTGTTGAGGCGAATAACATTCACAGTATTGTTGAGTTCGGTTGTGGTGATGGTGCACAGCTTGCCCTGGCTGAATATCCAGGCTACGTGGGGTTTGATGTTTCACCACTGGCGGTTGAAATCTGCCGAAAAAAATTCAGAAAAGAGGGGAGATACAGATTTTATCATACTGACATCTCCCTAGAGGAAGAGGGGAGTTTTGATCTGGCGGTCTCTCTGGATGTCGTTTATCACCTTGTAGAAGATGATCTATTTCACAACTATATGTACAGGCTGTTCCAAAGTTCACGCATGTGGGTGATCATATATGCATATAATTTTGAAAAACTTTCCGGGCCAAGGCATGAGCCTGGGCGGGAGTTTTTAAGCTGGTGCAAAAATAATGCAGGAGCTTGGGATTTGGAGCAGACAGTAAAGAACGCCTATCCCTATGATCCCAAAAATAAAGGCAAGACCTCGCGCGCGGACTTTTACGTGTTCAAGAAGCGAGCTGATTGCGTGGACATTTGATTCTGCCCAGCAGCGTGCGACTCCGCGGAGACGTGTTTTCCCCTCAAAGCTGGATGGGACTAGCCGACAGCCATGGATTGCACGAGCGGAATCACCACCGCCAGCGTGATGATGCTGAGCAAGACCGTGTGCGCAGACAGGCTCCTTTCCACGCTCGAGAGTCGGCCCTCCACCCGATCCAGGCGCCCGTCGACCTGCTCGAAACGGCGGTCGACCTGTTGAAACCGTTGGTCAACCTGGTCAAAACGTTGGTCGACCCGCTGAAACCTCTGTTCAACATGTGCCATGGTCAGATCAAAGTGCTCTTTGGTGACCAGCGATTCAACCTGATGCGGAACCATAAGCGTCATGCCCCCGGCGATGGCTTCCGCCTGCTGGCGGGAAAGCCCCGTAGACTCAAGATCACGCGAGTAGGTTAGCACATCGAATGCGGGTTGGGGCACGGCTGGTGTCTCCATGCGGGGGCTTGTTGACTCCACCATTATCCAAGATGGCTGGCTACAGGCAACCATCAAATGTGGCCAGTGGGGCGTGTCATCAAGGCCGGCAAGGCGTTGAATCGCAACAGGATCAACGGTAGTACTGGTATTACCAGATTGCCTTCAAGTGAGGAGCCATGGAAACCAAGACCAGCAAGCTGACTTCCAAGTATCAGGCGACCATTCCGGAGAGGGTACGCAAGGCAGGTGCACTGCATTCCGAGGATGAGAGCAGGGTGCGGGTGGCGCTGGGTGAATTGTTCGGCCCGTAGAACCATATCGTCCGCGGAGACTCGTCTACCTTGACCGCCCGAACAGTGCCTCGAGACTATCCGCCACCAGAATCTCGTCGGTCCAGGCCTCCAGTTGCTCGGCGGTGGCGGACTCCAGGCGTGCCTCTGCCCAGCCCGGCAGCTCGCCAAAGCGTCGTGTCAGCAAACGCTGAAGGGTTAGGCGCTGGCCTTCCTCAAGACCTTCTTCTCGCCCCTCCTCCAGCCCTTCTCGCCGTGCGGAACCCATGCTCAGATTCCAGTTGATGCGGCCCCATTCGCGGGCCTCCGCCAGGCGTTGAGCCTCTTCGTCTGCGCTCAGCTGCCGAATGCTGCCCATTGCCTTCTTAACCGGCTCGTGGGTGATGTCAGCCATTACCGTGTCCTCTTGCCAGTGTTTGAAAAATCGGACCCAGTCGCCGGCCGCGCCCTGCAGCTTTCCCAGCCGGTCCGCTTTCTTCAGTTCAAGCACCGTGAATTGTAGCTCGCTTCCCAGCGCTACGTCAGGTTGAGTGGCATCGCGCATTTCGAAGTGCCAGAGCGCCTGGTTGCGCTCCGCCTCGCCTGCTACAAATAGGTCGAAATCCAGCAGATGTATCCCGATAGCGCTCGCCACGGCCTGGTACTCCTCCCCGGTGCCAAGCTGCTGCGAAAGCAATCGGGCAAGGTAAAACAGGCTGCGGGCACCCCAGTCGCGCTGCCGCTGCACCTGCATCTCGATGTTGTACTGGTGCCCATCGACGCAGCGGGCACGCACGTCCAGCACGATGCCCTTGCCGCTCAGCTCCGACGCCTCAATGGTGGGATTGAGAATCTCCACCGAAGCCACCCGCGGCAAATCCGGGCGCAAGTCATTGATCAACGCAACGGTGAGGTCCACATCCCCCGCAAACAGGCGCTTGAAGACGTAGTCGTTTTTCGGGTCCAGCAGCGTGACCATGGCGCCCTCCATGGCAGCCAGTAGCAGTTACCTCCTGATGTCCATCAACTATGGCTTGTGACAGCAAATATGCCAAACCTATGGCCGAATTTGACGCAACAGAACCTGCCGACAGGCTGATCCTGAGGCCGTGGCCTGGCTTATAGCTCCCCCGCGAATTACGGGCTCCTCATATAACCAAAAAACGTCTCCGCGGAGAGTGCGCCAGGCAAAGCCTGGAGGAGAGGGAAGTTATGTAACGGACAATATAACGGAAATCTCTTAGTGGGACCTGGCAGGCTGGTAACCTGCCCGGCAAAGGTTGGCAACCAGCCGGAACCGAGTGTTGCGTGGTACAGGGGCGACCCTGGCTGCGAAGCGTACACAGGGAGTCCCCAGGCCGTGTGATTGAGCCCCGAAAGGAGATATGTTCCGAGGCCGACGTCGTTCTCTGAGCGGAAGGCAGCATGGTCGGTGCCGCAACAGCCTGGCACGGACCACTCGGCGGGGTCATAGAGCAGGGCATGGTGATACTGAGGTCCCCCAGGAACCTGGGAGGTCTCCCGTCCTCCATCGTGAAAGTAGCGGCGCGGGCGTCGCGGAGACAAAAGGTCCAGGCGAGCGGTGTCCGGGTGCGGAACCGCCTCGATCCAAACGACACGAACACGAGGGTACATTGCCTGCAAAGGGAATGGATGGGACAGGAGCAATCGGAGTCTTCTCATAGTACCGGGGAAGCAGGCGAACGTGCCCCGAGCGGAGCCTGTGGAGGGAAGGGGAAGATCGGGTTGAGGTGCTTAAGGAGGGAAAGATGACTGGGACACCGGGTCCAGTGCCCATCTCAACGAAACAACTTGAGCTGACACAGCGAGCAACAAAGATTACGCAGGGAGCTTTTACGACTCTGGCCCACTTCATTGATCTTGCCTGGTTACGCGAAGCGTACCGACGGACGAGGAAGGACGGCGCCAGTGGCGTGGATGGCCAAACGGCGGCGGAGTACGAGCGGCATCTGGAGGAGAACCTGTCAGCATTGCTGGACCGGTTCAAATCGGGCCGCTATCGAGCGCCACCGGTCAGGCGGGTCTACATCCCCAAAGCTGACGGCAAACGCCTTCGCCCCATTGGCATTCCCACGCTGGAGGACAAGATCCTCCAGCGAGCAGTGGTGATGCTGTTGGAGCCAATCTATGAGGTCCAGTTCTCGGATGCCTCCTACGCTTTCCGCCCGCGGCGTTCGGCGCATCAAGCGCTGGATGCGGTGTGGCGGGGCACGATGGGGCATCCCAGCGGCTGGCTGATTGAGCTGGATATCGAAAGCTTCTTCGATAATGTAGACCATAAAATCCTGCAATCTCTGGTGGCTCGCCGGGTGGGAGACGGCGTCGTCCGTCGCATTATTGGCAAATGGCTCAACGCAGGCGTCATGGAGGAAGGCCGGCTGAGTCACCCGACACGGGGAACACCCCAGGGCGGGGTGATATCGCCACTTCTGGCGAACATCTACCTGCACGAGGTGCTCGACCGATGGTTTGAGGAAGATGTTCTACCTCGTCTGAAAAGCCACGGTTTTGTTGTCCGCTACGCGGATGATGCGGTGTTGGGATTTGCCCGGGAGGACGATGCCCGGCGCGTATACGCGGTGCTGGAGAAGCGCTTCGCAAAGTTCGGCCTTAAACTTCACCCTGAAAAGACGCGGCTTATGGAGTTCAAGCGACCCGCGATAACGGATCACCCCCGTGGCGGTCCGGATAACTCGCGGTCGTTCGACTTTCTGGGCTTTACCCACTACTGGGGGCGTACCCGCAAGGGGGGCTGGGCTGTAAAACGTAAAACCGCGAAGAACCGGCTGAGCCGCGCGTTGGTGGCTATCAAGCGGTGGTGCCGTCGCTACCGGCATGAGCCGGTGTGGTGGCAACATGCACAACTGTGTCGAAAGCTGCGCGGGCACTATGCCTACTATGGCATTACGGGAAACGGGCGAACCCTCGCCCGCTTCCTGCACGCGGTGGAGCGTATCTGGCGCACCTGGCTTGCGCGGCGCAGTGGCCGTGCGAAGCTGCTCTGGGTGCGCTTCAAGGCGTTCCTCGAACGGCATCCACTACCACCAGCGAGGGTAGTGCACAGTGCGTACCGATTGTCAATACCGAAGTAATTCTCCTCATTAGTGCCGAAGTAAAATTCCCCACCCTTGATTAAAAAGTAATCAATTAGTACTGGTCCTCATCAACGACCTTCCGAGGTCTGCCGCGCCGCTTTGCCGGCAGAATGTCCGATTC
>JBGTGB010000335.1:0-4538 GCA_041746975.1 Haliea sp. | reverse complement strand
GGTTGTCGCCCTCAAACCGTACCCGCTGCTCCGCGGCATCGCCAAGTTCATGGTAGCCGTTGGCCAGCTCGATACCGTCTACATAGAGTTCAAAGCGCTCGCCCACCGAAAAGCCATCGCGTTCGCCAAGGCGGGCCAGGGCGGCCTGGCTGGGCGGATAGTCGAAGACAAAACAGAGCCCCTGGCCCTCCAGCCAGGGCTCCACCGCATGGGTCAGCAGCAGGTCCAGCCAGAGGTCGCGATCGCCGCTCAGGGCGCCGACGTCCAACATCCCACGCACCCGTTGCTGCAAGGTAACCAGAGAGTCGGCAAAGGGATCGACCCCGATGCTGCGCCGGAACAGGTCGCGGTAGCTTAACGCCTGCCACGGACGTTCACCCAGGCAGGCACATACCAGGGCGGCGACTTCCGCCATCAACTGATGCTGGTCCATACCCGGCCGGTACCATTCCAGCAGGGTGAACTCAGGGTTGTGCCTGCTGCCGGCCTCGCCGTCGCGAAAGGCCTTGCAGATCTGGAAAATGGGGCCGCTGCCCGCCGCCAGCAGGCGTTTCATAGCGTACTCGGGGGAGGTCTGCAGGTAACGGCTGCCGGCGCCAACCGAGAGTCCGCCAGTCACTAGCAGCGGCTCGATCGCCGGGTCGGTAATGCCGTGAAGACACAGCAGCGGGGTTTCCACTTCCAGCACGCCGCGCTCGGCAAAGAACGCGCGGATGCTTGCCAGCAGTGCCGCCCGGGCCTGCAGCGCTGCGGGCTGGGCGCCCGGGCGCCAGTCGCTCACGATGGCGCCTGGCCGGGAGACTTATTTGCTGACGCGATTCTGGTACTCACCGGTGCGGGTGTCGACCCGAACAACCTCGCCTATGGTGACGAACAGTGGCACCTTGACCACGGCACCGGTGCTCAGCTTGGCGGGCTTGGTGCCACCCTGAGCGGTGTCACCCTTGAGGCCGGGATCGGTCTCGACAATTTCCAGCTCGACAAAATTGGCGGGCGCCACGGCCAGCGGGCTGCCGTTATAGAGCGTAACCTCGCAGCTGTCCTGGTCCTTCAGCCAGAGATAGGCGTCGCCCAACGCCTTGGCATCGGCCTGGTGCTGCTCGAAGGTGTCGGGCTCCATGAAATACCAGAATTCGCCGTCGTTATAGAGGTACTGCATGGTACGGTCGACCACGTCAGCACCTTCCAGGCTTTCGCCGGACTTGAAGGTACGCTCCCAGACCCGCCCGCTCCTTAAGTTGCGCAGGCGCACCCGGTTGAAGGCCTGTCCCTTGCCCGGTTTTACGAACTCGTTCTCGAGAATGCTGCAGGGATCGCCGTCGAGCATGACCTTGAGGCCGGGCTTGAACTCACTGGTGGAATAATTCGCCATGACAGGTTTTACGCAAGTTATCAGAGTGGGCGGCAATGATACCGCACAGTGGGCCTTTGGGCGATATTCCGGTGGCGATTGGCGCCCCGGATAGGCTACTCTTGCCGCAAACAATAGAACCAGAACTACAACACAGGGGATCCGGGTCATGGCCGATAAAGCACCCGTCAAGCTCAGAATTCCGCGCCAGGATCTCGACCAACACAGTTTGTTCCCGCTGACCCTGGAAGGGGTGCAGTCCTGGACCAACGCATTGCCGGTGACCAACACCCGGGAGGTCGCACAGCAGTTGCGCGTCGCCATCAGCGAGCTCAACCGGGTGCACCTGCCCGCGGAACAACGCCATGCCCTTCTGGAGTCAATGCGGTCCAACCTGACGGTTGCCACAGGCAGCCTCTCTCGCCGCTTTATCAATCAGCCGCTTGTGCTACCCGCTGAACCGCAGCAGATGGCCGACCTCGCCGATCAGCTGTTCGGGCTTGCCAGCACTGCCTATACCCTGGTTGCCGTGCACGCCATTCGCGACCGCGAGAGCATTCGCGAGATCAACCCGGCACGCCTGGTGTGTGAGGCACTGCAGCGAGCGATGCACTTTACCGGCTGCAAGATTTTCCAGCGTTTCCAGCTGTTCCAGCCCGAGGAGAATCGCGCCTGGCAAACCCTGCACCAGCTCTATGCCCTGGCGGAACGGCAGCACCTGACCCAGCTACGCATGGACGGAGTTACGGCGGAGCCGACCACGATCACCGCAACCTGGCTGCAACCGCTGCTGCTGGCCTGCTGCAAGCCCAATCAGCTGCGCCAGGGCGATCTTGCGGCCATTTTCCAAGGCTTCCGAGAGTGGGCCGGGCTGGCAACGATCTCCGCCGGGGGCACGGGCCTGTTTGCCGTGGATCTCGGCGGCGACCAGCCACCAGCTTACGCCACCAGTAGCAGGGCCACCCCTGGACCGGACCTGCGTCTGATCGACACCGGGCCACTGGTTGCACACCTCCACGAACTGGGGGAGTCGGGGGAAGGCAGCAGTCGCCGGGATATCGTGTTCGCAAACGACGTCCGCCTGCACCACAATATCCTGCAGCACATGATCGGGTCCCTGTCCTCCGTAAGCACGCGCAACTTCAGGCGTCAAAGCCTGCAGCAGAACATGCATGTCGCCCTGGGGCTGAACAGCACCCACTATTTTGTCGCCGGCGGTCTGACCTTTGCCGAGGTGCTGCATGGCAAGGGCTACCGCCCGCCGGTCAGCGAGCGGGTGCTGACCAATCCCTTCCTGGTTGAACGCAAGCGCCGCGATCCGTGGTTGGAGGCAAACGCGGATGACATCTTTCATGGCGAGGAGCGGCCGGATCCCGAAGCCAGCAGCGATCCCCACGATGTGGAAGTGGACGAAAATACGCGGTCGGTGCTGCTGGCAGGCCATGACCAGCCAACAGAGCAGCAAGCTCAGGAGGAAGAGCGGCACAGGGAATATCCGGTGATAGCCATCAATGCCAGTCCAGGCGGCTACTGCCTGGAGTGGGACCACGAGCAACCCGGCGCCACCCGCAGCGGCGATATCCTCTGTGTCCGGGAAGAAGAGGGTGGTTCCTGGGTAATCGCCTCTATTCGCTGGCTGAGTCAGCTCGCAGGCAAGAGCAGCATTCTTGGTATTGAACTGCTGAGTCCGCAGGCAGCGGCCTGGGGAGCTCGCATCCAGAATCCGAAGGGGGGATTGTCGGAACCGATCCGGGTGCTGTTACTGCCCGGGATCAAGCTGGTGGCGCAGCCGCCAACGCTGATAACCCCGCGCAGCGGCTTCCGCGAAGGCCAGAGACTGACCCTGGGCAAGCACGGCGAGGACAAGAAAATCCGCCTGCAGCGGCAGGTGGCTGCCACCGCCACCTACAGCCAGTTCGAATTCCGTGAAGTTGGCATCCCGCAGCAGGACAAGCCCAGGGAGGCGCGCGAGTTGCCGAGTTCGCCGTTCCGCTCGCTGTGGTCAGATATCTGAGCGCTCGCCGCCAGGCTGGTAGCGATCAGAGATTCCGAGCAGGTACAGGATGGCGTCCAGCCCCAGCGTGGAGATCGACTGCTCCGCCGATTGCTGCACCAGCGGCTTGGCGCGAAAGGCGATACCCAGTCCTGCAATACTGAGCATGGGCAGGTCATTGGCGCCGTCGCCAACCGCAATCACCTGCTGCAAATCGATGCCTTCGCGGGTCGCGAGTTGACGCAGCAGTGCGGCTTTGCGCTCGCCATCCACGATTACGCCACTGACCTTCCCGGTGACGGCGCCCTCGGCGATATCGAGCTGGTTGGCATGCACGTAGTCGATTCCCAACTCGCGCTGCAGCCGCTCGGCGAAATAAGTGAAGCCGCCGGAAAGAATGGCCGTCTTGTAGCCCAGCGCGCGCAGGGTGGAGATCAGATGCCTGGCTCCCTCGGTAATGCGCAGATTCGCCGCCACTTCCTCAAGGGCTGACTCGGGCAGACCCCGCAGAAGTGCCACGCGCTGCCGAAAGCTGGCGCCAAAATCCAGCTCCCCGCGCATCGCGCGCTCGGTTATCGCGCTGACCTGGTCGCCCACCCCCGCCAACTGTGCGAGTTCATCGATGACCTCCGCCTCGATCAGCGTGGAGTCCATATCGAAAGCCACCAGGCGCCGGTTGCGGCGGTACATATTGTCTTCCTGGAACGCGAGATCCACCTCCAGGGCGCTGGCTACCTCCAGCAGTTGCTTGCGGAAGGCGCCGATGTCTGGCAGCGGACCGCGCAGGGAGAACTCGACGCAGGCCTTGCTCAGTGGCGGCAGCTCCCCCAGGGGGATGCGCCCGGACAGGCGCGCTATGCTGTCGATTCCCAGGCCATGGCGGGAGAACACGGCGCTGACCCGGGCCAGCTGATCGGCGGTAATCTTGCGCGCCAGCAGCGTGGTGATATAGCGGGCCCGCCCTTGAGCAGCCACCCAGTCGCCATAGCTTTCCTCGCTCACCGTCTCCCAGCGCAGTTGCAGGCACTGCTCCCTGGCAAAGGCCTGCAGGTCCTGCTCCAGACCCTCAGGATTGCCATCACCGGGTATTTCCAGCAGCAGGCCCATGGACAGCGTGGCGTGAATAACCGCCTGCCCGATATCCAGCACGTTCACCGCGCGCTCCGCCAGCAGCCCGGTTACGCCGGCGGTGAT
>JBGTGB010000334.1:0-15343 GCA_041746975.1 Haliea sp. | reverse complement strand
GGATTGCCGCCCAGGTGGGCCCTTCCCTGCGCGAGCGCGGGCTGTACTTTGTCGGCCTGGATGTGATCGGGGACTTCCTGACCGAGATCAACGTCACCAGCCCTACCGGGATCCAGGAAATTGATAAGGCCTATAATCTGGACATCGGGGCGCAGCTGATGGATTGTATTGCCCAGGAGTTGGCCGCACGCTGAGGCAGCGCATGCAGCAGGGCATAGGCACAGAACCCGGAAACGGCCTGGGAGTAGCTATTTTCCTCGCCGCCACCCTGCACGCCATTCTGGTGCTGGGGATAGGGTTTGATCCCGGCGCCGAACCCGCCTACACCCCGCAGCTGGAGATAACCCTGGCCCAGCGGCGCAGCGAACTCGCCCCCGATGACGCCACCCACCTTGCCCAGTTCAGCCAGCAGGGCAGCGGCGATGAGGCGGATGAAACCAGCGTCAGCAGCGCCGCCAGTGCACCCCTGGCCATTCCCAGCGAGCAAGAGGCGGAAAAGGGACCCAGGGAGGAGGCTCAGACCGGTGCGCCGGTCACCAGCACGTTGAGTCCACTGCAGACTCCGGCCAGCAAGACAGCCAGGGCACCGGAAACAGCTGCCGTGCCGGGCCTGAGCCCGGAAGCGGAGCGCCTGAGCCAGGAGATCGCGAATCTGGAAGCGGCGCTGGACGACCAGGCCCGGGACTATTCCAACCGGCCGCGGGTGCGGCGGCTGACCTCGCTTTCGACCCGGGAGGCGGTAGACGCAGCCTATCTGCACGATTGGCGGCGACGGGTGGAAGCCGTAGGCAACCAGTATTACCCGGAAGCATCCATCCGCTACGGCATTTATGGCAGCCTGCGCCTGCTGGTAGTGATCAATTACGACGGTCGCCTGGAGGATATCCAGGTTCTGGCCTCCTCCGGCTTCGCGGTACTGGACGAAGCGGCGATAAAAATAGTGCGCATGGCTGCGCCCTTCGCTCCGTTCCCCGCCGAGCTCAGGGCCAGCACCGACAAGCTGGAGATCATCCGCACATGGCAATTCCAGGAAAACCGGCTAAGCTCAGGCTGATGGGCGGTGCAAAAAATGCTCGCCACCGGGAAGGGGTCCAGCAGATACGATGACAGTCCGGGCCGCGGCCAGCGCGATCAAGAGTGGAAATTGTCTGCGGGATCACTTCCTGCTGGCCATGCCCAGCATGTCGGAAGGAATCTTCTCCCAGAGTATTACCTATATTTGCGAGCACGGTGAAAGCGGGGCCATGGGTATCATTATCAACCAGCCTCTGGATCTGACCGTGACAGAGATCTTCGAGCACCTCGACATCGAGGCCCGGGAGGATTTCAATGATGAGCCGGTGCTGGCTGGTGGGCCAGTGCAGATTGACCACGGCTTCGTCCTCCATCGCCGCGGTGGCAAAAACTGGGAGGCAAGCCTCCAGGTCACCCCGGATATCACCCTCACCACCTCCCGGGACATACTCCGCGCCATTGCCGAGGGCAGTGGGCCCGCACAATACCTGATCGCTCTGGGCTACGCGGGCTGGTCTGCCGGTCAGCTGGAGCAGGAATTGTCCCACAACGCCTGGCTGACCCTGCCCGCTGACAGCGACATCATCTTTGCCACCCCCTGGCATCGCCGGGTGTCGGCGGCCGCGGCCGGCCTTGGTATCGACATGAACCTGATATCTGCCCAGGCAGGGCATGCCTGAGCCACCAACCCCGGCCCGGCACAAACCCGCCACGGTGCTCGCCTTTGATTACGGCCTGAAGCAGATCGGTGTCGCCGTGGGCAATACACTGCTGGGTACGACCCGCAGCGTGGCTGTACTGCGCGCACGGGACGGGATCCCGGACTGGGCGGCGCTGGAGGCGCTGGTGGCAGAGTGGCAGCCGGACCTGCTGGTGGTCGGCGATCCCCTGAACATGGACGGCAGCGTCAGTGAGCTGGCCAACAGGGCACGTAAATTCGGTCGCCGGTTGCACGGCAGACTGGGCCTGCCAGTGGCCATGACCGACGAGCGCTTGAGCAGTTTCGAAGCCAAGCAGGAACAGCGGCAGCGGGGGCACCGCGGTGATTACAAGGCGGTCCCGGTCGATAGCCATGCGGCGGAGCTGATCCTGCAGACCTGGTTGCGGGAAAACGAGGACAGCCGGCGCGCCCTATCCTAGGCTAGGAGACCTGCGCTACTTACGTCCCAGGAAGTTGCCGCGATTGTCGGCCTCGTCGAAGCTGAGTCCCAAAGAGCCGTCCGAGGTAGAGCGGCTCTTCTCGAACATCTTGATCATCAGACGCACGTCGTTGGCCGAGTCCGCGTAGCGGATCGCATCCTCTAGGCTGATGAAGTTCTTTTTGTAGGCTTCCACCAAGGACTGATCGAGGGTCTGCATGCCCAGCTCCGTGGACTTGGCCATCACATCCTTGATCAGGTGCACTTCGCCCTTGCGGATGTACTCCTGGATCAGCGGCGAATTCAGCAGCACCTCCACCACGGGGACACGACCCTTGCCGTCTTTCCGCGGCAACAGTTGCTGTGCCACCATGGCCTTCAGGTTGAGCGACAGGTCCATCCAAACCTGGGTGTGCATACTCGCGGGGAAGAAGCTCTGGATGCGGTCAAGTGCCTGGTTGGCGTTGTTCGCGTGCAGGGTGCACAGGCACAGGTGGCCGGTTTCAGCGAAGGTAAGTGCCTGGGCCATGGTGTCCGCCGACCGCACCTCCCCGATCATGATCACATCCGGCGCCTGGCGCAGGGTATTTTTCAAGGCAACGTCGAAGGACTCGGTATCGATGCCGACCTCACGCTGGGTGACCAGGCAGTTGGCGTGGTCGTGAATGAATTCGATGGGGTCCTCGATACTGATGATGTGGCCGCGGCTGTTGCGATTGCGATGCCCCACCATCGCCGCCAGTGAGGTGGATTTGCCGGTGCCAGTGGCGCCGACAAAAATCACCAGGCCCCGCTTGGTCATCGACAGGTCCTCGATGATCTTCGGCAGGCCCAGCTCGCTCACTTCCGGAATCTGGGTCTCAATACGCCGCAGTACCAAGCCGCAGCGGCCCCGCTGCACCATCGCACTGGCCCGGAACCGGCCCAGGCCTTCGCTGGCGAGGGCAAAATTACATTCACTGGTGCTGAGGAACTCTCCCCGCTGCTTGTCGCTCATGGTCGAGAGAACAATTTCCCGGGTCTCCTCGTCGGTAAGCTTGGTCTCGCTGACAGGGTAGATCTGGCCATCCACCTTGATGCTCGGGGGAGCGCCGGAGGTAATAAAGCCATCGGAAGCGCCTTCCTTGACCATGCGTTGCAGTAGATCCTCGATCCTCATGACATGTTCCTCTCAGCGTCAGGGCTAGAAGTTTTCCGGCATCCGGGCTTTCTCGCGGGCGACATCCCGGTTGATAACCCGCCGCTCCACCAGTTCCTTCAGGCACTGGTCCATAGTCTGCATGCCCAGCGCCTGGCCGGTCTGGATGGCGGAATACATCTGCGCCACCTTGTCCTCCCGGATCAGGTTACGGATAGCCGAGGTGCCGCGCATGATCTCGTGCGCCGCCACCCGGCCGCCAGTGGCGCGCTTGAGTAGAGTCTGGGATACAACCGCCTGCAGCGATTCCGACAGCATGGAGCGCACCATGGACTTTTCTGCCGCGGGAAACACGTCCACGATCCGGTCGATGGTCTTGGCCGCCGAGGTGGTGTGCAGGGTGCCAAACACGAGATGCCCGGTCTCCGCGGCGGTCAGCGCCAGGCGGATGGTTTCGAGATCGCGCATCTCGCCGACCAGGATAATGTCCGGGTCTTCACGCAGGGCGGAGCGCAGGGCCTCGGAGAAGCCCAGGGTGTCGCGGTGGACTTCGCGCTGGTTGACCAGGCATTTCTTGCTTTCGTGCACGAACTCGATCGGGTCCTCGATGGTGAGGATGTGCTCGTATTTGTTGTCGTTGATATGGTCGACCATGGCGGCGAGGGTCGTGGATTTACCGGAACCGGTAGGCCCGGTGACCAGCACAAGACCGCGGGGCATCATCGAGATATCGCGGAGGACCTGGCCCATGCCCAGGTCCTCCATGGTCAGAACCTTAGAGGGAATCGTTCTGAATACGCCGCCGGCACCGCGATTCTGGTTGAAGGCGTTCACCCGGAAACGGGCGACACCTGGGACCTCAAAGGAAAAGTCCGTCTCCAGGAACTCCTCGTAGTCCTTGCGCTGCTTGTCGTTCATGATGTCGTAGATCAGGTCGTGAACCTGCTTGTGGTCCATCGGCGGCAGGTTGATGCGGCGAACATCCCCGTCCACCCGGATCATGGGTGGCAAACCCGCTGACAGGTGCAAGTCCGATGCGCCCTGTTTCGCGCTGAACGCAAGAAGTTCTGTAATATCCACCGATTCGCTCCCCTGAGGCCAGCCCGGCAGCAGTGCCGGGTTAGGCTGCCGACATAGTCCGGCGCAGCAGCCACTTATTCTTGGCTATCTTTACTCGCCTGCCGCGGCCAGAATCCGCTACCATCGCCAACATGGATACAGATACCCTCAGCCACAACATAGACAAGCTGCTGGAAAGAGTACGACTCAGCGCAGAAAAAAGCCAGCGCGAGCCCGGTAGCGTGCGGGTGCTGGCGGTCAGCAAAACCAGGCCGGCGGAGGATGTGCGCCGCGCCGCGGTATTGGGCCTGCGCGAATTCGGCGAGAACTACCTGCAAGAGGGGCTGGACAAAATCGAGATGCTGGCGGATCTCAACCTGTGCTGGCATTTCATCGGCCCCATCCAGTCCAACAAGACCCGGCCCATCGCCAGCCACTTCCACTGGGTGCACAGCGTTGACCGGATCAAGGTGGCCAGGCGCCTGAGCGAACAGCGGCCGGAGGATCTTCCGGATCTGCAGGTTTGCTTGCAGGTCAATATCTCCGATGAAGGGAGCAAGTCCGGGGTCAGCCTTGAGGACCTGCCGGCTCTGGCGCGGGAGGTTGCAGAGCTGCCCCGGCTGCGCCTGCGCGGCCTGATGGCCATTCCCGCTGCTGCCACAGACGAGGCGGAGCAGCGTCTGCCCTTCGCCGCTCTGCGGCGTGCCCTGGAGGAACTGCAGCGCGTGGATCCGGGCCTGGACACCCTTTCCATGGGCATGTCCGGCGACCTGGAGGCCGCCATTGCCGAGGGGGCCAGCATAATCCGCGTTGGCACCGACATTTTCGGCCCGCGCAGCGGGCCTGCCGGCGGATGATTTTGGCGCCACCCCGCGTGTATACTGCTGCCCTGCCCTGACCACCAGCCAACGGGAATAGTGCTTTTGAACACTGCGGTTATCTGCTTTATCGGCGCCGGCAACATGGCCTCCAGCATCATCGGCGGCCTGCTGGACAGCGGCCATCCTGCCACTGCGCTGCGTGCCTCCGATCCCTCCAGGGAAAGCCTGGGAAAACTGCGCCAGCTGGGAGCGATTGAAACGTTTCAGGACAATGCTGCCGCCTGTGCCGACGCGGATGTGGTAATCCTTGCGGTAAAGCCGCAGATCATGTCCACCGCCATGGCCAGCATCGCCGCACCGGTTGCCGCCCGGGGTGCGCTGGTGATTTCCATAGCCGCGGGCACAACCATCGCTGCAATGGAAGCCAATCTGGGTGCCGCAACCGCGGTCGTTCGCTGCATGCCGAATACGCCGGCGCTGCTTGGGGTCGGCGCCACAGCGCTCTTTGCCAACAGCAACGTCAGCGCCGCGCAGCAGGAGCTGGCCAGCACCATCCTCGGCGCGGTCGGCCTGATCGAATGGGTGCCCGAGGAGAGTCAGCTCGATGCCATTACCGCCCTGTCCGGCAGTGGCCCCGCCTATTTCTTCCTGTTCATGGAGGCGATGATAAACGCCGGCTGTGCCATGGGTCTGTCGCGGGAGTGTGCCACCGCCATGACCAGGCAGACCGCCCTCGGCGCGGCACGTATGGCGACGGAAAGCGACGTCGACCTGACCGAGCTGCGACGCCGCGTGACCAGCCCCGGCGGCACTACCGAGCGCGCGGTGCAGTGTTTTGAGCACGAGGGCCTGCGGGATCTGGTCGCGCACGCAATGGCCGCGGCACAGCAGCGGGCGGCGGAAATGGGTGCCGAGCAGGAGGGCCGCGAAGCATGAGCGCCCTCGGCGAGATTTTCTCCTACCTGGTTCAGACCCTGCTCACCCTGGCGCTGCTGGCCGTGGTGCTGCGCTTGCTGCTGCAACTGGTAAGGGCGGACTTCTACAACCCCATCAGCCAGTTTCTTGCCCGGCTGACCAATCCGCTGGTATTGCCGTTGCGCCGCATCGTACCCAGTCTCGGCGGGCTTGACCTGGCCACCCTGCTGCTGGCCCTCGTGCTGCAGATGGCGGGCATTGTGGCACTGCTGGCACTCAACGGGCTGGGACCGCCGAACATTGGCCTGCTGCTGCTATGGTCCATACTCGGCGTGGTCGGGCTGGTGGTGAATATCTACTTCTTCGCTTTGCTGGCGATGATTATTCTGAGCTGGGTTGCCCCCGCGAGTCGCCACCCCGCCCTGCTGTTGCTGTTCCAGCTCACGGAGCCGGTGATGGCGCCTTTCCGCAAGATGTTGCCCAACATGGGCGGGCTGGATTTCTCGCCCATCCTGGTATTTATCCTGATCAATATCTTGCAGATTGCGCTGCGGCACATGGCGGCAGGGGTGGGCCTGCACCCGGCGCTGGTGATCGGACTTTGATCCCAACGCCGTGAAACCTGCCAGCGTCGGTATCGTTGCGCCGCAACGCGCGGAATTCGCAGAGCCGCTGACCCTGGCCTGCGGCCGGCTGCTCGCGGGTTACGAACTTGTTTATGAAACCTACGGCCAGCTCAACGCCCAGCATTCCAACGCGGTGCTCATATGCCACGCCCTGTCAGGGCACCATCACGCCGCGGGCTACCACAGCGCCGAGGAGCGCAAGCCGGGCTGGTGGGATGACTGTATCGGCCCCGGCAAACCTATTGATACCAACCATTTCTTTGTCGTCAGCCTGAACAATCTGGGCGGCTGCCACGGCTCCACCGGGCCGGTTTCGCTAAACCCGGAGACAGGGCAGCCCTGGGGACCGGACTTCCCCTCTCTGCGCGTGAGGGACTGGGTCCACAGCCAGGCCCGGCTGGCAGACCACCTGGGCATCGACTGCTGGGCGGCGGTAATCGGGGGCAGCCTGGGTGGCATGCAGGCCATGCGCTGGGCCCTGCTCTACCCGCAGCGCCTGCGCCACTGTGTAGTGATCGCGTCGGCCATGCGCCTCAGTGCCCAGAACATTGCATTCAATGAGATCGCCCGCCAGGCCATACAGTCGGACCCGGGCTTTGCCGGTGGCCACTATCTGGCACACAACACGCTGCCGGCGCAGGGGTTGGCACTCGCCCGCATGGTCGGCCATATCACCTACCTGTCCGATGGTGCCATGGCCAACAAGTTCGGTCGCGACCTGCGCTCCGGCAGCCTCGAACTGGGGGGTGAGGAAGGCGCCGAGTTCCAGGTCCAGAGCTACCTGCGCTACCAGGGCAGCCAGTTCTCCGGCAGTTTCGACGCCAATACCTATATCCTGATGACCCGGGCCCTGGATTATTTCGACCTGGCGCGGGAGTACGGCGATGACCCGGTGGCAGCGTTCCGCGAGGCGCGCTGCGGATTTCTGGTCCTGTCCTTCTCCACCGACTGGCGCTTCTCGCCGCGGCGCTCGCGGGAAATTGTCGACGCCCTGATCGCAGCGGATCGGCCAGTCACCTACGCGGAAATTGAAGCCGACGAAGGTCACGACGCTTTCCTGATGCCCATTCCGCGCTACCTGCAACTGTTCGGCGCCTACATGCGGCGCGTGCGGGAGACCCGCTGATGCGCCTTGATCTCACCCACATTCAGCGCTGGATCGAGCCCGGTTCGAAAGTGCTGGACCTCGGCTGCGGGAATGGCGAGTTTCTGCAGATGCTGCAGCAGGAGCGTGAGGTGCGCGGCCTGGGACTGGAGATTGATCCCGACGAAATCACTGCAGCGGTGGCCCGCGGTCTCAACATCGTGGAGCAGGACCTGGACGCGGGGATGGACAATTTCCCCGACCAGAGCTTCGATACGGTGGTGATGGCCCACGCCCTGCAGGCTGTCCACTACCCGGACCGGGTCCTGGATGAGATGCTGCGGATCGGCCGCCAGGGTATCGTCACCTTCCCCAACTTTGGCCACTGGAGCTGCCGCCTGTACCTGGGTACCCGCGGCCGCATGCCGGTGTCCCGCTTCATGCCTTATAATTGGTACGACACACCCAATATTCATTTTTGCACGGTGAAGGATTTTGAGGCGCTGTGCGGTGAGCGCGGAATACGCATCATCGCCCGGGACATGGTTGGCAACACTGAGCGC
Organism: Haliea sp.; assembly: GCA_041746975.1. GTDB lineage: Bacteria > Pseudomonadota > Gammaproteobacteria > Pseudomonadales > Halieaceae > Haliea. The sequence continues at coordinate 6,984 of JBGTGB010000334.1, read as the reverse complement.
AAGCCCATGCTGGCCAGCGCCTGGCCCAACCTGTTCGCTATCACCGCCATCTATCTGATCAGCCGTTGAGGTAACCATGATCCGCAACCAACGCTTTACACTGGCGCTGTTACTGTTTGTAGCCCTGGGCGCTTCAGCCCAGCAGTCCGAACGTTTCGGACCCTACGAGCTGCACTACAGCGTGGTCAACACAACCTTCCTCGAGCCCCGCGTGGCATCCAGCTATGGCATTACCCGGAGCAAGAACCGGGCAATTCTCAATCTGGCGGTGCGCGAGCACGTAGGCGACGCTTCCCAGCCGCGCGGCATGCAGCTGCAGGGCAACACCCGCGACCTGATCACCGGGCGGGAACTGGAATTCCTGGAGGTCCGCGAGGGCGAGGCAATCTACTACCTCGCCGAGTTCCGCTTTATCAACGAGGAGTGGCGCTTCTTCACCATCGACTTCCGGCCGGAGGGTGCCGATGAGACCTTTCGCTTTGAGCTCAAGCACCAGCTGTACGAACACTGATGAGCTTAAGCCAGCCCTTGCAGGCCGCTGTCCTCGCCAGTGGTAACCGCGGCAAACTGGCGGAGCTGGCGCGCATCCTCGAGCCACTAGGAGTAGAGCTGCAGGCACAGTCAGAGTTTGGGGTGCCCGAGGTAGAGGAAACCGGCCTGACCTTTGTTGAAAACGCGATTCTCAAGGCGCGGGCCGCGGCAGAGTACACCGGCCTGCCCGCCATCGCCGACGATTCCGGACTGGAAGTGGACTTCCTGCAAGGAGCCCCGGGGATTCGCTCGGCGCGCTATGCCGAAGGCGGAGATAAAGCCAACAACCGGAAACTGCTGGCCGCCCTGACCGGCGTGCCCATGGCCGAGCGCAGCGCCCGCTACCAGTGTGTGCTGGTGTTCATGCGCCACGCCCTGGACCCCACTCCGATCATCTGCCACGGCAGCTGGGAAGGCCATATCCTGGAGGAACCCGCGGGTAGCGGCGGTTTCGGCTACGACCCGCTGTTCCACGTTGCCGCCTTCAACTGCAGCGCCGCTGAACTGGCGCCCCGGACCAAGAACCGGGTCAGTCACCGGGCCATCGCCTGCGCCCAACTGGAACAGGCACTGCACAGTTCCCTGCGTGCCCCCGATTTCCAGGGCAGCTGATGCCCTTGCTGCAGCTACCCCCGCTGGGGCTGTACATCCACCTGCCCTGGTGCGAACGCAAGTGCCCCTACTGCGACTTCAACTCCCACGAAACAAAGCGTATTCCGGAGCAGGCCTATATCGACAGCCTGCTGGCCGACCTGACGGCGGATGCCCATTATGCGCAGGGCCGCAGCATCACCACCCTGTTTATCGGCGGCGGTACTCCCAGCCTGTTCAGCGCAGCCGGAATTACGCGCCTGCTGGAGGGAATTGCAGCGCGGGTACCCCTTGCTGCAGACTTCGAAGCGACCATGGAGGCCAACCCCGGCAGCGCCGAGGCGGAGAAATTTGCCGGTTTCCGTGCGGCTGGCATCAATCGCCTGTCGATCGGTATCCAGTCTTTCCAGGACACCCAGTTGCAAGCGCTGGGCCGGGTGCACAACAGCGACCAGGCCCACGCCGCCATTGCCGCTGCCAGCGCTGCCGGCTTTCAGCGCATCAACCTGGACCTGATGCACGGCCTGCCACAACAGGATTCGACCCTGGCGCTGGCTGATCTGGCCACCGCCACCAGTTATGGCATAAGCCATCTCTCCTGGTACCAGCTCACCATCGAACAGAACACCGTATTCTACAGGCAGCCGCCCGTGCTGCCGGTGGAGGACGCGCTGGCGGATATCCAGGATGCAGGCGAGACCCTATTGGCGGCTACCGAACTACGCCAGTACGAGGTCTCTGCCTGGGCAGCGGCCAGCCAGCAGTGCCGGCACAACCTCAACTACTGGGAATTCGGCGATTATCTGGGCATCGGCGCGGGCGCCCACGGCAAGGTGAGCTTCAGCGACGGCCGTATCCTGCGCTACGCCAAACGGCGGCAACCCGAGGCCTATATGGCGGCAGCACCGGCCGAGATGCAGGTCCAACCGCTTTGGTTGCAGGCTCGGGACCTGCCGGGGGAATTCACGCTCAACGCCCTGCGCCTGAACGCGGGCTTCCATCTGGCCGACTACAGCGCGCGCACGGGCCTGGCCGCGGACACTCTGCAGCCGAGCCTGGATTCGCTGCTCGCGCGTGGCCTGCTGGCGCAGGAAAAGGGACAGATACGCGCCACCACCCTGGGTCGGCGCTTTCTCGACTCGGTGGTTGCCGAGTTTCTGGCCTAGCCGGGGGCGCCCAGCCGGGGGCGCCCAGCTTCAATTCGGCGGAACAGCAGGTCCCAGACGCCATGGCCGAGGCGCTCGCCGCGCTGTTCAAACTTGGTGAGGGGCCGGGACTCAGGCTTCGGTGCGTAGTTGCCGGCCCCGGCGGTATTTTCCAAACCCGGTGTCGCTGACAGCACTTCCAACATTTGCTCGGCGTAATTCTCCCAGTCGGTCGCCAGGTGCAGCACGCCGCCCGGCTTGAGATAGACCACCAACTGTGCGGCGAAGGCCGGCTGGATCAGGCGCCGCTTGTGGTGCCGCTTTTTATGCCAGGGGTCGGGGAAGAAGATCTGGATCGTATCCAGCGAAGCCGGCGGGATGCAGTCACGCAGTACCTCGACCGCGTCGTGGCAGTAGATGCGGATATTGCTTACGCCCTCCGCCTCCATGCTGTGCAGCAGCTTGCCCACCCCGGGGCGGTGCACTTCGATACCAATAAAGTCGGTGGCGGGCGCCGCGGCGGCCATTGCGACCAGGGACTGGCCCATGCCGAAGCCTATCTCCAGCACCCTGGGCGCGTCGCGGCCAAAGGCAGACGGATAATCCAGGCGGCCATCGCTGTGCAAGAGGCCAAAGCGCGGCCAGTATTTGTCAAAAGCGCGCTGCTGACCGTCGGTGAGACGCCCCATGCGCAGTACATAGCTGCGGATGGGGCGGTGCGGAGAATCAGTCATGATTCAGGGAAGAAGTTTCCAGCTCGCCGCGGCGAGGCAGCCCCAGCCCGCGATGAAGGCCAGGCCGCCCAGCGGCGTTATCGCTCCAAGCCAGCGCAGGCCCGTGAAGCTGAGCAGGTAAAGGCTGCCGGAGAACACCAGCAGGCCAAGCAGGAACAACCAGCCGCTGCTGCGCAGCAGATTCACGTGGGGGTAGCTGAGGGCCAGAATGCCCACTGCCAGCAGTGCCAGTGAATGGTAGAAGTGGTACTGGACGGCTGTCTCATAGACACCCAGAGCGTAGTCGTCAAAGCGATTCTTGAGGGCGTGGGCACCAAAGGCACCAAAAGCTACGGCGAGAGCTGCGCTGATAGCGGCGCTGGCAATGAAGAATTGGGCCATGACAGAAAATCCGGAGAAAACGGGAGCGCCAGTGTACCGCAAACCCCGGCGTGGCTCCCGCTGTGTAGTCAGGCGGCGATGGCAGCCCGCAGTTTTTTCATCGCATTCTGTTCCAGCTGGCGGATACGCTCGGCCGAAACCTCATACTTGGCCGCCAGTTCATGCAGGGTAGCCTTCTCCTCCGCCAGCCAACGCTGGGCGAGGATATCGCGGCTGCGCTCATCCAGATCCGCCAGCGCAACATAAAGCTGCTCCTCGCTGTTTTCCTGCCAGTCGTCGGATTCCACGGCGAGGGCCGGGTCGCTGCGCTGGTCTTCCAGATAATACTGGGGCGCCTGCCAGGCATCGTCGTCGTCCTGGTCCAGGGGCGAGTCGAAGGCGACATCGCGGCTGCTGAGGCGACCTTCCATGCGCTGCACCTCGGAGATATCAACGCCCAGATCATTGGCCACTGCCTGCGCCTCTTCGGCGCTCAGCCAGGCCAGGCTCTTCTTCGCGCTGCGCAGGTTGAAAAACAGCTTGCGTTGGGCCTTGGTGGTGGCGACCTTGACGATGCGCCAGTTGCGCAGGATAAATTCGTGCATCTCGGCCTTGATCCAGTGCACGGCGAATGACACCAGGCGCACCCCTTTCTCGGGATTGAAGCGCTTCACGGCCTTCATCAGGCCGACGTTGCCTTCCTGGATCAGGTCTGCTTCCGCCAGGCCATAGCCAGAATAGCTGCGCGCGATGTGCACTACGAAGCGCAAGTGCGACATGACCAGTTGGCGGGCGGCCTCGAGGTTGTCGTTGTAGTACAGATCCTCGGCCAGCTCCTTCTCACGCTCGGGGGTCAGCAGCGGAATGCTGCTCACCGCCTGCACGTAGGCAGCGAGGTTGGCGCCCGGCACCATCTGGTCGACAGGCAGCAGGGTTTTACTCATGCGAGGATCTCCATAATCAATGTACCTGATTTTAGCACTCATTTCGTTAGAGTGCTAATCCTGGGAAAGTTCCCTCGGGGGGCCCCGCTTCAGGGTATATAGTCTTTGATAACAATGAGTTACATATTTTCAGCGCGGCGTGATGCGTCGCAGATGGCGGGACACCGCCAGCCAGGCGCCCGCAAGGCCAAGCAGGCCACCTAGCACAACAAGGTTGAGGCTGCCCATCATCCCCAGCCCGCCCAGCTCGAAGCTGCTCTGGTACAGCTCTGCCAGGCGGGCCACGGGTTCGCCGAGGAACCAGAGGGCAGCGGCAACCAGCAGGGCGGCAAAAAACCCACCACCGACCCCGTACCAGAGGCCGGTATAAAGAAACGGCCTGCGCACGAAGCCGTTGCTGCCACCGACCAGCTTGATCACCACGATTTCCTCGCGTCGACTTTCAATAGCGAGGCGGATGGTATTGCCGAGAATCAGCACCACCCCGGCCACCAGCACCCCACCCAGGGCCAGCACCATGCGCCGACTGAGCTCCATAAGGGTATTGAGCCGTTCCAGCCACGCCATGTCCAGTACCGCCTCTGCGACCCGGGGGTCGGTGGACAGCTCCTGCTGCAGCGCCGCCAGCGGGCCGGCCTCGGGGGCGGGCGTCACCAGCAGCAGGTCCGGCAGCGGGTTGCTGTCCAGGCTATCGAGCACATCCGCGAACCCTGACAGGAGACTGAATTCCGCCAGCGCCTCTTCCCGGGATACCAACACCACTACCGCGATATCCGGCCGCTCCTGCAATTCCCGATGGAACTCCCGGGCCTGCTCCGCGCTGGCAGTCGCGGTGAGGAACAGGGACAGCTGGGCGGGGCTGTCCCATTTGTCACTGAGCTGGCGGGCATTGTCCAAAGCGACGTCCAGCGCCGCGGGCAAGGCCAGGGCGATGCCGATCACCAGCCAGGTGAGAAGGCTGGACACGGGGTTGTCCAGCACCCGCGCCAGGCTGTCGGCAGCCGACAGCCTGTGATGATTCAGCCAGGCGTTAAAGCGGTGGCGCAGCCGTGCGCGACTGGCGCTGGCGCCTTCGCGCCGCGTCTTGCTTTCGGCCGCGGCACTCATGCCCGACTACTCACCAGGCGCCCGTCGCGCAGGGTCAGGATACGGTGGCGCAGCCGGGAGATGAGGGCGAGGTCGTGGCTGGCGATCAATACAGTGACCCCCACCTGATTGAAGGCTTCAAACAGTTGCATGATTTCCGCCGACAATGCCGGGTCGAGGTTGCCGGTAGGCTCGTCCGCCAGCAGGATACGCGGCCGTGCCACCACCGCCCGGGCAATGCCCACCCGCTGCTGCTCACCTCCCGAGAGAGTGATGGGCAAAGCCCGCTCTTTCGCCAGCAAACCGACCTTGTCCAGGGCTGCCCGCACCCGGCGCCCGATCTCCCGCTGCTCATAGCCGGCAATCACCAGCGGCAGCGCCACATTGTGGTAGACAGACCGGTCAAACAGGAGCTGGTGATTCTGGAATACCACACCGATGTTGCGGCGGTGCCCGGGAATGCCCCGGGCGCCAATCTTGGCGAGGTTCTGGCCATCGACAATCAGCTGGCCCCGGCTGGGGCACTCTATCAGCATGATCAGGCGCAGCAGCGTGCTTTTGCCCGCGCCGGAGTGGCCGGTGAGGAAGACAAGTTCGTCCTGGCGAATCTCTACGCTGATTTCACTCAGGGCCTCATGGCCCTCCGCGTAGCGTTTGCTGACACGGTCGAAAGTGATCATTGCTCCGGATCGGCACCCGCAAACAAGGCTTCGATGAAGGGTTCGGCCGCAAAGGGGCGCAGGTCGTCAGCGCTTTCACCGACGCCGATAAAGCGAATGGGCAGGCCCAGCTTGCGGGCAATGGCGAAAATGATGCCGCCCTTGGCGGTGCCGTCCAGTTTGGTCAGGGTCAGCCCGGTAACACCCACCACCTGCTGGAACTGGCTGGCCTGGGTAAGGGCGTTCTGGCCGGTCCCGGCATCCAGCACCAGCATCACTTCATGCGGGGCCTCTGGATCCAGCTTGGCCATGACCCGGACCACCTTGCGCAGCTCTTCCATCAGGTGGTCCTTGTTGTGCAGCCGGCCGGCGGTATCCGCTATCAGGACATCGATTTTGCGCGCCTGTGCGGCCTGCAGGGCGTCATAGATGACCGAGGCGCTGTCGGCTCCCGACTGCTGGGCAATGACCGGCACATTGTGGCGCTGGCCCCACACCTGCAACTGCTCCACCGCCGCGGCGCGGAAGGTGTCCCCCGCGGCGAGCATGACCGAGCGGCCCTCGGCCTGGTAGCGGCGCGCCAGCTTGCCGATGGTGGTGGTCTTGCCGACGCCATTGACCCCGACCATGAGGATCACAAAAGGCTTTTTCCCGGCCACATCCAGCGGCTGCTCAGCCGGTCGCAGCACTTCCAGCAGCTCCTCCTGCAACGCCCGCTGCAGGGCTTCCGGGCTGGTCAGCTCCCTGCGTGACACCCGCCGGGTGAGGCGATCGATAATTTCCACGGTCGCGTCGACACCGACATCCGCCAGCAGCAGGCGCGCCATCTTGCCGATGGTGGTGGTCTTGCCGACGCCATTGACGCCGACGAAGAAGATCACGTGGGGCCGTTGCCCGGGCGGAATCTCGAACGGCAGGGACAGCGGTGCCAGCT
>JBGTGB010000333.1:0-8087 GCA_041746975.1 Haliea sp. | reverse complement strand
AAAAACCGCCGCGACAAAGAGGCACCGGGGTGCGCATACATTGAGGGCTAGGAGATAGCGTCTCCATCAAAAAGCCGAATATACGTACGCGTCTTTAGTCTGATCAAAAACTTGCTTGTGTGAACGGAGGAGTCCATATACCTGAACTACCAACTGAAAATGCTATGCCGACACAGCCACGAAGGCAGCTTTGAAACCCGGGTCGGCCGTGAACGGCAACTGACCGCCATCGCCAACCAGTTGCACGAGCTTGGCTTCCGGCAGTTGCAGGCCACGTCCTTGAAGCAAAAGCATGTCCGGGCGCTGGTCGAGCACTGGCAGGGGCAAAACCTCTCCCCCGGCACCATCAAGAACCGCATGAGCTGTTTACGTTGGTGGGCGGAAAAGGTTAACAAGCGGGCCGTCGTGGCCGGTTCCAATGATTTCTATGGCATACCGGACCGTCAGTTCGTGTCCGACAGCAGCAAGGCCAAGGGCCTGGCACGCGTGAAACTCGACCAGGTCAAGGATGAACATGTGCGGATGAGCCTGCGGCTGCAGAAAGCCTTCGGGCTGCGGCGGGAGGAGGCCCTCAAGATCCGGCCCCGCTGGGCGGATCGCGGGGACCACCTGTACCTGAAAGCCAGCTGGACCAAGGGCGGCCGGGAACGCACCGTCCCCATCCGTACCAGGGAGCAGCGCGCTCTGCTGGAGCAGGCGAAGCGGCTGGCCGGGGTGGGCGCCCTGATCCCAGGAGGACGCAGCTATATTGAGCAGCTCAGGATCTACGAGCGCCACACAGCCAATGTCGGCCTCTCTAAGATGCACGGCCTGCGCCACGCCTATGCCCAGCAGCGCTACCTGGAACTCACCGGCTGGCCCTCCCCCCATGGCGGCGGGCCCAGCAAAAAGGACCTGACCCCGGCGCAGCAGCAGGCGGATCAACAGGCCCGCCTGGCCATCAGCAGGGAGCTGGGACATGTCAGAGAGCAGATTACTGCGGTTTATTTGGGGCGCTGAGAGATGATTTCGATTCTGCCTCGATTTATACGCCTGCGCGATGCCCCGGCTTATCTGGGGATGGATAAAAACCGATTCCGCCGTGAAGTCCGAAGCTGCCTGACGGAAATTCCCATCGGTAGGCAGGGCATTGCGTTTGATCGGCTTGAAATGGACGCCTGGGCGGAGCAGTATAAGAACCGCTGTGGGTGTTCGCCAAAGCATAGAGGAGAACTCTTATGTCAAAGCGAATCCCGGGCCTCTACAAAAGAGGCACCCAGGGCATCTGGCACATTGATAAATGCGTCAGGGGATATGGCCGACTTCGCGAGAGCACTGGCGCAAGCGAGCTCGAGGAGGCGGAAAGGTTCCTGATTCGACGGTTGGAGGAGCTGCGCAAGGCGACTGTCTACGGCATTCGTATCGAGCGTACTTTTCGGCAGGCGGCCACCAGGTTTCTGCTGGATTACCAGCATAAACGCAGTATTGGCCGCTATGCCCAGTCCCTGAAAATTCTGGACCCGCACATAGGCGATCTGCCTTTGCGGCGGGTGCATCAGGGCACGCTGGAGTCCTTTATCCGGCATCGTCGTAAGCAGGGTATGCGAGCCAACACCATTAACCGCGACCTGGCGGTGGTGCGGCGAATTCTGACTCTGGCCGCCCGTTTGTGGCGGGATGAGTCCGGTTTGACCTGGCTTGAAACCGCTCCCCTGCTGCAAATGCTTGAGTGTGACGATGCCCGCAAGCCGTATCCACTGTCGTGGGACGAGCAGTCGAGGTTGTTTGCGCGGTTGCCGGGTCACCTGAGGGAAATGGCGTTGTTCAAGGTCAACACCGGAACGCGGGAGCAGGAAGTGGTGGGTTTGCGGTGGGAGTGGGAGATACCGATTCCCGAGCTGAAAACCAGCGTGTTTGTGGTCCCGGGTGGCGGCGTGAAGAACGGGGAGGATAGACTGGTGGTGATGAATGCCGAAGCTCGGGCGGTGATCAACCGTCAGCGCGGCAGGAACCCGGAGCATGTGTTTACCTATGCCAAAGGCAGACCGGTGGATCGCATCAACACCAAGGCCTGGCGCCGGGCGCGAGAGGAGGCTGGATTGCCTCAGGTGCGGGTCCATGATTTGAAGCATACCTTCGGTCGCCGGTTGCGGGCCAAGGGCGTGAGTCATGAAACCCGGCAGGTGCTCCTGGGCCACAAGAACGGCCAGATCACGACGCACTATTCCGCCGCTGAAATCGGGGAACTGATCGACGCGGTGGAAAAAGTGAGCTGGTCCGGTACCTCGGCACCGACCCTGACCTTGATCAACAATGAAAACTCCCGCAAATCTCCCGCAATCGGGAGGAGGGAAAGTCTCAGAGCGATTTGAGGTTTTGTAAGTTTCTGATTTAAAAAGGAAAAAGTGGTAGCTACGGGTGGACTTGAACCACCGACCCCAGCATTATGAATGCTGTGCTCTAACCAGCTGAGCTACGTAGCCATAAACTTGCGGTGGGGTCAGCGCCCCGAGAAGGCGCGCATTTTCCCCATTTTGATTTCCCAAGTCAAGCAAAGCGGGGCCAGCAAATTCCACAGCCGGAGGGCCGACGAAAGTCCATCGACGGAGGGGTCGTCGACGTCCAGGCCGCTCGTGAAAAGTAGTTTCTGGCCGGGATTTGTCAGCAATCGCCCAATTGCGGCAGCCGCCATTCGTGACCCTCTATGCTTGGAATCCCTTGTCTGTTGCGTTGAACGTTCAAGGCTGTCGGGTTTCTTTACACGTTGGCGAATCGGTTTCAGGCGATGCTTGTGTGACACATGTCTCAACATCGCATTTCCAGCTTGACCGAATGCCTGTGTACAGTCAAATACACATAGCCTGAGCTTGACCTCTCACCGCCATTATGTCCACAGATGGGCTCTGCTAGGTTATGTTGTCGATTTTTCCTTACATTCTTTACAGCTCCAGTAGATTCATCCAGCATTTGCCATTGGGTGCCCTTGGTTCCGCTTGCTCTTCGCATTAAAGTGATATAAAACAGATTGTTATAAATTATGGCACAGTATGTGCTCTGTTTTCTTGCCAGTGGGGAGAATTGCCGGGTCCGGCATCTAAGAATCTTGGGAGTGAGAAAAATGAATACCATACGCACCATTACAGGTGGCAACGCAATCGGCAGGACTCCTTGCACTGACTCGAAGTCCCGTTCGATCAGGGCTTCTTTCCCCCTCTGCGCGATCGCTCTAAGTTCTTTTCTCTGGGCAAGTTCGGCGGGGGCGGCACTGATTACTCAAACCCACTTGTTCGGTACATCAGGATCGCCGAACTCCTTCGCGGAGCCGATGACGACGGCGACATTCAATCTATTCGACTTCACCCTAGGAACACTCGACAGCCTCACCATTGAGCTGGACGCCACTGTCACCGGCGCTACGACCTTGCAGAAGCCTGCCAGGGTAGACAACTTCACGCCTGTCGGCAGTGTGACACGTAAGTTGACCTTGGATCTTTCGTCCATCAGCGGATTAAGCGACCTGACCGTGTCCAGCATTGACCCGTGGAGCCAAACGCTTACTGGTGCTTCGACGAAGACACAGTTGGTCAACCACTTTCGCAGCAGTGACGTGACCACTACCAACGCAGCGATCTTGGCCTTGTTCACTGGAGCGGGAACGCGTTCGTTCGATCTCGACGGTCTTATCACGGATACCTTTACCAGAACAAACTTCACCGTCAACTCGCTGACTGCATTCGCGCAGGGTGGCATTACCCTGACTTACGATTACACAATTGCCCAGGCACCGCCACCACCCCCCAACGCCGTACCCACTCCCGGCACCCTCGCCCTCCTCGGCGCTGGTCTGCTCGGCTGCGTGCTCATGCGCCGCCGTAGCCCCGCGGTCAGGGCCGTGGCTGCTGCTGCGTAACACAGTGGATATTGCCGCCGCCAAGCAGGATCTCGCGGCCCGGCAGCATCACGACCTCCCGCTCGGGAAACAGCGTCGCCAGTAGTTCGCGGGCGATGTGGTCCTGAGGGTCATCGAACCCCGGCACAACAAGCGCACCGTTCACTATCAGGAAATTCACATAGGAAGCGGCCAGGCGTTCGGGCTGTCCGTTTTCGTCTGGCACCTGCCCAATGGCGCCGCCCTGGGTCTCAAGAATCGCGTACATCGGGGCCGGAATCGGCATTTTGTGTACCACCAGCTGACGGCCTTGGGCGTCGCGTTCACTCTCCAGCACTGCCAGGGCGGACCGGCAGCGACTGTAATTGGGGTCGTTCTCGTCGTCAGTCCAGCACAGCAGGACTTCCCCGGGGCGGACGAAGCAGCAGAAGTTGTCGACGTGGCCGTCGGTCTCGTCGTTGAACATGCCCTCCGGCAGCCAGATGATGGTGTCGACCGCGAGGTAATCGCGCAGGTACTGCTCGATATCCGCTTGGGACAAATGCGGGTTGCGGTTTGGGTGCAGCAGGCACTCGGCAGTGGTGATCAGCGTGCCTTCACCATCGACGTGGATTGAGCCGCCCTCAAGCACGAAATCCGGCGTCGCGTAGCGCGGGACCCGTTCCAGTTGTGCCACCTTCTGCGCGACCTGATTATCCAGGTCCCAGGTCGGGTAAAGACCACCCTTTTGCCCGCCCCAGGCGTTGAACTCCCAGTTCACGGCCGCCAAGTCGCCCTTGCCATTGATAAGGAAAGTCGGCCCGCAGTCACGCATCCAGACATCGTCATTGGAAAGCTCGATGACCCGGACATTGGTTTCCCCAGCGAGTTGCTGGCTGGCGTTCTGGAACTGGCCCTGGGAGGCGCCGACAGTCACCGGCTCGAAACGGGCGATGGCGCGAATGACTGCGACAAAGGCGGCCTGGGCGGGCAGGGCGCCGTCGCGCCAGCTGTCTGGGCGCTCGGGCCACAGCGTCCACACCTGGGTCTGGGGCGCCCACTCAGGTGGCATGAAAAAGCCATCTGCCCTCGGTGTGCTCTGGCGAGGGCTCACGCGTGTTCACCGTCCAGGGTATTGATGGGCTGGTACAGCGGTGGACGCCGGTCCCGAAACACGCCCCATGCAGTGCGCAGTTTCTCGATCTCATCCAGATCGAAACTGTGCACCAGCACGGTCTCGCTATCGCCGTTCGCCGCCTCGACCAGAGCGCCGGTGTGGTCGGCAATAAAAGAGCCGCCATAGAAGGTAATGTCACTACCGTCCTGGAGTTCCCGACCGATACGGTTGCTGGCGATCAGTGGCATCAGGTTGGCCCCGGCATGACCCTGCTGCACCCGCTGCCAGTGGTCGCGGCTGTGAATGGTGGGGTCGTGGGGTTCGCTGCCGATGGCGGTGGGGTAGAACAGCAGCTCTGCCCCCAGCAGCGCCATGCAGCGGGCACTCTCCGGGAACCACTGGTCCCAGCAGATGCCAACGCCAATTTTGCCATAGCGGGTGCGCCAGACCCGGAAGCCGGTATCACCGGGATTGAAATAAAACTTTTCATGGTAGCCGGGGCCGTCCGGGATATGGCTCTTGCGATAATTGCCGAGCACGCTGCCGTCAGCGTCGATGATCGCCACCGAATTGAAACGGGCGCGACCGGCAAGCTCGAAGTAGCTGATCGGCAGGACCACCTGCAGCTCCCTGGCCAGTGCCTGGAAGTGCTGTACAGCGGGGTTTTCCGCCAGCGGGGTCGCCAGCAGCATGTAGTCTTCATTCGGTTGCTGGCAGAAGTAGGGGGTTTCGAACAGCTCCTGCAGCAGGATGACCTGGGCGCCCTCGGCCTGGGCTGCGCGCACCAGGCGTTCGCCATTGGCGATGTTGGCCTCGCGGTCCCAGCTGCAGGTCATCTGGGTGGCGGCGACGGTAATGTTGCGTGGCATGGTTCTTACTCCCCGAGCTTTGTTGCAAAGGCCCATTGTAGGGCCAGGCCGCGGATCTTGGGACCCCTTTCATTGCGTCATGGTTACGCTCGGCCGACCGGCAAATCGTGCTAGAGTGAGGTTTGGCTGAATCACCGCAATCAGCTGATCCAGCATAAAACCAATTCCTCAGTGGGTGCTCAGCTTGACGGTTGGGCTGCATTTACGGTAGCCGTTCAGCCAGGGTAAATGGACTCATGTTTCGTGCCATTATTCAGCGTCTACGCGGAACTCTCCTGTTGTCATGCCTGCTTGTGGGCGCGCTTGCGGCCTGCTCCGACGGCTCGGACGCGATTCCTCTGGCGCCAGCGCCACCCCCTGAAGCGCCGACAGAGCCCGAGCCACAGCCCGCGACCGCGCCAAATATTCTCTTTATCGTCATGGACGACCTGGGAGTTGATCAGCTGCCAGCATTCGGCTACGGCGGTCAGACTCCCGCCCGGACTCCCAATATCGACAGCATTGCGGAAGCGGGGGTGCGGTTCCGCAATGCCTGGTCCATGCCAACCTGTTCGCCATCCCGGGCCGCCTTCTTTGAGGGGCGCTACCCGTTTCGCACCGATGTGCGTACCGCCATAGTTTCTACGGATCTGGCGAATTCCCAGGTTTCAACTTTTGAAGTCACCATTCCCAAGGTGCTGAGGCAGCAGGGTTACGTCAATGCTGTGGTGGGCAAGATGCACATCTCCGGATCGGAGTTGAATCCCGCGAATCACCCCCTGGGCGACAGTGTCATGAGGGAATTGGGCTGGGACTATTTCGAGGGCTACCTCGATGGCGGTCCATTCCCCATCGATACCACTGCCGGCGGTGTCGCCGAACCGGGTGTTCACAGCTGTGGTTTTGTCCCCAGTAGCCAGGATGATCCGCTGCACGGTGCTGACTCCGGAGCTTGCTATCTAGCCGACGGCAGCTGTTCCTTGTTGGATGTCGATGACCACCACACCCCGGGGCGCCTCTGTCTCGAACGTGGAGGCATCCTCGACCCCGGGTCTAGTTGCCAGGCCGCGGTCCCCGCGCATATCGATTTCAGCAAGCAGAACGGCTACTACACCGCCGAGTGGGTCATCAACAGTGAGGATGGCTCGGATACGGTAATTCCCGCCGCGGATGCCAGTAGCCGCGGCTACCGCACCATCATGGAAACCGACCGCGCCATTGACTGGATCAAGCGCCAGCCTTCGGAGCAGCCCTGGATGTTAAGCGTCGGCTACTCCGCGATCCACACGCCCATTCAGCCTCCCCCTGAGTCGCTGTTGCCGGAAGGTTCCCAGGCTGCAGGCGCTATCGATTGTGAGGACGTGCCGCAGCAACGCGGGTTGTCCAACCAGATGCTGGAAGCCATGGATCATGAGATCGGGCGCCTGCTGGTGGAAGCTGGCCTCGCGCAACAGGGTAGCGATGGAATCCTGCGCTATCGCCCTGAGGAAACCAACACCGCTATCGTCATCGTCGGTGACAATGGTACGTACGGGCCCAGCGTAAAAGCACCCTTCAACCCGACCCTGGCCAAGGGCTTTCCCTACCAGACGGGCATCTGGGTACCCATGCTGGTCGCTGGCCCCATGGTGGTGGAGCCGAACCGCGACGTTCCGCACATGGTGAACCTGACCGACTTGTTCAGTCTGTTTGCCGAGTTGGCGGGAACCAATGCCCGCGCTGCGGTGCCGGCGTTCAGGCAACTCGATGCAGTGTCGATGGTTTCTTACTTGACCGAGCCCGGTCGTGACTCGATCCGGGAGGTCAATTACTCTGCGCTGGGCACCAACTTGAGCTCCACCGAAGCCGCGCTGCCGTCACCCTGCGTTATCGCAGCCTACAACATTTGTGTGCAGTTGTTCCCACAGCAGGGGGTGTGCGCCGATCAGGGCGGGACCTGGTATGGTCCGGACGGCGCTGCCGGGCCTGCAGGGTTGTCATCCTGCTGCGCGGTCAATGATTTCCTGGTAGAGCAGGGCGAAGCACCGGCGGATGTGATGCCCGAATCCCAGGCAGCGATTCGCGATGCAGATTACAAGCTGCTGAGAATAGCGCGCCGCGACTGCGCGACTGGGGAGCTCGACTCCACCGATGAGTTCTATCAGGTCGATCAGGATGTGCCCATCCCCCGGCTCGACAATCCGCAGCTCAACCTGCTGCTCAATGCCCAGCTTTCAGAGCGGCAGATGCAGGCCTACCAGTCTCTTGGCACGGCGCTGGAGCAACTGGAAGCCAG
>JBGTGB010000332.1:0-5295 GCA_041746975.1 Haliea sp. | reverse complement strand
GGCAGCTGCGCCCGGGCCCTCAACACGCCGACGAAATTGCAGGGACGATGGCAGCTGTCGAGCTGATCGCGGAGAATCCCGGTCCAGGCGGTGCGGCAGGCGCCGGTGGAACCCGGCATGCAGAAAATCACCGTGTTGTTGGCCAGCCCCCCGAGAGCACGGGACTGCACCGTCGAGGAGCCGATTTCCGCGAGGGACAGGGCCCTGAACACCTCACCGAAACCATCGATGACCTTGTCGAACAACGGCGCCACGGCCTCAGGGGTAGAATCCCGCCCGGAGAAACCGGTGCCACCGGTAACCAGCACCGCGTCCACGGACGCATCCGCAATCCAGCGCGAAAGCACGGCCCGAATCTGGTAGATGTCATCACGGACAATCTGGCGCTCGCTGCAGCAATGCCCGGCCTCCAGCACGGCTTCCTGCAGATACTGTCCGGAGCTGTCCGTGTCAGTTGTGCGGGTATCGGACACTGTCAGTACGGCTACGCCGAGCGCCACCTGGGTGTCATCGGAATGAGCGGACATGGACGGTTCAGGCCTCCTTGCGACTTTGTTGCTGGTGCTGGAAGAAGTACTGGCGCACTGCATCGGCGACAAAGCCGCGCCAGGGCACCTGTTTGATGGCGAATATCCCGCGGATACGCCCGCACTGCAGCGCGCGATTGCGCGGCTGGCCTTCCGCTGCCACTGGCTGCAGCTGCACCGCGTCCGGGGAAAATTCGGAGAATTGGGATGCGGACGCCAGCAGCGCCTCGGCAAACTCGTAGCAATTGGTGGGATCCGGACTGCAATAGTGGTAGGTGCCCCAGGCTTCGGCACCGGCACCGAGCTGGTCGAGGATCCCGGCAACTACGCGAGCGGCATCAGCGGATTCCACCGGGCAGCCCCGCAACTGGTTATCCAGCACCAGTTTGCCCCCGGCGATCAGCTGCCCCAGCATGTGCGACAGGACGTTGGTACCACCGGGGGCAAACACCGGCCCCAGTCGCAGAATCACGTTCTGGGCACAGGTTTCCCGGGTGCGGGCCTCGGCGACGGCCAGCAGCTGACCGACTGTCTCCGTGTTGTCGGGCACATCCTGCTCGCGATAGGCGCGGCCCGCATCACCGGCAAATACCCGGGCCGTCGACAGCAGAAAATAACTGCCGTTGCTGCGCTGGCAGGCCTTTGCCAGCCAATGACTGCGCTCGATGTCGAGCTCGGTAATGATTTCGCCGCTGTCGATGGCGCCCTGGAGACGCGCATCTACCACGATGTCGGCGCGGACCCTGCGCACTACCTTCTTGGCGTGCCGCTCGCTCTTCCAACGGGATGTGGAGCTGGAAACCGCCTCCAGCTCATGCCTGCCCCAACGCCGCAGATGATCCACCAGCGCCAGGCCCAGTGAGGTGTCGGATCCAATCAGCAACACACGCAAGGCAAGGTCTCCGGCCGGGGGGCACAGTTCGGTTGGCCGGGCCCGCGCCTAGAACGGGATATCGTCGTCAAAGTCGCCGAAATCACCGGGAGGCGGCGCACTGGTTTCCCGCCCAGAGGCCGCGGGCTGTTGTTGCTGGGGGGCGCCGCCCTGGCCGCCTTGACTGCCCTGACCACTCTGGTTGTAGTCGTCAGGGGGATAAGCACCGCCCTGCTGTCCGCCGCTGCGGCTGTCCAGCATCTGCATTTCGTTGGCGACGATCTCGGTAGTGTAGCGGTCCTGGCCATCCTGGCCCTGCCACTTGCGCGTACGCAGGGAGCCCTCGACATACACCTTGGACCCCTTCTTCAGATACTCGCCCGCAATCTCGGCCAGGCGGTTGAAGAACACCACCCGGTGCCATTCGGTGCGCTCCTGCGGCTGACCGGTCTGCTTGTCCTTCCAGTTCTCGGAGGTGGCCACATTGATGTTGGTAACCGCACCGCCGGAGGGCATGTAGCGGGTCTCCGGATCCGCGCCCAGATTGCCGACCAGTATGACTTTGTTTACGCCCCGTGAAGACATGGCAACTCCTCTGTCATAGACGGTTCAGGGAATGGAAATAGTGGCGAGGACTATAGCAATCCCCTCCTGCAAATGCATCAGCAATAACCGCCAGAATCCGTCAATCCCGGTCGCGCAAGGCGTTCAGCTTGGTGGCGCGGGCAGCCCCAGCAAACGTCGCCGCCAGAGCGATGCGTCGGCGGCACAGGCGGCCTCCCGCCATCCCAGAACTGCACTGATCGCCCTGAATCCCAGCCAGCGCAGCGGCTCCGGCTCCCAGCGCCGGAGTGCCTTGGCCAGGGGCAGGCGCTGACACCAGGGCATGCGGGTCAACTCGCTGTCCCGATCCAGGATCAGGTCCACCAGGCTGCGGGCCAGCAGATTCGCCGCGCCGACTCCCTCGCCGATGTAGCCGCCCAGACAGGCGAAGCCGGTAGCCGGGTCCAGCACTGCGTGGGGGCTGCCCGAGCGGGGAATACCGAGTGTCCCACCCCAGGCGTGAGTTACCGCCACATCCCGCAGCTGCGGCAGGCAGGCCAACAGCAACTGCCGGACCTCGCGGAACGCGCCGGGTTCGTCATCGAAGCGGCTGCGAGGGCGTCCGCCAAAGCGGTAGGCGCCGCGGGCGCCGAACACCAGCCGGTTGTCGGCGCTGCGCTGGCCATAGGTGACAACTGGGCTGGCATCGGCAAACACCTCGGCGCCGGCGAGACCCAGCTCCTGCCATTGCGCCGCGGTCAGCGGCTCGGTAGCGACAATGCGACTCTGCACCGGCAGCACCCGCCTGCGGTAATCGGCAAAGCGATCGTTGAATCCTTCCACCGCCAGTACCCGGACCGGTGCGCTCACTCTGCCGCCGGGAGTGGTCAGCACCCCGCCGCCGCTGGCGACGACGGGAGTCTGCTCAAAAATTTTCACCCCCAGGCGGGCCACCGCAGCGGCGAGTCCAAAAGTCAGCTTTGCCGGCTGGATACGGGCAATATGAGGGGTAAAAATGGCTCCCAGCGGCCGGGCCAGGCGCAGGCGCGCAGTCAACTCGACGCTGTCCAGCCAGCGATAGTCTTCCTCGCCATAACCCAGGGCATGCAATGCTGCCAGGTGCTGTCTCTGCCAGCCCAACTGCTCCGGGTAACGAGCAGCGGCAAACAGCCCGCCGCCCCGCTGATAGTCACAGTCGAGTTGCTCCCGTGCCAGAACCTGCTCCACCTCCGGCAGGATGCCAAGGATATGCTGGCGCACTTCCGCGCTGTCTACACCGGGGGAACCCTGGTGGAAGCGCTGCTCACCCTGCAGGGCTGCCATCATCCAGCCGCCGTTGCGACCAGAGGCTCCGAAGCCGCAGTGCTCCGCCTCCAGGATGCAGACCGCGCAATCCGGCGCCAGGGTTTTCAGGTAGTAGGCAGTCCACAGGCCGCTGTAGCCGCCGCCGATGATTGCAACATCGCATTGGAGGTCACCGGCCAGGGCGGAGCGGAGAGCAGGCTGACCCGCGGCGTCGTGCCAGAGACTGACCGGCGGCAGGGCGGGCATGGGAGTCAGGGCCGGGAGATCCCGCCAACCGCAGCCGACTCGGCGCGCGGTACGGGCAGGGCCACGAGGAACCAGAGCGCCATCACACCCAGGCAGAGCTCGGTAATTCCGACGACGCCGTACTGCTGCAGAACCCAGCCGCCAACGGTGCCACCGGCGAATATTCCCAGAAACTGGGCAGTGGAAAATATGCCCAGCGCGGTGCCCTTGCTGCCGGGATCCACCGCCTTGCTCACCATGGAAGGCAGTACCGCCTCCATATAATTGAAGCCAACAAAAAACAGCCACAGGGCGCCAAAAAATAGCCAGGGCTCGCGGACCAGCCCCAGTACCGCCAGCGACAGGAACAGCAGACCGATGCTGCAGAGGAACACGAGATGCGGGCGACCGCCTTTTTCTGCGAGACGCATCAGCGGCAGTATTCCCAACACGGACAGCAATACCGCGGGCAAATAGACCTGCCAGTGCTGCTCCCGGGCTATCCCGATGCCACTCTCCAGCACCCCGGGAACAACCTGGAAGCTGGCCATAAGGATAAAATGCAGGGCGAATATTCCCGCGTCCAGACGCAGCAGGGCAGGGTTGCGCAGGCTGTGTCCCATCAAACCGGGCCGGGCACCAACTTCTGCATAGGTCGTGCCAGTGCGTGGCGGATCCGGTACCTGCCAGGTCACGATGGCGATACCGGAGAGGGCCAGGAAGGCGGTAAACCCGAACACCGCTTCCAGGCCACCAAACGCGGCCAGCAGCGGACCGAGTACCAGTGCCAGGGCGAACGCCAGGCCGATGCTGGCGCCGACGATAGCCATCGCCTTGGTGCGCTGGTCTTGCCGGGTGAGGTCTGCCACCAGCGCCATGACGCTGCTGGCAATGGCGCCGGCCCCCTGCAGCGCACGGCCCAGGATAATGCCGTAGATACTGTCGGCCAGCGCGGCGATGATACTGCCGAAGGCAAATATCAGCAGCCCACCAATAATGACCGGCTTGCGCCCAACCCGATCGGACAACCAGCCGAAAGGAATCTGCAGGCAGGCCTGGGTGAGGCCGTAGACGCCGAGTGCGATGCCAATGAGAGTCGGAGTCGCCCCCTCGAAATCTACCGCGTACAGGGCCAACAACGGCAACACCATGAACAGCCCCAACATGCGAAAGTTGTAGAGCAGGGCAAGGGACGTCACGGAGCGACGCTCCAGAGAGGTCATGGGGTGTTCAGTGATCACAGCAGAGGGGCTTCGCAGAAAAACCCCAATGTTAACAGCTTCGCTCCCTGTGTGGCATCCACCACACACGGGACTGCGTAAACCCCGGTATAGTTTTGCCTAGACCTGAACCGACCGCCTATACTGCCGGGTTCGACTGGCAGGCCCTGACCGGAGACTCATGGACACCATTCACGTCCGCGGTGCACGCACCCACAATCTGAAGAACATCGACCTGGACATCCCCCGCGACCAGCTGGTGGTCATTACCGGGCTGTCCGGTTCCGGCAAGTCATCCCTCGCTTTCGATACACTCTACGCCGAGGGCCAGCGGCGCTACGTGGAATCGCTGTCCACCTATGCCCGCCAGTTCCTGTCCATGATGGAAAAGCCGGACATGGACCACATCGAAGGCCTCTCACCGGCAATCTCGATTGAACAGAAGTCCACCTCGCACAACCCGCGCTCCACCGTCGGCACCATCACCGAGATCTACGACTACCTGCGCCTGCTCTACGCGCGTGTGGGGGAGCCGCGCTGCCCCGAACACGGTGCAAGCCTGCAAGCCCAGACCGTAAGCCAGATGGTGGATTCGGTGCTGGCA
>JBGTGB010000331.1:0-3966 GCA_041746975.1 Haliea sp. | reverse complement strand
GCGAGGCGGAGCGTCGCGCCCAGGCCGCAGGCAGCGAGCGGCGCGGTCCCGGCGCTGAGCTGATGGTTGGCAGCACAGGCAAGGACAGCGGCGCCTCGGTCATCGGGCTGGCGCAGATGGCGGATCTGGTGACCAGGTCCCAGCTGCTGGATGTGGAACAGGATTCACGCCAGATCCGGGTCCGCAGGGAAGGAGATTTCGCCCTCGACTGCGACTTTCACGACGGCCGGCCGACGGTGGTCGAGACTCCGCTGGGAAGTGAACTCTGCGGTTGGGACGGGCACCAGCTGATGTTCGTGCTGGCTCTGCCCGAAGGCCTGTCGATCCGCCACCGCCTGACTCTGGGCCCCGACGGCGAGATGCTCAATATTGCCACCACGGTGAGCTCCGACCGGGTGTCCTACCCGTTCACTCTGAACCGGGTCTACCGTCGTATGGACCCCGAGGCCCACGGCTTCTCCTGCGAGCAGACCCTGACCCGAGGTACAGTGTGTACCACCGAAACCCCTTGATTCCACGGCTATGCCTTGGCGTATGTCTGCTGCTGACGGGCTGCGGCAGTACCCCGGCACCACAATCCACCCAGCCGCTGCCGCCGGTGGTGCAGGCCTGGCCTCCCTCGGTAGGCAACGTCACGCTGGAGTTTATGCCGCAGCCGCCACAGCCTGCACTCGACCTGGCCCTGGTGAGCTTCGACCCGGGCATCCCGGCGCAGACCGCGGGACTCAGTCGGCAGGGGATTTTTCCGGATATCCGCAGGGCCGAGGCCCGCTACCTGCCGGTGCGTCTGCGTCAGGTCCTGCAGGCCAGTAACGCCTGGGGCGCCGTGCGTGTGCTGCCGGAACCGCAGCCGGGTGCCG
This sequence comes from Haliea sp., assembly GCA_041746975.1. Classification (GTDB taxonomy): domain Bacteria; phylum Pseudomonadota; class Gammaproteobacteria; order Pseudomonadales; family Halieaceae; genus Haliea. The sequence continues at coordinate 3,106 of JBGTGB010000331.1, read as the reverse complement.
TACTGCAGCTTGAAGGAGAGATCCTGCATTCGGACGGCCGTTTCCTGGTCCTGCAGGTACGCGCCGAGGATGCCAGTGGTCGGGTCTGGCTGGACCGGGTCTATGCCGACGAGGCGCAGGCCGGTGATTACCCGGTGCTGGACGGTGGCGACCCGTTTATCGATCTCTACCACCAGGTGGCCAATGATCTGCTGGCGACCCTGCGCGGCCTGTCGCTCGCGGAGGTGCAGCAGTTGCCCGAGATTGCTTTGCTGCGGCAGGCGGCCCAGCTGGCGCCGGAGTCGTTTGCCGGCTTTGTGGGGCAGAATGCGGCAGGGCGCCATGAGCTGCTGCGACTGCCGGCGGCGAATGACCCGATGCTGGCGCGGGTAGAGCTCATCCGCAGCCAGGAATTTCGCTTTATTGACACCGTCGACGAGCAATATGTCGACCTCTATGAGAGCATCCATCCCACCTATAACCTGTGGCGCCAGTATGGCCTCGAGCAGGCTCTGTACCGGGAGGATTACCAGCGCCGTCTTTCCCAGCGCGACCGCGCGGGCGCGCGCGGCACCTACGCTGCGATGGAACAGACCTACAACGCCTTCAAGTGGAGCAAGATCCAGCAGCAGGACCTGGAAGACCTGGCCCGGGGCTTTAACAACGAAGTGTTGCCAACCGTGCTCGAGGTCAGCGGCAGCGTGTATCGCCTCAACGGCAGCCTGGAGAACCAGTACGATGAGTGGCGGGGCATTCTGCGGGAGATATTCAGGCTGGAATCGGGCCTGGAATGACTGCCCTGTGAAATCAATGATCCATCTCGGCAGCTGACGTATGTTCAGCTAAGCTGTAGCCATGGCGAAAAAACGAAACCCAGGCAGTGACACCGAGAGTCTGCTGGCAGGCCTGATGCGTTTCAGCGGCCAGGTCGCCGGGGGCACGCTGGAAATTGCCCGTCACACCGCAACGATGACAGCGATGTTCGGCGAGGGCTGGCTGCGCAACACGCTGCTCAACAGCCTTGAGCCGGAGCGCCTGGAGGCAATGGCCGACGCCGGCCACTTCCTGCGCGATGCCCGCGAGACCGCGGGCCTGTCACTGAAGGAACTGGCGGACAGCCTCGGCGTCTCTGACAAGTCCGTGCTCCAGGAGGTGGAGAGCGGGGACAAGATCTTGCCCCTGGAACTGGTGCTGCGCAGCGCCAGCCTGCTGGCCCGGCACGACCCGGTACCGTTTCTGATCAAGTTCCTGCGTACCTACAATCCCCAGCTGGAGCAGGTTCTGGAACAGTGGGGTGTGATGACCCTGCCGCGGCAATACGAGCGCGAGCGCCGCTTCGTCAACCTCTATCGGCAGCATGACGAGCTGCGCACCCTCAGCGATGAAGAGCACGAGCGGTTTATCAGCTACATCGACGGCGCCGCACGGCTGGTGTTGGATGTGATGGTCAAGGAAAAGCTCGCCAATGCGCCGCCGAGGGCCCCCGCGGGCAGGAAATCGGCCACCCGAGCGCGCAAACGGGCGCCGCGCAAGCGCAGTTAGGCTAGTACCCTGTTTTCTTTTCGGTACACTGGGCGCCCCTTCCGCTGCCAACCAGGATAGCCGGCATGAGCAGTTCCCCCCAAGACATTGCGGCTCCCGCAAGCCTGCCTGCCAGCGCTTCACGGCAGTGGTTTGCCACCTGCCCCAAGGGGATGGAGGGCCTGCTGTTGGCGGAGCTGCTGGCGCTGGGCGCCAGCGGTGGCCGGGAAACCGTTGCCGGGGTGTATTTCGATGGTCCGCTGGCCATCGGTTATCGGGCCTGCCTGTGGTCGCGCCTGGCCAACCGGGTGCTGCTGCCGCTGGCCAAGTTCGAGGCCCAGGATGCCGATGCCCTGTACGCCGGTCTGACGCGGGTGGACTGGGCCGGGATCATGTCCTCGACGCAGACCTTCAGTATCGATTTCAGCGGTGAAAATACCCATATCCGCAACACCCAGTTCGGCGCCCAGCGGTGCAAGGACGCTATCGTTGACTGGTTCGTCGCGCACGGCAGCGAACGGCCCTCGGTGGATCGGGCCGATCCCGACCTGCGCTTCAACGTGCGTCTGTCCCGCCACGGGATACTGCTGGCCCTGGATATCTCCGGGGGCAGCCTGCACCGGCGCAATTACCGTCTACAGGCCGGGGCAGCCCCGTTAAAGGAAAACCTGGCGGCGGCCATCCTGCTGCGTGCCGACTGGCCTGGCATGGCCGCCCGGGGCGGTGCCCTGATCGACCCGATGTGCGGCTCCGGTACCCTCTTGCTGGAGGGCGCCATGATGGCTGCGGACATCGCGCCTGGACTGGCCAGGCCACGCTTCGGATTCGAGCGCTGGCAGGGGCACAGCGCAGCCCAGTGGCAGGCCCTGCTAAGCGATGCCCGCGGCCGCGCCGAGCGCGGCAAGCAGGCGCGGCTGCCGGAAATTCGCGGCTACGATGCGGACCCGAAAGTAGTGCACCGGGCCCAGGAAAATATTGCCAGCGCCGGCCTCGAGGCTGTGGTTCGGGTCAGCTGCAAGCCGCTGGCGGAGCTGATTCGGCCCACTCACCTGCCGCTACCGCAAGGCCTGCTGATCTGCAATCCGCCCTACGGCGAGCGTCTTGGGGACAAGGACAGCCTGCAGTACCTTTACCGGCAATTGGGGGAAACCATGCTGCGGGAGTTCCCGGGCTGGCAGGCAGCGGTTTTTACCGCGGACAGGGAACTGGGGCGCGCTACCGGCCTGCGCAGCCACAAGCAGTACAAGCTGTGGAATGGCGCTTTGGAATCCAGCCTGCTGCTGTTCGATCTGGGCGCCAATCGCCTCAGCGACAAAGTGCCCACCGCGCAGACCGCAGCGGCGGCAACCCCACTGGCGGAACTCTCGGACGGCGCGCGGATGTTTGCCAATCGTCTGCGCAAGAACCGGCGGCGTCTGGCCGGCTGGGTCAAGCGCGAGGGTATCGAGTGCTACCGGCTGTACGATGCCGACATGCCGGAATATGCCGTGGCGGTCGACCTTTACGGGGAGCAGGTGCACGTGGCCGAGTATCAGGCCCCCAAGGATGTGGACCCGGCCGCCGCCGCCGCGCGCCTGGCCGAGGTGCAGGCGGCCCTGCCCGGGGC
>JBGTGB010000330.1:0-25355 GCA_041746975.1 Haliea sp. | reverse complement strand
GGCCTGGTGAAGGCCCTGCGCCTGGGCTCCGGCGATGCCGCCGGCCCGGGTATGCTGCTGCGGCCGCTGCCGCTGGTCGCGGCACCGGACGGCAGCCGCAATCCATCGGTGGCGATCTTCGTCTCCGATCCACTGCACCCGCGTGAGGCGCAGGCAGATATTCTGATGACGCTGTTCAGCCTGACCCGGGCGGAAGCCAATCTCAGCCTGCTGCTGGCGGGAGGTGCGACGCTGGACGAAGCCTGCGAACAGCTGCATATTTCCCGTAACACGGGCAAGTCCCACTTGAGCGCCGTTTTTGCCAAGACTGGCGTTACCCGCCAGACCCGTCTGGTACAGTTGCTACTCGGCAGCGTTGCCCCGATGGGCGACTGAATTCCAATCAAGGAGTGTGTGAACCATGAGCGATACCGATGCGATAGAAGCCGCCGTCTTCCGGCGCCTGCTCGCCCATCTCGACAGCCGCAAGGATGTGCAGAACATCGAGCTGATGAACCTGGCAGGATTCTGCCGCAACTGCCTGGCGAAATGGTACGCAACGGCTGCGGCGGAAGCGGGGGAGGAGGTACCGGATGCGCAGTCGCGTGAGCGGATCTACGGCATGCCTTATAGTGAGTGGAAGGAGTTGTACCAGCAGCCCGCCAGTGCGGAACAACTGGCGGCTTTCGAGGCGCGGCAGCCGGACTGACTAAAGGTCCTGCATCTGCCGCAGGTAGCCCAGGCGGGTGCTGTAGGGTTCCAGGGCGCGATTGGCCGTTGTCTGCAGCAGGGCGGCGATGGAGCCCACCGGCTGGTCCGGGTCCGAGGGCGCCGCGATCAGGTGTCGTCCCAGTTGGCGCACGCCATTGCCGATGACGGACATGCTTTCCACGGTCGCGTGCAGGAGCAGCATTTCCGCCACCACCAGATCGGCAACGGCGCGCTGCAGTGGTTCCTGTTCGATAACTGGCTTTGGCATGGTCGGTCTCTCCGCTCCGCTAAGTCAGCACCGTGGCGGTGCATACCCGCACCGCCACGGTGCATCCAGGTGGCGCGTCGCGGGTAAAACCGGCTGTGCGCCTCTCCTACTGCTGATCAAGCAATCTCTGTGCCACTCAGCGGAGCGCATCATAGCGGGTGCGTATGACAATGCAATTGCAGCTGGCGGGATTTTTACCGAACCGCGGGAGAGATCCTCAGGCGTCCTGCGTCGGCGATTCCGCCTGCACTGAGCCACGCCTGCGCCAGCGGTGTGTCGCCAGTTTTTTGCAGTCATCGCCCACCAGGTAGAGTGCTGGCACCATGAGCAGGGTCACCAGCAGGGCGAACAGAACCCCGAAAGCCAGCGATAGCACCGCGGGCTTGAGGAACTGGGCGTCGGTGGAACGCTCCGCCATGATTGGGATCAGACCGACGAAGGTGGTCACTGTGGTCAGCAGGATCGGCCGGAAGCGGGCCACGCCCGCTTCGATCACCGCTTCCAGAGTTGAGCGGCCGCGCTCGCGCAGGCGCCCGATATAGTCCACCAGGACCAGGTTGTCGTTGACCACCACCCCGGCCGCGGCGCCGATGCCAAAGTAGGAGAACAACGCCATGGACGTTCCGAACAACAGGTGCCCGAAGACCGCACCCATAAAACCGAACGGGATTGCGGTCATGATAAGCAGCGGTAGCGCGTAGGAGCGGAAAGCCACCGCAATCAGGGCATACATCATGAACAGCGCGATGGCGTACAGGGCCATGATCTCGTTGAAGAACTGCTCCTCGGTTTCCTGCTGCCCGCCGCGCAGAACCACCAGATCCGGGTAGCGCTGCTGCAGCCCTGGCAGGAACCGCTCGCGCAAGTCGCTGTTGATGTCACTGACCAGTTCCGGGGCGGCCTCCGCGGATATCTCCACCATGCGCTCGCCGTCCCGGCGCTGGATGCGCTCAACGGCACTGGCAACCTCGACATCAACCACTGACAACAGGGGAATTTCCCGGCCGTCGGCAGTGCGCACCCGAAAATTGTCCAGGCTGGCCAGGTTTTCCCTCAGCTCGCCGGGGTAGCGCACCATGACCCGCACATCGCCATACTCCCGCGGTAGGCGCTGAACTTCCTCGCCGTAATAGGCCTGGCGCACCTGCCGCGACACGCCCGCCAGGTTGATACCCATTTTCTCGGCCCCCGGCCGCAGCTGCAGGTGGATCTCGTCGGCTCCCGCGCGCAGACTGTCGCGCACATAGTAACTGCCGCTGTAGCTGCGCAGTTGCTCCTGCAGTTCGTTGCTCGCGTCCTGCAGCAGATCCAGGTCACGATGGCGCAGCACCACGGTGATGGCAGCACCCTGGTTGTTGAGGGTATAGCTGACCTGTATTTCTTCCGCGTCGGGGACATCCCCGACCAGTTCCCGGAAACGCTCCGCGGCTTCTCTGGCCGACAGGGCTCGCTGCTCTGGGGGTGACAGTTTGACGATGGCGATCACGCTGTCACGGCGCGACCGGGTGTACCAGCCTTCCACCAACGCGTGCTTGCCGCCACTGGTCGCGGCCTCGGCTTCCACCTCCGCGATGAGCTGCCGCTCCGCCTCCTGTAACTGGTCCAGCACCGCCAGTGCCCTGGAGTAGGGAGCGCCGCTGGGCATCACGACATTGATATGAATCTGCTCGTTCTGCACTTCCGGGAAAAAAGTGAACTTGACCCAGCCTGCGGTGAAGACACCGAGACTGAGGATAAAGGCGGCAACAAACAGGCTGGTGGTGAGGTAGCGATGCTCTGTCGCTCTGCGCAGCAGGCTGCGGTAGCGGGTGTTGGCGAAGGTGACGATGCTTTCTTCCAGCTGCTTCTGGCGCTGGCGCCAGCGCCCCAGATGCTCGCGATGTTCCAGGTGACGCAGGTGGGAGGGCAGGATGCAGAAGGCCTCGATCAAGGATATCGTCAGCGCCACGGTTATCACGATAGAAAATTGTCGGGTCATCTGCCCGCCTTCGATATCGAGGAAGAACCAGGGTGCGAAGGCAATCATGGTGGTCAACACCGCGAAAATAACCGGTCGCGCCACCGCGCTGGCGCCGGCTACTGCGGCCTCAACCCCGCCGCCGGTCAGCTGTGCGTGGTGGTGAATACTCTCGCCCACGACGATGGCATCGTCCACCACGATGCCCAGCACGAGCAGAAACGCGAAGGTCGACATCACGTTCAGGGATACGCCATTCGCGGGCAGTAGTGAAAAGGTGCCGAGAAAGGCCACCGCGATGCCGGCGGTCACCCACAGGGCGACCTTGGGCCGCAGGGAGAGGATCAGCACCAGAAACACCAGCAGCAGACCGAGCCAGGCAGAGGTGCCTATGGTAGACATGCGGCTCTTGTAGATGTCGGCAGTGTCGAACCAGAGGGTGAGGCCGATGCCATCGGGCAGCCCGGGCCGGGTTTGCTCTATCCAGGCTTTGACTGCGTCACTGGCCTTGACCACCTGCATATTGTCGGTGGAGAGCATCTGGATCAGGACCGCGGGTTCGCCATTCATGGTGGCGAGGATTTCATTCTCCTCGTAGCCGTCGACTACCCGGGCCACATCGCCGATGCGTACGGTAGCGCCGCTGGCATCCTGGCGCAGGATGATGTTGCTGAACTCCTCGCTGCTGTCGGCCAGGTTGCGGGCACGCAGGCGCACATCTCCGGTGGCGGTGCGCAGCTGGCCGGACGAAAGATTGATGGAGCTGCCACGGATTGCCTCTGCCACTTCATCGAAACTCAGGCCGTAGCGGCGGATGGAGTCCTCCGCCAGCTCGATCGTGACCTCTTCGCGGCGGGTTCCGAAGAGATCGACGATGGAAACCCAGGGCAGGGCGGCGACTTCGTTGCGCAACTCCTCGGCCAGTCGGGTGAGTTCACGCTCGCTGACACGGCCGTGAACCGCCACCCGGATCATCTCTTCACGGAACTCGGTGCGCTTCACCCGGGGTGGTTCAATGTCGCGGGGCAGGGCGATGACCGCATCGACCCGATTCTTGACCTCGTTCAGGAAGCTGTCGATATCCACGCCCGGCCAGGTGGCCACGTCCAGTCGCGCCAGCCCTTCCGACGCCGTAGCGGTAATCCGGCGCACGTTATCCAGGTCCTTGAGCGACTCCTCGATCCGCAGAATGACCTGCTCTTCCACTTCCTGTGGCGCGGCCCCCGGCCAGGTAACTTCCACTTGTATCTGATTGACCGCAATGCGGGGAAAGGCCTCCCGCTCCATGGCCATGAACCCGAACCCACCTGCCAGCAGGATGCCGAGCATCAGCAGGTTCGCCGCCACCGGGTTCAATGCCCACCAGCGGATAAAGCGCTCCATCTAGCGCTCTCCTCCAACGGGCATGGCTACCAGGGCCATGCCCTGCACCGGGTTGCGGATAGTGGATACGATGACTTGCTCGCCGGGCTCAAGCCCCTTGGCGATGACGACCCGGTTGGCCTCCCGGGACAGGACTTCTACCTCGCGGGTTTGCAATCGGCCCTCGGCATCCACCAGATGCACCTTATTGCCGGCACGCAGGGCCTCAGGCGGTATCAGCAATGCCTGGGACAGCTTGCGTCCGGGAATCACTGCCTCGACGAAAAGCCCGGCAGCCAGTGGCATGCCGTGAGCGGAGGCGCCGCTGCCATAGGGATCGTCTACCTCGGCCATGGCAAAGAGCATGCGTGAGCCGGGATCGATAGCGGCGTCCAGACGCAGCAGACGCCCATGCCAGGTCTGTTGACGGCCGGCAACGGTGGCGCGGAAGGTCACGCTGGGGGCGGCCCCCGGTGCGGCGGTGAAGCCTATAGGCAGGTCCAGGATGGCCAGCTCGGCATCGCTCAGGGGCAGGCGGATCTCGACGCGATCCGTGGCAAATGCGCGCCCCAGCACGTTGCCGGGGCTGACATACTGCCCGATATTCACCTGGGTAGTGAGCAGGCGGCCGTCGAAGGGCAGCGCAATCCGGGTTCGCTGCAGATTCAGTTCGGCCTGCTCGAGACGCGCGCCTGCCGCCTGCAGGTTGGCCTCTGCTTCCGCCACCTGCGGTTTCCTGAGTGCCAGATCGGAGGCCGTGGGATCGTTGCGCAACTGCTTGCGGGCGACGTCGGCGTCCGCCAGGGCCTGTTGCAGGCGCACTTCGGCCTCGGCAACCCTGGCCCGGGCTTCGCTCAGTGCCAGTCGGTAGTCGACATCTTCTATTGAGAGCAGGGTGTCCCCCGCGGTAATCCGCCCTCCCACGGTAAACTCCGGGGAGACCGCGACGATGCGGCCGCCTACCTGGGCAACCAGGTCCAGCTCCGTCGCCGCGCGCACCTCGCCCTGGGTGGTCACCTCCAGGGTCAGGCTGTTGCCGCGCACGGCTGCGGTAAAGACACTGACGGGTCTGGCCTTGCTTTCTTCCTGCTCGGGCTCGGGCGCAGCCGCGTGCAGCAGCGCGTAGCCTGCGATGCCGGCACCAATCACCAGCAGGGGGGCAAGCGCTTTTGTTATTGTAACTTTCATGCCAGGCACCTGAGCTCGGATAGCCAGCGATTGACTATCATGTAACGCGGAGCCCGGCACGAGGCGCAGGAAGATTGTGATTTTTTCACAGAGAAATCCCGGTGACTGATCACCCGGGCACAGGCGCGCCCTCAAAACTGTAGTACGTGGGCGTGCCCGGCCCCACTGGCAGGCCCAGCACAAACACCCAGAGAAAGAATAGCAGGCTCCAGCCGACAAAGAACACCATGGAGTAGGGCAGCATGATCGCAATCAGGGTGCCGATGCCCAGCTGTTTCTGGTAGCGGCAGGCAACCGCGAGGATCAGGCCGAAGTAGCTCATCATCGGGGTAATGATGTTGGTGACCGAGTCACCGATACGGTAGGCCGCCTGTATGACCTCTGGCGAGTAGCCGATGATCATCAGCATGGGCACGAAAATTGGCGCGGTGATGGCCCACTGGGCGGATGCGGATCCCAGCATCAGGTTGACGAATCCGCACATGGCGATGAAGAACAGGAACAGCAGTGGTCCGGTCAGGCCCAGATCCTGCAGGAAGGTGGCTCCCTTCACGGCAAAGATAGCCCCGAGGTTGCTCCAGCCGAAGAAGGCGACGAACTGGGCGGCGAAAAACACCAGCACGATATACAGCCCCATGGAACTCATGCCCTTGGACATGGCGTCTATGGCATCGCGATCATTGCGCATGGTTCCCGCCAGGCGGCCATAAACGAGGCCTGGAATGGCGAAAGTGACAAAGATATACACCACCACTCCCTTCAGGAACGGCGAACCTGCTACCGCTCCAGTGACGGGATGGCGCAGTATCCCCCAGGCCGGCACCACGGTGATGGCGAGCAGCACAAGCAGTACGACGAAGACCAGACCGGCGCCTTTGAGCGCGCGCCGCTCGAGCGCAGTGAGAGGCTGTAGTTCCTGGGCATTGAGATCGATGTCCGCACCATCGGCGTTGTAGGCGCCGAGCTTGGGTTCCACGATTTTCTCGGTAACGATAGCCCCCAGAATGGTGATCAGGAAAGTACTGGCGATCATGAAGAACCAGTTGGCCTCGGGGCCCACGGTGTAACCTGGATCGAGCAGGCGTGCGGCGGCCTCGGTGAATCCGGCCAGCAGTGGAGCGACCGTGCCGATAAACAGGTTGGCGCGGTAGCCGCCGGAGACCGCGGCGAAGGCCGCTGCCAGCCCGGCGAGGGGATGCCGTCCCAGAGAGTGGAAGATGGCCGCGGCCAGGGGAATCAGGACCACGTAGCCCAGCTCCGCAGCGGTATTGGAAACGATGCCGGTGAACACCACGGTCACGGTGACCATACGCGGCGCGGCGCCCAGCACCAGGCCGCGCATCGCCGCACCAATCAGGCCCGAATGTTCGGCGATACTGACGCCGAGCAGGGCCACCAGAACCACCCCCAGCGGCGGAAACCCGGTGAAGTTTGTCACCAGGTTGGAGACGATGCGTTGCAGGCCATCAACACTGACCAGGCTTACGACCCGGATGATGCCGTCCGCAGCGCGGCCGGGAATGCCCTCTGGCCGGGGATCAACCGCACTCACCCCGAGCCAGGCTGCAACTCCACTCAGCAGTACAATACCGACCGCAAAGCAGGCAAACAAGGTGACCGGGTGCGGCAGCAGGTTGCCCAACCATTCGACCGTGTTGAGGAAGCGGGTAAACCACCCCGCGGGCGGCTGTATATCATCGTTGGGGGGAGGTGTTGCCGCCACTGCTGTAGTCCCGTGTTGTCCCGTGTCTGGCCCCGGACGCTATCACAGTGAGCTCGCGGAGCCAAAGACAACACCTGCAGTGCAGGCCCCGCCGCAGTAGGCCTACCCAGTCATTTCGCCAAGCGCTGGTCGAGCGCAAGCATGTCCCGTGCGCCAAGCAGATCGCTGACCTCGCCCAGGTCATGCATTCTCTCGCGCCATGATCCGCTGCCGCCTTCCCGCCGCAGGTCGGCCAGCATGGCTCCCGCCTGGCGGGTAAACAGATTGATCAGCGACGCAGGGTGCAGGCCTATCTTGTAGCCCAGTGCCTGTAGCGATGCGCAATTGTCAACCGGACTATTGCCGCCCTCGACAAGGTTATGTACGAGCGGGATTCGCCCGGCAAAGCGGGTGGCGATGGTCTGCATGGCTTCGATAGTCGCTGGGGCCTCGATAAACAGGGCATCGGCTCCGGCCTCCAGGTAAGCCTCGGCCCGGTCGATAGCGTCCCCCAGGTCCTTGACGCCAATGGCATCGGTGCGGGCGAAGATAAGGGTGGCGCTGTCGGTCCGCGCATCAAGCGCCGCCTTGAGCTTGCTGACCATGTCCGAGGTGGCTATGACTGATTTGCCCGCCATGTGGCCGCAGCGCTTCGGAGTCTGCTGATCCTCGATCTGGAGGGCGCTGGCCCCCGCGCGCTCGAAGTCCCGTACCGTGCGCTGTACGTTGAGCGCGTTGCCGAAGCCGGTGTCGATGTCGACGATCAGCGGCAGGTGCACCCGATCGCGGATGGTGAACACTGCGTTGCAGGCCTCGCTGGCGCTTATCAGGCCCATGTCCGGGCGACCGAGGTGGGCGAACGAGAGGCAGGCGCCGGAGATAAAAGCCGCGGCAAATCCCGCTTGCTGCACCAGGAGCGCCGACAAGCCGTCGTAGACACCGGGCACCTGGATCAGGCCAGGCTGGTGCAACAGGTGCTTAAGTTCAACGCGATGGTTGTTGCTGTCTTGCATGACGTCTCTCCTCTGGGCTGTCAGTATCTCCCGGCGAGCCCCGGGACGCATTTGATAATTGTCATGGTGGCCGCGCTCGGCGCGCGGTCAGACTAGGGCTCTTTACTATGCCAAGAGGGCGCACATGGCATCACTGGATATCGCCGTCGTCGGAGGAGGTGTGGCGGGCTTGACGGCGGTGCTCGCGCTATTGGATCGCGGTCACAGGGTCAGCTTGTACGAAGCTGCCTCGGCGTGGGGCGATGTTGGTGCCGGCATTACCCTGTCTCCCAATGCCATGCGTGGGCTTGATGCCGTGGGTGTGGGCGCGGCGATAGTCGCCAGTGGGATGGAGCCGACAACCCAGCATATCGCGCACTGGCAGGACGGCCGGGTGTTGCTGAAAGTGGACCGTAGCAAGACCTACGACACCTATGGTGCGCACTATGTGTACATACACCGCGCTGACCTGCACCAGATTCTGGCCAGTGCTGCAGAGTCCAGGGGTGCCACTATCGCCCTGGGCAAGCGCCTCACCGACGTGGATGTCAGCGCCCGACAGCCGCAAATGCATTTTGACGACGGTAGTACGGCCAGCGCCGACCTGGTGATCGGCGCCGACGGATTGAAGTCCTGTGTCCGACAACTGTTTGACCCGGTCCCCCCGCATTTCACCGGGCACGTCGCGTTTCGGGCTCTCGCGCCACTGTCGCCGGCGATTCAGCACCTGGTAGACCAGCCCGGAATGCATATAGGACCGGGAAAAATGGTTGTGCGCTACCCGCTGCGCAAGGGCCAACTGCTGAATCTGGTGTTCTTCGCGCGCCAGGATGGCTGGACGGAGGACGGTTGGTCAATCCCCGCCACGCTGAGCGAACTGGAGTCGCTGTACGGCGAATGGTGCGAGGACATCCAGACCATGATCGCGGCTATTGGCACCGACACACTTTTCAAGTGGGCGATTAACGCCCATAGCCCACTGGCCCGCTGGTCCCTGCAGGACAAGGTTATTCTGCTGGGTGACGCCGCGCACGCCATGACCCCGTTTCTGGGCCAGGGCGCTGCGACCGGTATTGAGGATGCCATTATGCTGGCAAGGGCCCTGGGCCAGGCGCCTGCGATCACCGAGGCATTGGCGCGCTATCAGGCGGCGCGGCACGAGCGCACCAGTTTCATTCAGGCTGAGTCCAACGCCAACGCCGACCGTTTGCAGGGTCCCGAGTCCGATCTATACGGCCTCGGCAAGCTCCGCAATGAAGAAACCCTGGGACTGTTCCGCTACGACTGTACGAGTGAGTTGCTGTGATCCGCCAGTCCAGGAGCATACGTCCATGGTAATTTCAGTGGTCTCCACAGAGACCGAGCCGGTTACTTCCGACAAGGTTCCCCGCAAGACCATGATCCTCTATGGTTTTGGCCAGACCGGTGCGCAGCTGTTCCGGGATGCGCCCGCTGCGCTGCTGCCACTGTTCATGACGACCATGCTCGGGGTTGCTCCATGGCTCGCCGGGGTGGTGGTGCTGATCCCCAAACTCTGGGTGATTGTCTGTGATCCATTGATGGGCGCCCTGTCGGATCAGTACAAACCCCGCCACGGACGGCGACCCTTTCTGGTTGGAGGCGCAGTACTGACGAGCCTTGGATTTATCGCCCTGTTTTCCTTTTCTGTCTTTCCATCGCCATGGATTGCTGCCTTGAGTATTGGGGCACTGTTTTTCATTGCCTGTACCGCTTTCAGCGCATTTTCCGTGCCCTACCTCGCCGTCGCCTCAGAGCTCTCCAACGACCCGCATGAGCGAACCACCATTCTCGCATTCCGTATGGTCTTCGCGGTCGTCGGGGTGATCATGGGCATCGGGCTGGCGCAGCCGCTGGTGTTCATGCTCGGGGGCGACGCCGCTGCGTGGCGCACCATGGCGATAGTATTTGGCGGCCTGTGCCTCCTTGCCATGCTGGCGACCGCCTACGGTGTACCGCGCGATTTCGGCCACGCCGGCGCAGTGGTCGCCACTCCGGGCAAGATGCTCTTGCGGCTCTCCGTGGTGCGGGAAAACCGGCCTTTCGTGGTCTTGACCGTAACGTTGTTCGTTCAGTCCATAGCCCAGGCCAGTGGTTATACGGTGGTGGGATTCATATTCCTTTACGCAATCGCCGAGATAAATTTGTTGCTGCCGTTTATTCTGGTTATGGCCTGCGGCTCGATTCTGAGCCAACCGGTCTGGCTCAAGTTGTCACGCCGTTGGGGCAAGGAGAGGGCCTTCTGGGGCGCCTGCATTGGCTGGGCACTGGTGACCATTACCTGGTTCTGGATTGAACCAGCGAACGATGTGCTGGTTACCTTGCCCCTGTGGGGTGAGATGCCGACCCAGCACATGCTGGTACTGGTACGTGGTTTCATTATCGGTTGCACCAACGCCGGATTTTCCCTGCTCACCTTCTCCCTGCTCACCGACACCATAGAAATTCAGCGCCAAAAGGCTGGTGGCGTTGATGAGGGGCTGTTCTCGGGCATCTTTTCCGCCACCGAGAAGCTGGCCTTTGCCCTGGGGCCGGTGCTGGCGGGCGTGGTCCTGAGTGTGGTTGGCTTCCAATCCTCCACCGGTGGTGCGGTGCCCCAGGATCAGGATGCAATCGACGGCATGATCTGGCTGTACTCCATCATTCCAGCAGCTGTGATGGCACTGAGCCTGTTGGCGTTTACCCGTTATCGGCCGGCGATTGAGGCGGCGCGACCCGCTGCCTGAGGAGAAAGGTCTTACCCGGGCGTTGGTGTTTGTGTTGCATGGCACGGTAGTTGCCTCTTAAACTGCATAGGTAAGTTCAGCCCGCGGCACTGGCAGTGGATTTGTCGGGGATGTCAGGAGAACCTTGCTTAAGCTGGGAGGTCGATAGCAGCCATGTCGCAGCCGATAGCGCCGATTGACCGTGGCGCGGGTTTCAACGCCGATTGTCCCCTGTTCCGCAAGCTCGGCCGGGAGGATCTGCAACACCTGGCAGCCATGGCCCGCCTCAGGGTTCTCACAGAACGTCAGAACCTTTGCCTGCAGAATTCCCCCTCCGGCCGACTGTTCAACATCGCTTCCGGGGCTGCCATGGTAGAGCGGATCTCCAGCGCGGGGCGGCGACAAATCCTCGGCTTTGTATTTCCCGGAGATTTTGTCGGCTTGTCAAACTCGTCCCATTTCGAGTACGGAATCAAGTGCCTGAATGATGTTTCGGCGTACGAAATCCCGCGCCAGAAACTGTATGCTCTGGCAGAGAAATCAGCCAGGCTCAAGGAAAATCTCAGCAGCATCCGCGACCTGATACAGGCCATGACTTTCGATCAGATTTTTTTGCTCGGTCAAAAGCGCGCTCACGAGCGCCTGTGTTTCTTCCTGCTGCAAATGCTCGATCGTCTACCGGGTGCGCGGCCTGAACACATACAACTGCCAATGGGTCGTCAGGACATCGCGGATTATCTGGGGCTCACCACGGAGACGGTGAGTCGTTCCCTGGCAAAGCTGAAGCGGGAAGGAATACTGTCCTTGCCGGTGTCCCAGGCGATAGTTATCAAGGACATGGCGGCGGTCAGGGAGTTGGCTGATATCAGCTAATGCAATTGCCGAGCTAAGGAGACATGAAGCCCAGGTTGCCGGGCGAGAGTCTATTGTCGGGATCGGTGTTGCGCTTGATCGCGTCGATGAGTTTCAGGGCCTCGGGGCTCAGGCGTTCCCTGTAGGGGTAAGCCTTCCCAAGCTGGAAGCTCATCCCGTTGTGATCCATGTAAAGTTGAGTGAGCTCCTGTTTAAGGGCTTGTACATAGTCTCGTGCTTCGAGGTTGCGCTCGTACACCGGTAACTGCGAGAGGTAATCTGCGGGTACCACCTCCCTGTGGTAGGCGGTGATTTCGTCCGGCCAGTAGAGTGCGAGCTCATAGAGAAAGCCGGAACTGCCGACCGTGGCGAACATGCCGCCGTGCCATATGCCCAACCGCTGCATGTCGTCCCGGCGTGCCGCAAAAAGTGCTTCCAGCGCACTGTGGAAGCCGCCAACGGCCGAGTGAGGGAGAATGCCGTGCAGCGGGACCCAGCGCTCGCCCTTCGGCCCCAGGGTGTTGTAGAACGGTGCGAAAGGCATGCCGCGGACTACCGAGGGCGCGGTTGCCGGGATTTCAATCCCCAATCCTTCCACCAGGCCACGGATGCGATGCAGGCGGCTCTTCACTTCGTGGTCGTCGACGCCCTCGACAATGTAGTGTGTCATGTAGGCAGAGCTGCCGATGATGCGGCGCGCCGACACTCCGGCCCTGGCGAGCTGTTTCAGGCCCTCCCAGCGGGACGGTGAGCTGTTGAGGATAGACAAGGCCATCTTGAAGGTGTCGCCGGCGTTTTCCTGACGGGCGATCTGCCCCTGGGAGAGCGCTCCATCAAGCGCAAAGTGGGTATCCTCCAGTCCCTCCCGGGCGATGCAGCGCATGCTCTCATGCATCGCCCCAAAAGTGTTGAATGCGAAAGAGAGATTACGGTGCGCGGCGCGTTGCCTGAGCAGTGGCAGGGTGATGCGAGCTTTGATCCCGAGTGCCCCGCAGTCACCCGTGAACAGGCCCGTCAGGTCCGGACCGAAGTGGCGCAGAAACGGCGAGCCGCCGACGCTGGCGGAACCCGTTCTCAGCAGACTGCCGTCCGCCATCACGACGTCCATGGAGAGCACTGACTGGGCGGAAATACCGTGGGCACCTGAACCATGGCTGATGGTGTGCTGGGAGATTGAACCCCCAACCGTTGCCCGCAGGCCGGAAAAAGGGCCCCAGAATGGAGTTCGCAAGCCGCGCGAGTCCAGCGCCTCCTTGAGAGCGCTCCAGGTGACCCCAGCCTCCACGGTGACGTAGGCATCCTGTTCATTGACTTCGGTAATCTGGTTCATCATCCCAAGGTCGAGCAGGATCTGACCCTGGCTCGCAGGCAGGTACCCGTCGGTGTAGGAAGCGCCGCCACCGCGCAGGCTGAGAACGATTCCCTCGGTCGCAGTCATGGCCACCACTTTTTGCAGCTGCGCCACGGTCTGCGGCCGGACAACGGCCAGTGGAACTTCAAGCTGGCGAAAGACGTCGGTGTAGAGTGCCTCTCCCGCAGCGTCTGTGATTATCTGCTCTGGCCCCACTATCGAGGCGAGTTTATCGCGGAGATTGCTGTCCAGATACATGGGTAACGTTTCCTTGGGTGAGGGTTGCCTGCCGCCGCCGTTTTCATCCCCGGCAATGTGCGCTCGCGCATCAATGTGTACGATGCTACCGGGCTGTAAAGGACTGTCCTTGATATATGTCATTTTGGCGCAGGCGGCCCCCCGCAACTCATTCGGCACTCTGGCACAGAGGCCACCCGGATTGACAAATGTCATGTTTCTGCGGGTCTGCTTGAGTCAATGTATCCTCGAGTAGGCGCGGCCGCGTCGACGGGAATCGAGATTATGGGTTATCGCCTGGGAGTGATCGTGGTGGAGACTGTGTAGTTATGGGTGCTGAATCCAGAACGCTCTATGACAAACTTTGGGAGCGGCGCTGCGTCGCTACGGACGATGGTGGCGTCTCGCTGATTTATATTGATCGGCACATCATCCACGAAGTCTCGTCAGCGCAGGCCTTCGAGGGGTTAAGGGAGGCAGCACGCCTGCCCTGGCGTGTGGCTTCCATTCTCGCCACACCGGATCACAATGTACCTACTACGGATCGCGAACTGGGCATAGAGGGCGTGAGTGACCATATCTCGCGGCAACAGATCATTGCTCTCGACAACAATTGCCGGGATTTCGGCGTGCTCCAGTTCTCGCTCAGTGATCACCGCCAGGGGATCGTCCACGTTATCGCACCTGAGCAGGGAATGACCTTGCCCGGAACGACGGTAGTCTGCGGTGATTCCCATACTGCAACCCACGGAGCCTTTGCCGCACTGGGGCTGGGGATAGGTACCTCCGAGGTGGAGCATGTCCTTGCGACCCAGTGCCTGCGGCAACAGAAAGCACGGAACATGCTGGTGCACGTGGGCGGGAAACTTCGCGCGGGAGTAACCGCCAAGGATGTTGCGCTGTATGTGATCGGAAAAATCGGTACCGCTGGCGGCACCGGCTGCAGCATAGAGTTTGCCGGGGAGGCCGTTCGCTCATTGAGCATGGAGGGACGAATGACTCTCTGCAACATGGCGATAGAGGCTGGTGCCCGATCAGGCCTTATCGCCTATGATGAAGTCACCGAAGCCTACCTCATGGGTAGACCCTTTGCGCCGGCAGGGGAAGCCTGGCAGCAGGCCATCGAGAACTGGCAAACCCTGCACAGTGATCCGGGTGCACACTACGATCATCGGCACAGTTTCGATGCGGCTGAGATAGGGCCTCAGGTAACCTGGGGTACCTCGCCCGAAATGGTGGTGTCGGTCGACGGCCACGTGCCGCGACCATCGGACTTTGACGATGATCAGCAGGCAAGGGCGTGCCAGGATGCGCTGGATTACATGGGATTGCTGCCCGGACAGGCCATGACCAGCATCGGAATTGATCGGGTCTTTATTGGCTCCTGCACCAACTCGCGCATTGAGGATATTCGCGAGGTCGCAAGGATCGTGTCGGGTAGGAAAGTGGCGGCCAGTGTCAAGCAGGCCCTCGTTGTGCCCGGCTCCGGCCTGGTCAAGCGCCAGGCAGAAAAGGAAGGACTCGATGCATTGATTCGGGAAGCGGGGTTCGAGTGGCGCGAGCCTGGCTGCTCGATGTGCCTGGCGATGAACGCAGATCGGCTGTTGCCGGGCGAGCACTGTGCCTCAACATCCAACCGAAATTTCCAGGGGCGTCAGGGTCCTGGGGGGCGCACCCACCTGGTCAGCCCGGCTATGGCTGCGGCTGCGGCGATTGCTGGGCACTTTATTGACATCAGCAGGGGGGAGCTGCCGCTGTGAAACCCTTCAGCACCCACCGGGGACAGGTATTTCCGCTGGATCGCAGCAACGTGGATACCGACGCGATTCTGCCCAAGCAATACCTCAAGTCGATCAGTAAAACCGGTTATGGAAAATGGCTCTTCGACGACTGGCGCTACCTTGACGCCGGTGACGTGGAAACCAGGCCCGGCGATCGTCGTACCAATCCGCAGTTCGCCCTTAACCAGAAGCCCTACGACAGCGCCAGTATCCTTGTTGCCCGGGAGAACTTCGGCTGCGGATCAAGCCGGGAGCATGCAGTATGGGCACTGCGGGACTACGGGTTTCGAGTCGTGATCGCGCAGAGCTTCGCCGACATATTCTACAGCAACTGCTTCAAGAACGGCCTGCTGCCGGTGACCCTGCCTGCAGCGGTGATAACGGAGTTGCTTGCACTGTCCCGAAGTGAGCCAGAGCTGCACCTGAAAGTCGATCTCGACAGGCAGCGGGTTTCCACGCATGACAGGGAGTGGTCGTTTGACATTGACGCAGCGCGGCGCCATCACTTGCTGGAGGGGCTCGATGACATTGCTGTAACGCTGACACAGGTGCGTGCCATCAGCGCTTTTGAGGATGCATTGCGGGAGCGAGAGCCGTGGCTGTTCTCCGATGAGAAAGGGGCGGGCTGATGATCCAGGGTATCCCGAACGCTCGACGTCGCTCAGCGGGCCGGAGTTCTCTTAGGTTCATGCCCCTGACGGCGGTTCTGGTGATCTTGATAGTGCCCGCGCTGACCCGAGCTGAATCACGAACAGATCTGCGATACATTGATTTCTGGCGGCAGTCAGCGGGCTGGTGGCTGGCTACCAGCAGTTACTTTGACGGTGACATGAATGTTCGCCTGCATGAGTACCACGCGCTTACACTGGTGGAAGTTCAACGTGATCGTGTGGTGGAAACAGAGTACAAATTTTATCCCCCGGGAGATGTCAGCCCAGCCCTGAGTGACGGAAGAGTTCCCGCTGTGAAGGGGTTGGAGCTGGTAACCGTCAGCGAGCACATGGCTATCGGCGCTGAGGGCTCGGTCAGGCAGGTCAGCGTTCGCCCTGCGGTCGCGGGAGCCGCCGCCATGGAGACCCACGTAGTGGCAGCTGATAGCGGTATACGCCGTGTTGTTGACCCTGACAGCGGCTTTGAGAGCTATCGCCAGTATGTCAGTCTGAACGCAGCGGGCAAACGCTACGTGTTGAACATGGGCCTGCTATCCAGCCCGGAATTGAAGCCCGCGGAGCTGGGCGCTTTGCGCGGGTTTGCTATATCCCGCGCTGTGCGAATCGAAGCTGACCAGGTTGAGACCGAGCGGGCGCGTCTGCGGGTATTGCATTCCGTGGGCGGGATAGTGTCAGCTGCAGAAGACGGCGGCAGGCAAGTTGAACTGCTAGAAAGCGAAGGCAGTTGAGCACCACCGTTTCGGTTCCATAAAAAACCCGCCTCGAAGGCGGGTTTTTCTGGCTTGCGCCCAGGCTCAGAAGGGTTTTACTGCACCCAGGAAGCCCACGCTGGCAATGCCGACCCAGTATACGTAGGCGACATACCGGGACACGATAATCTGCTTCTCCAGGCGTTCCTCCAGGGCCGCATCCTCGCGGGTGGCTAGTACGCGGAAGATCATGGTCCACTCGCGCATGACAAAGCGCAGCCACAGGCCGATGATCAACAGCAGCGAGAAAATGAAGATCTTGGCTGAGAACCACAGCTGCCCCTGTCCACCCGCAAAGGGACCATAACCGAGCATTGAGCTGATGCTGGCGACTATCAGTAGTGGAATCAGCACGAAACGCACAGCCTCATCGTACTTGGTCAAACGGATGCCGCGATCTGTTTCACGGTAGTAAAACGCCGACCAGCACAGGCTGAGCCAGGCGGCGAGAGCAATCCACATGCCGATCAGGAATGCGCCACCCCAGGGCTGTACGCCCCAGAAATAGCCCATATGCAGGCCCAGGGGCAGCAGGAGTATAATCCCGGTACGGGCGAGTATGTCGATGCGGTAGGCGGTTTCCAGATGCCGGCGTCGCTCATCCATCGACAGTTTGCGGTTTACAACATTGTAAGCGGTCTGGAATACGCCCCACTCTCCCCCCAGCCAGTAGACCATGGCGAGGATGTGCACCCAGCGCAACACTGCAAGTTCCATACGTAGTCCTCTCTGAAGGTGGGTTTTTTACCCAACGGGCTCAGCGTAGTTTCAGAAGCGGCCTTGCGCCTTAACAAATATCAAGTTAGTCGCAGCCTTTTTGCGGGTGAATTGATAAACAAAATAATAATGATATATAGTTATACTATATGATTCCCCACGAAGAGATAGTACCCGCATGGCGAGCCCGATACTGAAAGAGAAATTGGCCGCGGGCGAGTTTGTCTTTGCGCCTGGCATTCAGGACATGATCACCGCGGTAATCGCTGACCGGGTCGGCTTTGACGTGGTCTACGCCTCCGGTTATTGGTTGACCGCCTCCGCCTATGGCCTCCCGGATGCCGGCATCGTCAGCTACACGCAGATGGTGGACCGTGTTGCCACATTGGTGCGCACCAGCAAGGCGGCGGTAGTGGCAGATGCCGATACAGGTTACGGTGGCCTGCTCAACGTGCATCATACTGTCAAGGGTTATGAAGAAGCCGGTGTGTCCGGCATTCAGCTGGAGGACCAGGAGTTTCCCAAGAAATGTGGACATACTCCCTACAAGCGCCTGGTTTCCCGCGAAGAAATGGTGGACAAGATCCGCGTCGCTGTCGATGCGCGTGGAGATCCCAACCTGCAGATCATCGCCCGGACTGACGCGCGTCAGTCAGAGGGGCTTGCAAGTGCCATCGCTCGCGCCAATGCCTATCATGAAGCCGGGGCGGATGTGCTGTTCGTGGAAGCGCTGCATTCGGAGGAGGAAATGTCCACTGCCTGTCGCGAAGTACAGGGACCATCGATGGCGAATATGTCCAATGGCGGTCTCACACCGATGCGCAACGTTGAGCAAATGAAGGCTCTCGGGTATCAGATGGCGATATTTCCTGCCCTTGCCAGCCTGGCAGCGGCCCGTGCGGTGGAGCATGCCCTGCGAGAGGCGATTGCCCAGAGCGGCAATCCGGAACCCGAGGGCGTTCCCCTGTTTGATTTCAAGGAGTTCTGTTCGCTGATCGGGTTCGAGGCGGTCTGGGAATTCGAACGCAAGTGGGCTCGTGATCAGTGAGCGGCGCCCAGTAACCATTGACGACAAATGACCGGGAAAGGTGAACAACAATGACCAACAGCGCAGCTGACAACTACACGGGGGTGTACAGCAACCGGATCGGCTTCGGCAAACGTCCGGCTCTGCTGCTTATCGATTTTGTGGAGGCCTACCTTGATCCTGCCTGTGACCTCTACGCCGATGTTGGGAATGCTCTCGCATCGGCCCTGCGCATTGTGGAGACCGCGCGGCGACAAGGCGTGCTGGTGGTCTACACCAAGGTCGAGTACCACCCCAGTGGCATCAACGGCGGGCGTTTCTTTGAGAAAGCGCTGCCGCTGCGGCATCTGGTTTCCGGTTCACCGATGGGCGCCTGGGCCGGGGGTATTGCCCCTGCCGAGAATGAACTGGTCGTGGTGAAGCAGTACCCGAGCGCATTTTTTGGCACCTCCCTGGCGTCCACGCTTACCGCGCAGGGCGTGGACAGTGTCATACTCACCGGACTCACCACCAGTGGTTGCGTGCGCGCGAGCTGCGTGGATGCCTGCTCCCACGGGTTCATCCCTATCGTGGTCAGTGACGCCTGTGGGGACCGTCACCAGGCGCCCCATGATGCCAACCTGTTCGATATGAATGCCAAGTATGCCGATGTGGTCTCGGAAGCAGAGCTTGTCGACTACCTCGAGGGACTTGCGGGCTAGCTCTCAGCTGCCTTCGATGGTCAGGTCCATCTGGTATTCAAACCGCTCGGGATGGTAGCGTACATGCATGAAGTCGCGCAGTATCTCGTCCGCGTCGTAGGATCTGCGCACCATGCTCAACAGCGGCGTGCCGGGCTTGATTTTCAGGGCTTCCGCGATAGCATCCGAAGCGGATACTGCGCTCAGCGTCTGTTTAACGTGGCTTATATTCAGGCCCTGTTCGCGAAAAATTTCCAGCCGCGGCGTTGTTTCCAGCTTGTTCGTCGACGGCTTTTTCTTTAGCCCTATGGTCCAGCTTTCGTAGTAACCAAAGGGCTCCCCGTCCCGGGACCGCACACGCACAATTCTCAATGCGGTGTCATCGGGATTCACCAGCAGCTCTTCCCGAACTTCGCCCGGTGGCTGCAGTTGCGCCACTTCAAGCACCCGTACTTCTGTCTGCCGCGCCATACTCTCGATTTCCTGCAGCATGCCTATCAGCGGAGCTTTGACGGGTCCGGGCTTGTACTTGAAAATCACATGTGAGCCCTTGCCACGGCGCCGCTCGACCAGCTTCTCTGCCGCGAGTTCGTCCATGGCGCGCTTGGCGGTGATGCGCGAGACGCTGAAGGCGTCTGACAGTTGTTGCTCCGTGGGCATCAGGGTGCCGTTGCGCAAGGTCCCATTGAGAATCAGGTTCTTCAGCAGACTGTACAACTGGTGGTAGAGCGGTGCATGACTGTCAGGATCCAGTGCCTTGCGCTGTTGTGGACTGATCAGGCTGTCGATCGAGCTCATCGCGGGTCTTCTCGTTGTTCCGACTATAAGGGCATAATGTTATAGCAAATAGAACATATTGGCCAGATTGCCTTCCCCGCGAACACCATGCGATCGGCCTGGAGAAATGGCGTTATAGGCTAGCCGCAATGAGCCAAGATGCTTACAGTCTTACTGTGACCGCCTTGGTTTCCAGATAGGCATCCAGCCCCTCCTGGCCGAATTCACGTCCCCAGCCCGACTGTCCATAACCGCCGAAGGGAATATTGGTGCCAACTGCGCCGTGGCAGTTTACGGATACCTGGCCAGCGCGAATTCGCGCGACCAGGGCGTGCGCCGTGGAGAGATCGCGGGTCCAGACGCTGCCGGAGAGGCCGTACACCGAGTCGTTGGCCAAGGCGGCGATGCTGTCCAGCTCCCCGCTGTCAAAGCGCTGTATTGCCATGACCGGGCCGAAGATCTCTTCCCTTACGATGGTCATACCCGGGGTGCAGTCGCCAAAGATGGTGGGCTGGACAAAGTTGCCGGGTCCCTCCATTCGCTGCCCACCCGTTATCAGGGTAGCGCCTTCCTCTATCCCGCGAGCGATGTAGGCCATTACCTTTTCGCAGTGCCCGCTCGAGATCAGCGGGCCGAGATGAGTGGTAGGGTCCAGGCCATGACCGAGAACCATTCTCTCCGCAAAAGCTTTCAGGCCCGTGACCAGTTGGCTGTAGATTGCCTCGTGAACAAGAATACGCGTCCCCGCCATGCAGTTCTGGCCCTGCAGGAAAAACGTCGCCATGGCCACGCCTGGTACCGCCAGCTCCAGGTCGGCATCGGGCATGACTACCACCGGAGACTTGCCCCCGAGTTCGAGGGACACCTTTTTCAGGTTACCCATGGCTGCTTCGATCACCTTGCGTCCGGTAGCGGTAGAGCCGGTAAAGGACACCTTGTCGACATCGGGGTGCCGAGCCAGGGCACTGCCGGCCGTGCTGCCGAGGCCGTTGACTATATTGACCACACCCGGCGGGAATCCCGCCTTGGCAATAAGTTCACCCAGCAGCAAAATGGATAGGGGGGTTTCCTCCGAGGGCTTGATCACCACGGTACACCCTGCCGCCAGCGCAGGCGCCAGCTTCAGCACCGCGGTGGATATAGGCACGTTCCAGGGCACGATCAGCCCGGCGACGCCCACTGGTTCGCGCACGGTATAGGTAAGGGCCTCGGCCTCCGCGGCGATGTGCCGCGGTGGACTGGTGGTCGTGCCTTCGATGCGCTGGGCCGCGCCAGCGTAGTAGTCGAACATCTCGACGATGTTTTCGACCGTGAGTCTGGCAATACCCGCAGGCATGCCGTTGTCCAGCACTTCGATTTCGGTGAACAAGTCGATGTCTGCCTCAATCAGACGGCCCAGGCGAGAGAGCAGTCGGGCGCGCTCGAAACTTGAAAGTTGATGCCAGGGGCCCCTGAAGGCTTCCCGCGCGGCATGCACGGCGTGGTCGATGTCGGTACCGTCGCCGATCGCTACGCGCGCCAGGGTTACCCCTGTTGCTGGATCAGTGGTTTCCAGGGTCTCTCCTGCTCGCCCATCGACCCAGTTCCCGTTGATCAACAGCCTGTGTGGCTGCGCCAGAAACTGCTGTGTTTTCGTAGCAATTATGAGTGGTTGGACGGCGTCCCCGCGGTCTTTATGCTCGCGATTTTTCTTCATCTTTACCTCCGGAAGGACGGACTGAAACGCGGAGTTTTACATGCGCGCCCAAAAGACCTAATATTATAACAATGTATTTGATATTGCGAATGCGCCGGACCTCGGTTGGGCGTTACCGGTAACTCATCGCGTTCGGCTCACCTTGTCGACCACTCAGGCCCAGGAACAGGAGGAAAATCATGCAAAGAGCTTACGTCAATCTACCCGAGGGGCAAGTGCACTATGTCACTGCAGGCGAGGGGCCCGCGCTCCTGTTGTTTCATCAGGCGCCCATGTGCTCTGAAGAGTGGTTGGAGATAATTCCCGCCCTCAGTGAGCACTACACTGTGTATGCGCCGGACATGATGGGACACGGGCAGTCGGACGACCCGGAGCACGAATATGAAATGGAAGACTTTGCGGCCACTACGCTGCGCTTCATGGACGCGCTGCAGATCGGGAAGGCGATACTTTGCGGCAACCATTCGGGTGCCGCCCTCGCTACGGCCCTGGCCGTGAAGGAGCCAGAGCGGGTGGAAAAGCTTGTTCTGTCCTGCGAAATGCTGGTTTCGGCTGAGCAGATAGACGCTTTTCTGGAGCGGCTTAAGGATAGGCCGCTATCGCGCGAATTGCCCATGGATGAGGCGGGCCAGTTTCTGGTGGACGCCTGGGGGCGCTACAAGGCACTTGCGCCAACCGCGGTTGCGGAGCGGCGCTTCCTGCCATTCATCATCGGTCAGCGGTCGCGTCTGCGCCCCTTCGACGCACACTTCCCGATCCTGCGCTGGATGACCAAAACTGACTGGCTGGCCCAGGTGCGCTGCCCCACTCTTGTGGTCGGCGCCGAAAATGACCTCTTCTACGAGCGTGGTTTGTTGGAGGCGACATCGGAGCGCCTGGCACTGGGAAGCTTTGAGGTCATTCGCGACGCAGGCGCCCTGAGTACATTCGAGCAACCGGAAGCGTGGGCTCAGGCCATTTTGCGCTTCGCCCGCGGCTGAGCCTGCTCCGTTCTACATGGGCAAGGAGAACAAGGTGGCGATAGACATTCTGGTTAGTGAAGTGGGCCCTCGGGATGGGCTGCAGAGCCTGGAGCACATCATGCCCACGGCTGCCAAATGCGAATGGATAAGTTTGCTCGCGGCGGCTGGCCTGCGCGAAATCGAAGTCGGTTCATTCGTACCATCTTCCGTGTTGCCGCAGATGGCGGATACCGCAGAGGTGGTTGCGCACGCGCTGAGCATTGATGGCCTCAGCGTGGCCGTGCTGGTGCCGAATCTGTATGGCGCCAGGGCGGCAATCCTCGCGGGAGCTCACAAGATCAGCATTCCGCTGTCAGTCAGCGAGACGCACAGCCTGAAAAACGTGCGGCGCAGCCACGAGAAGATGCTGGAAGAGATACGCGCCATTGCGGAACTGGTGGCGGCCCAGCCCGAGAACCAGAGACCCTATTTCGAAGTTGGTCTGTCGACCGCCTTTGGCTGCACCCTGGAGGGTCCGGTGTCGGAGGAGTTGGTGGTAAGACTGGCTGCCTCCGCACTCGAGGCAGGCTGTGCCGAGGTGGGCCTGTCCGACACCACCGGCTACGCCAACCCGACCCAGTTGCGTCGTCTGGTAAGGAAGGTCTGGGATGCCGTGGGTCGCGACAAGCTGAATGGCGTGCACCTGCATAACACCCGGGGGCAGGGTCTCGCCAATGCATTGGCGGCCCTGGATATAGGCATAACAACTCTGGATGCATCAATGGGCGGGATCGGAGGTTGTCCTTTCGCGCCGGGCGCCTCGGGTAATATTGTTACTGAGGATCTTGTGTTTCTGGTGGAGGCGATGGGCCTGAAAACCGGGGTTGAAATCCACGCATTACTGCGTGCCCGGGAGTTCTTTGCCTCAGCCATGACAGACGTTGAAATCTACGGCTTTACGCCGGCAGCGGGTTTGCCGAAAGGTTTCGAGCCAGCTCGATAAACACAGCTCTGGCCGCTTTCAATTCGTCGCGATATCGTCGATCACCCGGGTATAGCCCTCTCGCGATTCGTTGCGGGATTCCTCGCCTGACTCCTTGCGAGCCAGGTAAAAAAGTCTCTCCATAAACCCCTGTCGCCAGGCCTCCCGGGTTTTCAATGCCTCCTCATCCAGCTCCAGCTTCTCTATTCCTGCTGCCAGATCCAGCCCCTCGCCTTTCGCTACTCGCTCCGCCGCATCGAGGCGGTCGCGCAGAACAGTGAGTTCGCTTGCCAGCACCATGACCATGGCTTGGAGTGAATCAATACCGTCGGTCTGATGAAAGGATGGCCGTTTGCCGCGGGCGTCCTTGATAAGCTGTGGGCGGTCAACGCTGGATGGTTCCATTATGCTGCTTCCTGTGCGTGTCTGGGTTTGCGGGCGATCAGGACTTCCCAGCCGCCACCTGGTGCAAACTCTCCGGCAGTGAACTCACGATCCGCGACCTCACCGGTCGAGTCGGCATCGTAGCCTGCGGCCTGAGCACTGAATTCCATAACGGCCATCGGGGCATTATCAAACTGCACATCGCTGCGATGGAAGCCAGCCTGCTCTGCCAGGGCAACCTGATCCATGTCGCGCATGGCGCCCCAGAAGGGTTCGTTGTTGTACCAGGTTTCATTGTCGAGAATGAACTGGGTGAATGGATCCATGAGATCAAACGGCGGTAGATCTGCATGAATCATGATGCCGCCCGGCGCCAGCAGGCGTTCGCACTCCTTGAAGATCCGCGGCATGGCTTTGCCGCTGGTCTCGTGCAGCAGGATATGGCTCACTACCAGGTCGAAGTATCCGTCCTCGAAGCGGGTTTCCTCCGCGTTCATCTGCGCGAAGTTGACGGGCCGGCCCATCGCTTCCGCTCGCGCATGGGCGTAGCGGACCACAGGAGCGCCAACATCAATACCCCAGATTTCTGCATCCGGAAAGTACTCCCGATAGGGCAGGGTAGAGTGGCCCACGGTGCAGCCCATGTCGAGGATGCGCAGTGGCTTGAATTCGGGCAAGTTGCGCTGTAGATAGTTGCAGACCGAGCGACCCATGTCGTCGTTGTCGGGTCCCGTGTAGCCCATCGTGTAGAGGTAGACACCGCGGTCATAGAGTGCACCTGCGGCGACGTCATCGGCAGTCACCTCAGAGCAATAGCCGCCCGGCATGCAGTGGATGTCGAGGGCGGTCACGTAGCGCGGCGGGACGAAATCAGCGGGGATGTCGAGGGTTGTCGTGGCCGCTGCCGAGTAGTTGCGAGCCTTTTCGATCAAGGCCGGAAGCTGGCGCTCGATGCTGACGTTGGTGGCCTCCCACAGCAGTTCCTGGGCAATCCGGTTTATGGACGCATAGAGTTGAAAATAGGGGTCTCCCACCATCGCCTTGCGGATGTCCTGACGATTTTCCGGCGCTCTGCCCGTTTCCCGTTCGAACTGACTGGCCGCGCGTTTTTCATAGACGGGCTGAAGTCCGGGCAGGAGCTGTGCCTGGATAAACCCTTTCAGGCTCTTGGCGAACTCCTGCCTTGATGCCTCGTCATGCGTCGTCTGGGGCAGCATGCCGTGGTGCGACTGCTGAAAGCAATTGAGCATATCGATACTCCTCGCTGTGGGGCTCGCCGGCAGCGCGAGCAAGCCGGCTCAGGTTGTGATTGCGTGTCTTGGTCTGGATTCTAAACACACGGTCTCGCATGCCACATTGACAAATATCATACGACCTTAGGTGGGATTATCGATCAAAAGGAGTCGCCCTTTTCGCGCCCCTTCGACAAGGGTTGATGGCGACCTACCGGGGAATCAGTTAGATTGGCCAAAGCCAGTTTCGTCGGAGGGGGTTCTACCCCGCTTTTACGGACACTTCAAAGAAGCCCATAATGGGCAAAAGGAGTGTTTATGTCCAAGCGAAGAAAGTACAGCCCAGAGTTCAAGCGCGGTGCCGTTGAACAGACTCGCCAACCGGGCGTCAGCTGC
>JBGTGB010000329.1:0-4700 GCA_041746975.1 Haliea sp. | reverse complement strand
GCGGGCCAGCGCCGCTTTCTGCTGGCGACGGACGACCACAGCGAGCGCGGTAGCCCCGGAGTCTACAATACCTTGCTGCGTACTCGCCGCCACAAGACCAGGGTGGAAAACGCGCGCCTGCTCTACGTGGGCGCGACCCGGGCCATCCGCAGCTTGACCCTGAGCGCGGTGCTGGCACCGGATCCGGCTGCCGAGTGCGGCCTCCGGGCTCCACCCGCAGACGCCCTCCTGGCTGGCATCTGGGATACCGTAGCGGATCAGGCAACGGTTCACTGGTCGCAGGAAGGGCAATCTAGGTAAGGGGCGCGATCACCTCATCGGCATAGCGTTTGACGCCGTCGATTTTCAGGGCCACATCCTCGGTTTCACCGTGATAGAAAGCCCAGGGCATGGTCAGGATATGGGTGACGCCTGCATCTCCGAGGCGTTTGTAACCGTCCGCATCCCAGGCGTCATTGGGCGTTGCCATCACCTCGAAGGGTTCCTGCTCGCGGCCATAGTCACGCCGCCACTGGCGGATACGCTCGATGCTGTCGATGATTTCAGAGGATGGCTGCAGGTCGGTGACCCAGCCATCGGCCAGCCGCGCGGCGCGGCGCATGGCCGGCGCGGAAATTCCGCCAATCCAGATGGGGATGCGCTCGCTGGGCGCGGGGTTCATCTCCAGGCGCTTGAACTGGTAGTACTCGCCGTGGTACTCCACCATCTCGCCGCTCCACAGCAGGCGCATGACCTCCAGCATTTCGTCGGTGCGTTTGCCGCGGGTGCGGAAATCCTGCTCCATCAGGGCAAACTCATCCGCCGACCAGCCAACCCCGAAAGCGGGTGTAACCCGGTTGTTGGAGACAATCGCCGCGGTGCTGATGGCCTTGGCGACCAGGAAGGGATTGCGCATTGGCAGCACAAATATGTTGTTGGTGAAGCGCAGGCGCTGCGTGATGGTGGACAGCGCTCCGATCACTACCCAGGGGTCGGGCCAGTCGGTGAAGGCGGCCCAGCGTCGGCTGCCATCTTCGGTATAGGGGTAGGGCTCGCTGATCTGCTCCGGATGCACCACGTGATCGGAGAAAGACATCGCGTCCCAGCCATATTCATCGGCGACCGGGGCTATCTGGGTGAGATGGGCGACAGTGCTAAATGAGGTGGAGAGAACAAATTTCACGGCCTGGGCTCCGCTGGGGTGTTTACGTGTTATCTACTCACTCTAACAACAGGTGGACCACTGTCGGGAGAAGCGCCAGGCCGGCGTCGGCAATCATGCCGCTGTCGGTCAACAAGTCATACCCGGTGCTAGCGCCTGGCCAGGTAAACGCGGAACTTGCGGTTTTGCGCCAGGACCCGCTGCTGCGGGAAACCCCAGGCCAGCGTGGCGCGGTAGTCGAGATGACGATTGGCCACCAGGCACAAATGGCCGCCCGGGGCCAACACAGTCGCAGCCTGGCTGAGCAGGCGCCTGCCGGCGTAGTCATCCACCGTATGCTGGAGATGGAAGGGCGGATTACAGAGGACCAGGTCAGGCGCCGGCGCGCTCCAGTCCCGCAGGCCATCGCCATGATGAAAGTGTGCCGAGGACAATTGCCCAGGCAGCACAGTTGCCAGGTTGAGCCGGGCGGAGGCGATGGCCTGGGCGGATTCATCGCAAAACCACAGCTCCCTGGCCAGGCCGCGCTGCAGAGCGACCAGGCCGATAACACCGTTGCCGCAGGCGAGGTCGACTGCCCGGGCTACCGGCTGCAGCTGCGGTAGTTGTTCCAGCAGGAAGCAGGTACCAAGGTCTAGACTATCGCGGCTGAACACGGCCGGCAGTGAGCGCAAGGGGGCTCCCAGCGGCTCGCAGAAATAACTGCTGTGGGGAGAGGGGAGGGCTGCTGCCGCCTGCTCAGCACGTTGCGCCCGCCACAGGTGGGCCTTGTAGCGCCCGCGCAGTTTTTCCCAGGGGCCGATGTACTGCCTGATCAGGTCGTCCAGTCCCGCCGGCAGGTGTTTGTCCATGCCCGCGGCCAGCAGTGTGGCACCGGTCGGCAGCAATTGTGCAAGCCGGGCGAGCTGGTATTCGAGCAGAGCTTTCTGTTTCGGTATGCGCAGGAGCGCCAGCGCCGCGCCCGCAGGAGGGGGTTCAGTGCTCCAGACCAGCGTCGGTGACGGTGTGTTGTTGGCTCGGGCGTTGGCCGCCAGGGCCTGGGCGGACAGGGCGGAATCCGTCCACAGTACACAGCTTGCCGCTACAGCAGCGACTGGCAGGCTCAGGGCACCATAGTCATCATTGACGATCAGGACTGACTCAGGGAGTGATGCGCTGGCAGCGGTCTCCAGCAGCAACAGGTCGGCTCCACACCAGGCCCGCAGCAGCTCCTGCTTGCGAGCCGGGTAACGCTGCAGCTGAAACGTTCCAAAAGGGGTGTGGCAGGCGCTCCTAGCGGCGGGTTCAGCCGCCGCTGACATACATGGTCAGCTGCTGGCCGGGGTAGATAGTGTCCCGCGGAGTGAGTGCGTTCCAGGCCAGGAGGTCTTCGATCTTGACCTTGAAACGCCGGGCGATGCGATACAGGGAGTCCCCGCGGCGGACCTCGTAGTCGCGCACTTCGACCTCGGCTGAACCGCCACCATGGGCCAGCATTCCGCTTGTATAGTCCCCCTGGGGGATCAGCAGGGTTTCGCCCTCGCGAATCATACTGCCGCTGATATTGTTGGCTTCGCGCAGCAGGTCTACCCGCGTATCGAAACTCTGGGCTATCCGCGACAAGGTGTCGCCGCGCTCGACCCGATAGTGCTGCCAACTGACCCGCTCTTCAGGACTGAGCGCGGCGAGAGCCTCCCGGAACAGGTCGGCCCGGTCCGGCGGCAGCAGTAGCTCAGTTGCACCGGGTGAGGTGGCCCAGCGCAGGTGGCCGGGATTCAATGCCTGCAGGATAGGCAGGTCGACATCGGCCAACGTTGCCGCTCGGGCAAGTTCAATCTGGCCGCCAGTGGGCACGGGAATAAAGGCAGGTGCATTGGCGAGCGGCGGTAGCGCCAGCTCCCAGGCGTCCGGCTCCGCGATCAGACTGCTCAGGGCCAGGAGACGAGGCACATAGGTGCGGGTTTCAGTGGGGAGGGGCAGGGACCAGAAATCGGTGCGGCGACCGCGGGAGCCGTTGCCTACGACCGCGCGGCCGACTCGCCCCACACCGCCATTGTAGGCGGCGACGGCGAGCAGCCAGTCACCGCCGAGATTGTCGTGCAGGTACTGGAGGTAGTCCAGCGCGGCGGCCGTGGAATCTCGCAGGTCGCGGCGACCGTCGTACCACCAGTCGCTCCCGAGTCCCAGATTGCGACCGGTTGCGGGCATAATCTGCCATAGGCCCATGGCCTCCTGGGATGAGAGGGCAAAAGGATCCAGAGCGCTTTCCACCAAAGGCAGCAGGGCCAGTTCCAGGGGCATATTCCGACGTTCGATTTCCTCGACGATGTAGTGCAGATAGAAGGCCCCGCGTTCCGATACCATCTCGAAGTAGAGGTCCTGCGACAGGTAGTGGGCCCTGGCTTCGCGCACCTGACGATTGTCGGGTATTTCCCACTGCATGCCGTCCCGGAGGCGCGACCACAGGTCATCGGGGTCGACCTGCTCCGGTGCCGGTGCGCGCCGGATGCGCGATGGCGGACTGTCCTTGGCGGGGCGTCGCTGAAATTGACTGCCCGGAGCGGGCTCCCAGGCGGCGTTGGTTTCCCCGGGGGACGGAACGGCCTGGCAACCAGACAGCAGGACGCACCCAGAAATCACAGCAGATATAGCGTACAAACTTATGTTTTTAAACGAGAGTTTCAAGATTGACCCTTCCAGGATCGAAGGGTGCGAGACACTTCCCCCGGCTTCTCGCCCTGCCATTTTCCCTGCCGTCGCAGTGCAGCCACCAGAGCCGGCTCCTCGCAAGGCAGGAGCCAGACTAAATGGTCGCTGAGGGCAGGTAGTGGATCGATTGCCAGCATGGATGACGTTCCAAACCCCTTGAAATGCAGTAACATGCCCGTTTGGGCTAGCAACGCGCCGGTGTCCGGCCGCTGGAGACGATGAGCGAGTGTAGCGACATTTTGACTGAACTGGAATCCTGGTATGCCACTGCCGCGGGGCGAAACTTGCAGGCTCGCGTGCTTACGGCCCTGGAGCCAGTGCTGGAGACCGCCTTCGGTTACCACCTGCTGCAGGTTGGCCATACCCGTCAGCAGCCCCTGTTCGACAATAGCCGGATCCGGCACCGGGCCTACACTGCGCCGCGGCCGGGGCACGGCGTGACAGTGGTGGCGGAACACGACGAGTTACCTCTGGAGAGTGACAGTGTCGATGTCGTTATCGCCCACCACTGTCTTGATTTCACCTCGCAGCCACACGAGGTATTGCGCGAGCTGCAGCGAATCCTGACGCCCCACGGACAGTTGCTGCTGATCGGGTTCAATCCCTGGAGCCTGCTGGGCACCGTGCATCGTTTGCGCGCCTGGGGGGGCAACACACTGTGGCAGGGGCATCGGCCGGTGGGTTGCTCCCGGCTGCTGGACTGGCTGCGGCTGCTGGGTTGCGAAGCAGAGTCTACCCGCTACCTGAGTCCACTACCGGTGTTGAGTGAGTCCCGCCTCGGCCGCTACGCCGCAGCCGCCAATCACTGGAGCGAGGGGCACCGCTTACCCGTGGGGGATATCTACCTTGTCCACGCCATCAAACAGGTCGG
>JBGTGB010000328.1:0-11959 GCA_041746975.1 Haliea sp. | reverse complement strand
CCGTGCAGCGGCCCCCAGTCTTCGCCGCGTGCGACCGCGGCATCGGCTGCCGACGCGCGCGCACGCGCCCGCTCCGCATCCAGTGCAACCACTGCATTTAACTGGCCGTCGAAGCGCGCAATGCGCTCGAGAAAGAACTCCAGCACCTGTACCGAGGACAGATGGCCGGACTTGATGTCCCGCGCCAGCTCGAAGGCGCTGCGATAAAGAATCTGCATTGTCGTCCTGCCTGATGATGGTTGTGGTTTCAGATCCGGTAACAGGGCTGGTAATCGTGCTCACCCTCGCCCAGCTTCATGCGCTGCTGTTTTACCAGCAGGCGCAGCAGGCGGTCCATGTGCTGCAGCAGTCGCGGCTCCCCATGCAGCTGGTAGGGGCCGTGCTTGCGCACCTGCTCGATGCCGAATGCCTTGACGTTGCCGGCCACCAGGCCGGAAAAAGTCCGCCGCAGCTGGCTGGCCAGCTCGTGCCGCGGCAGGTCGTCATGCAGTTCCAGCGCAGCCATGTTGGCATGAGTGGGAACGAAAGGTTGCTGCAGGTCAGCAGTAATGGCCAGCTCCCAGTTGAAATAATACGCCTGCTGCGTTTTGCGCCGGCGGGAATGCTGCTCCT
Organism: Haliea sp.; assembly: GCA_041746975.1. Lineage (GTDB taxonomy): Bacteria > Pseudomonadota > Gammaproteobacteria > Pseudomonadales > Halieaceae > Haliea. The sequence continues at coordinate 11,347 of JBGTGB010000328.1, read as the reverse complement.
GCACGGCCTTGCGCACGCTGCTACCCACCCGGTGCGGATCGCCGAGGATGATCTGGTAGTAGCCTTTCACCTCTTCACCGAGACAGCCAACGAGAAAATGCTCAAGTTCGGCGTAATATTCCTCGCAATCAGCGGGACCGGCAAAAACCAGCGGCAGACTCTCCCCGTTATCCGGATGCATAAGGATGGCCAGCAGGTACAGCACTTCCTCCACGGTGCCGACGCCGCCGGGAAACACCACGATGGCGTGGGCCAGGCGCACGAAAGCCTCCAGCCGTTTCTCGATATCCGGCATGATCACCAGTTCGTTGACAATGGCATTGGGGGACTCGGATGCGATAATGCCGGGCTCGGTGATGCCGATGTAGCGCCCGTTCTTGATCTGCTGCTTGGCGTGCCCCACCGCCGCGCCTTTCATCGGCCCCTTCATGGCGCCGATGCCGCAGCCGGTGACAATGTCCAGCCCGCGCAGCCCCAGCGCATATCCCACATCCTTGGCGTAGTCGTACTCCTCCCGCCGAATCGCGTGGCCACCCCAGCACACCACCAGGCGCGGCGACACATCCGGGAGCACCACGTGGGCGTTGCGCAAGATCCGGAACACCAGATTGGTGGGCTCCGGCTCAAGGCCGGCGGCGTCGCCCGCGAGCTTGATGTCGGTATAGACAATATCGCGCAGGGCGGCAAACAGGTGCTCCTGAATCCCACGAATCATGCGCCCGTCGACAAAGGCCTGAGCGGGCGCATTGAACAGTTCCAGGCGCAGGCCGCGCGGCTGCGGCACCAGGCGCAGGTCAAAGTCCGAGAAGTCCGAGTAGATCTCCTCGGCATCATCTTTGTTGCTGTCGGTATTCAGGATCGCAAGGGCGCAGCGACGATAGAGATCGAACAGCTCGCCGCGGGTGCTGGTGAAGTCCTCGATTTCCGCCCGGGACAACAGGTTCAGGGAGTTGATCGGGTTGAGAATGGCGCGAGGCAGTTTCTCCACCTCAGTTGCCCTCCGGGAAGTCGCCCCAGTCCCGGGAAAGGGGGATCTCCAGGGTGTTGGCGCCAGCGCGGGGCGGCTGGCCGACCATCTCGTCGTAGGCACTCTGGTGGCGCAGGAATAGCCCCGGCATTGCAATATCTGCCAATCGTTGCTTCATGGCGGTTAGGTTGCTGGTGCGCAGGAGCTTGCCATCGACTTCGGTCACCAGGAATGCTTCATCAGCGAACTCCGCATAGGCGAGATAGATGCTGAAATCCAGCGAGTGCACGACCATCCTGGTCAGGCCTACGCTGTTTTGGAGCTGCTGCAGGGTAATCTTCATTGGTCTCCTCGGTCTTCAGAAAGGCCACCTTGGTGTTGTTGCCACACGGCCGCGATTGTGCCTATCATGGCATCGTCACAAGACTGACATACTACGACCTTCGATAAATATAACTAAGTGGGAAACTGTATGAAAACTGCCGCTCATCACAGGATTAGTCCCCTGTACGTTGCCATCGTTGCCGCGACCGCTACGGCTCTCGGCTCTCCTGCCCACGCCCAGCTCGAAGAGGTTATTGTAACAGCACAGAAACGTGCCGAATCGGTACAGGACGTCCCTATCGCCATTACCGCCTTTGACGAAACGGCGCTGCGTGACAAACAGATCAACGGCTTTGCCGACATGCGCTTCTCCGCGCCCAATGTGTCCTACAACAAGGGCAATTTTACCGGCAATAACTTCCAGATTCGCGGCGTTGGCACCAACCTGGTTGCCGCCTCCGCGGACAGCGGTGTCGGCGTCCATGTGAACGAGGTGCCGCTGATTTCGCCGCGCCTGTTCGAGACTGAATACTATGATGTCGAGCAGATCCTGATTCTGCGTGGCCCGCAGGGGACCCTGTATGGCCGCAACTCCACCGGCGGCGCCGCCAACATGATAACCCGGGCCCCCAGCACCGACGGCTTCGAGGGCAGTGTCGAGGGCCAGTACGGCAACTTCGACCACAAGAAGATCACCGGCGCAATCAACGTTCCGGTCAACGACAGCTTCGCCATGCGTTTTGCCGGCATCTGGCTGGATCGTGAGGGCTACACCGAGAACCTGTTCAACGGCACCGACGTCGACGGCCGCGACCAGATGTCTGCGCGGGCCTCATTCCGCTGGCTGCCCACCGACACCACCCAGGTAGACCTGATGCTGTCCTGGTTTGACGAGGACAGCACCCGCACCCGCAGCCAGAAGACCATGTGCCACAACGATCCCAGCGGCCTGACCGGCTGCCTGCCGGACAAGCTCGACTTCGACGTGCCCAACCCCTCGTCCCAGCTCGCCAACATCCTTTCCTCGACTGCAGTACTGGGCCCGCTTGGAGTATTTCCCTTCGGTTCCAACGAGCGCGGCGCGGTACCCCGGGACCTGCGCAAGGTCATCTCTGAACGCGACCCCATCTACGAGGCCGATGAGAAGCTCGCAACCCTGACCATTGCCCAGGAGCTCGATGATTACACCCTGACCTTTGTCGGCGGCTACCAGGATACCGAAGTGCTGTCGCAGATGGATTACCAGTGGACTGTGGATAGGCCGCGGGCACTGCCGGCTTTTCTGCCCTTCGTGGCACCTACAGCTGCGAGCACCTTCTTTGCCGACGGCCGCTTCCCGGTCTCGGCGCCCTCGACCAATTCCACCGGGATAATAGGTGGCCATATCGATTCTTTCAGCGCAGGCCTGGAGGCCTACGACCAGTCCAACCAGTCCTCGGAGCAGCTCTCCGCAGAGCTGCGGTTGCAGTCGGATTTTGATGGACCCTTCAACTTCCTGGTGGGCGGCTTCTGGATGGATGTCGACCTGGCCAACCAGTACTGGGTATTCTCCTCCGGCCTGGATTACTTCGCCGCGGTGTTCCCGGCTGCCTCCCTGGGGCTGGATGGCCTGGGCTGGGTTGGCCCCAATTTCAACAACGAGACCGTAGACTACAACATCAACTCCCAGGCCTTCTTTGGCGAAGTCTATTACGAGCTTACCGACACCGTTAAGTTGACTGTCGGCGCTCGCTATACCGTAGATGAGAAGACCATCGAGGATCGCCAGATCCTGTTCAACAATGATCCGGTCAGTGGCCTCCCGGTTTTGCAACCCTTTGGCGCAGACCTGCCCATTCCCACCGCCACTCGCCGGGCGACGGATGAATGGAAAGAAACCACCGGCCGTATCGTGCTGGACTGGTCGGTGTCCGCAGACACGCTAGCCTACGCATCCTTCTCGCGGGGCTACAAGGGTGGCGGCTTCAATCCGCCTTTCGACCCGGTCCAGTTCCCCAGCCAGGATCCTGACTTCGAGCCCGAATTCGTGGACGCGTTGGAGATCGGCATGAAGAACACCCTGCTGAACAATACCCTGCAGGCCAACTTCAGCGCTTTCTACTATGACTACACGGACATGCAGGTATCCAAGATCGTCAACCGCACCTCGTTCAACGAGAACACGGATGCCAGCATCTGGGGTGGCGAAGCGGAGTTCGTGTTCGCTCCCACGGCCAACTGGCTGCTGAACGCGAACATCGCCTATCTCAATACCGAGGTAAAAGATTTTGAGAGCGTGGACACCCGCGACCCTACCGCGGGTCGCAGCGATGTCACCCTGCTGAAAGATCTCTCCAACGCCTCCAATTGCGTGGCGCTGTTGCCGCCGGCTGTGTTCGCCGCGATCGCCGGCTCCCAGTTCACCAGTTGCAGTGCGCTTGCGGCTGCGGGCCTCCCGATTACCGACGGCATCAGCCAGAACCTGAACGGCAACCAGCTCCAGAGCTCGCCCGAGTGGTCGGTGAGCCTCGGAGCACAGTACAGTTTCGCGCTGCAGGACAACAGCGAACTGACCCTGCGCGTGGACTACTACTGGCAGGACGAGATGTATTCGCGACTGTTCAACCGGGAAATTGACCGTATCGAGTCCTGGGATATCTGGAATGCGCAGGCAACCTATACCTCGGCTGACAGCCGCTGGTACGCCCGGGCCTATATCAAGAACATCGCCGATGATGACCACCTGGTGGCAATGTACGTCACCGACCCGTCCTCGGGCATGTTCACCAACGTGTTCTCGATTGAGCCCCGCACCTACGGCCTCGCCGTAGGTTACAACTTCTAACTGGCTTTTCCTGCCTGCGCGGCCCGGAGCTTGTTCCGGGCCGCCGCTCTCGCCACGCGGAGGTGGGGACAGGTCTCGCATTGTAGCATTCAGCAAATGCTACAATGCGAGACCTGTCCCCATTTTAACGACCCCGTTAGAGAGCCCCCATGCCCAGAACATTGCTCTATCTGCTCGGTCTCCCGCTGCTGCTGGTTATTGTGGCCGTGGTAGTAATACCTCTGGTGCTCGACGAGGAAAGACTGGTCAGGATTGCCACCGCAGAGATTGAAGAGCGCAGCGGTGCGAAGCTGACTGTCCGCGGCGATGCGGGCCTCAGCCTGTTTCCGCGCCTGGCGTTGCGCCTGGGAGATGCTGGACTTCAGTTACCCGGCGAAGGCCAGCCGGAGGTCAATGTCCGGGAGCTGTCCGTCGAAGTGTTCCTGCGACCGCTGCTGTCGAGGGAGGTCAAGATCAAGGGACTGGAGCTGGACGGTCTGGTGCTCACCCTGCCGGCCCAGCAGGGACGCAGCACGCCTGACCTCGCCACCCTCTCCGATGCGGAACTGGAGCGCTTCTACGCGTCGCGGCGACAGGCTCTGCAGGAAGCCGCTGAGCCCGGCGCCGGAGCCGTCCTCGTAGCACCGCTGGCGCTGAACGTTGCCAGCCTGCGGCTCACCGACGGACGCATTATCCTGCAACAAGCTGCCGGCGCCGAACCCACGGTGCTGGAGGTAGCTTCACTGAGGGGGACCGATCTCAATCTGGAAGGCAATCCCGCCTCGCTGACAATGGAACTGCGCATCCCGGGCGAGCCCAGCCTGAGCCTTGCTGTCGCCACCGTTTTCAGCGTCAGTGCCGACTCGCAGATTCTCACGCTGCAGGAACTCGAGGCCGAACTCACGGGTGCCACTGGGGCGCCGGTAACGCTGCGGGCCAGCGGCAGCGTCAAGCTGGATGAGCGGCTCGCGGAGCTGGCAGTGGAACTGGAGAGCGGCGCTACCCGGGGCAACGGCACCGTGCGCTATGCCGCCGCGGAAAGCCCGCAGATAGACGCTGTGTTGCACATGAATCTGCTGGATCCTGCGTTGCTGCTGCTGGCTGGACCCGAGGCGACTACCAGTGCCGAAACCGACACCGACGCCACCAACGGGGATGCGCCCCTGCCCCTGGATGCGTTGCGCCTCGCCGACACCCGGGCCGACCTGCGGGTGGAACGCGCTGTAGTCGGCGCGCATACAGTGGAAAACCTGCACCTGCGCCTGCGCGCGGTGGAAGGGGTCGCAACCTTCGACACCATCAGCGGTGTCATCCACGGCGGCAAGCTTGACGCCACTGCCACGCTCAACGCGCGCCTCCGGACGCCCACACTTAGCACCCGCGGCGAGCTCGCCGGGGTGGACACGAGCACCCTGCTGGCCGCCCTGGAAGCTGACCCGATACTGTCAGGCAGGGTCGACGCAAGCTGGCAACTCGAAAGCCTCGGGGCCAGCCGCAATGCCATGGTCGCCGCGCTGGACGGTGAGATCCTGCTCGACACCGTCGACCTGGCCCTGGAGCAGGTGGGTGTCGAGCGCATGCTCTGCCAGATGATCGCGCAAATCAACCAGGAGCCGCTACAGGCGGAACTGCCCGCGCGCAGCAGCTTTGACAGCGCCAGCGCCCGTATCCAACTGGGCGGGGGCGAGGCCCGGCTGGACCCGCTGCAGGCGGATCTAGCCCATGTCGGCCTCCGCGGCGACGGCAGGCTGGACCTGCTCAGCAATGACTTTACTGCCAGCTTCCGGGCCCGCATTGCACCAACCCTGGTCGAAGTTGACCCGGCCTGCCGGGTCAACCAGCGCCTGGCCGCAATCGACTGGCCGGTGAACTGCCGCGGCCAGCTCGGCGGCGAACCCGGCGACTGGTGTCGTATCGACAGCGAGGCAATAGTCGCCGATCTGGCCCGCAGGGAATTCGAAAACATGGCCCGGGAAGAAGGCGGGCGCTTCCTGCAGCGCCTGCTGCAACGCAATCAGCCCCAGGAGGAAAAACCCAATGAAAATTAAAGCGAATATTGGTATTTGCGCAGGAGTCCTGTCCCTGGCACTCCTGCAAACAGCGAGCCTGCCGGTCCACGCTGACCCAGCCCAGCAATTGATCGAGAACCTCAACCTTGAGGCCGCACCGACCGCCGTCAACGGCCACCCCCGTTGGCAACCCGAACGCGTAGTCGTATCCCTGCCACGGGGCATGGCCGGCAGTGAAAGCTACCTCCGGCAGCTGCAGGCGGCGGCGGGAGAGGTCACTCTGGTCGTGGACGATTCGGGGGCCTTCGTACCCAGCCGGGAAACCCTGGCCGGCGCCGATGGCTACATTGGTTTTTGCACCACCGACATGCTCACCAATGCCGACTCCGGCCTGCTCTGGATCCACAGCTACACCGTCGGCATGGACCGCTGCAGCGGTGCCAGCGATGCCCAGCAAGCAGACCGGATCTTCACCAACAACCAGCGCCTGTCGGGACCGACAATTGCCGAGCACGGCATCGCCATGCTGCTGGCGATCAGCCGTGGCCTGCCCGCCTACACCGTCGCCCAGGCCGAGCGCCAATGGCGCCGGGAGCTGTCGGAGGAGCTGGGCTTTGGCGAGCTGGCCGGCAAGACCCTGCTGGTCGCCGGCCTCGGCGGTATCGGCACCGAAGTCGCGCGCAGGGCCCACGGGCTGGGCATGCGGGTCACCGCCACCCGCAACTCTTCCCGGGAGGGGCCGGACTTTGTGTCCTATGTGGGCCTGGCGGATGAACTGGGCAAGTTGGCCAGCGAGGCGGATGTGGTGGTTAACGCGCTGCCTCTAACGGCGCAGACCACAAAACTGTTCGACGCCGACCTGTTCGCGCAGATCAAGCCGGGGGCGATCTATATCAATGTGGGCCGGGGCAAGACTACGGATACCGGCGCCCTGATGGCGGCGCTGCAGAGCGGGCACCTGTATGGGGCCGGCCTGGATGTCACCGAGCCGGAGCCGTTGCCCGAGGACAGCCCGCTGTGGCTGCTGCCCAACGTGATCATCACCCCCCACGTCGCAGCCGCTGGCGGTGACAGCATGCAGCGCACCGCCCTGATCGCGACCGAGAACCTGCGCCGCTACGTCAGTGGCGAGCCGCTTCTGAACCTCGTCGACCTGGACGCGGGGTACTGATCAGGCGGCAGCGGCATGAGCCTGGATGCAGTCATATTGACATTACGAAGTCATTGATGTCATATAGATGCTTCGACAGCGTTCTCGGAGGGCCTGCACCATGGCCACCATGACCGTCCGCAACCTGCCCGACGATGTTCATCGCCGGATCAGGCTTTACGCAGCAGAACACGGCATCAGCGCCGAAGCTGCTGCGCGACGCATCCTCGACGAGGCTACTCGGCCCGCCGACCGGCTCGGCGATATCGTAGCGGCATTTGCCCGCGCACGGCAGGCCGATTTTCCCGACACACCCCGTGACCGCACGCCCGTGGAGCCTGCAGAGTTCTCATGATCCTGCTCGACACGAACGTGATCTCGGAGCCGATGCGTGGAGCGCCGGAGGCCGCTGTCGTGGGCTGGTTGAATGAACAGAAGTACTCTGCGCTGTTCACGACCAGCATCACGGTGATGGAACTGCGCTTCGGCCTTGAACGTCTGCCAGAGGGGAAACGCAAGGCCGATCTCTGGACTGTACTCGATTTCACCCTGTCGAGACTGATCGGCCCGCGTATCCTGCCTTTTGACACAACCGCCGCCATTGAGGCTGCCCGAATCGCCGCGCAGGCCGAGACTGATGGCACCCCTATGGGGCAGGCCGACGCCCAAATCGCCGCAATCGCCAGAACACACGGCTTTGTCATCGCCAGTCGCGATGCACACCCCTTTGAACGCGCCGGTCTTAGCGTCATCAACCCCTGGGAAGCTACATGAGCACCCTCGCACACAAGTTTCGTTAGGGCGGGGCATTGATCAGGCCGCGCGCAGCGCCCTCCCCAGGGCCCTGCTGCCGAGCACTTCGGTGAATTCGCCCTGCTGCCAGACTGGCTCACCGTTGATCAGCACGTGGCTGACGACGCCGTCGGAGCGGTTAACCATCTGCTTGTGATCAAATAGCTCGCGGTGGATGAAGGCACGGTGCTCGTTGGTATCCCAGCCCTTCAGCACCTCGGGATCAACCAGGGTGACATCGGCCTGGGCGCCAATCTCCAGGCTGCCCACGTCAAGGCCGAAAAACTCCGCCGGATCCCTGGTCAGGCGTTTGACCACTTTGGCGACGGTCTCCATGCCCTCGGCCTGCGCCAGCTTCAGCGACATCAGGTTGGCATCGAAGAACGCCATATTGGTGATGTGGGCGCCGGAATCGTTGAAGCCGGGCATGGCATTGGGATGCAGCAGATAGCCCAGGGTCGCCTGCTTGTCGGTATTGCCGACGTCGACATACCAGCGGAAGGATTTGTCGTACTCCCGCAGCAGGTGCAGCATGAAGTCGGCCTCGTCCGCGGTGGGATTGGGGAAAGCGGCAAGGGCCTCGCGCTCGGTTTCCGAGCGGGCCTCCCCTGTCTGGCCGCGCTGGAATCTTTGCAGGCGCTCGAATACCTGCTGCATGGATTCGCCATCCCACTCAGGCACAGGTGCGCCGTCGAAAATCATCAGCTCCGGATCGCGGATAACCACTTTGTCCGGTAGCCCCATTCTGGCCTTGAACGTGGCCAGGGTGCGCCCCCTGCGGCCGTGGAACCAATCGCGACGAAACTCCTCGATAAAGGCGGGATCGTTGAGCAGCGCCAGGCGCCCCTCCACATCGTCGTATTCCTTGGCGATCAGCCTGCAGGTGGAGTCCAGCTCTTCAAAAATCGGGCTGACGATGCCATCAGCCCAGATCCGGAAATTGGTGCCGAGGGCCTGGAAATGGATACGGCCCTTGAGCAGCGAGCTATTGATCAACCCGGCCACGCCGAGGAAGGCGTTGGCGGCTTTGGGCGCCAGCACGAATTTCATCACCGACAGCGCGGAGGTTTTCAGCGGCGTGCCGAACAGGCGGCCGCTGCTGAGGAAGAAATACAGCAGCGCCTTGGCCCGGTTCTCCAGAATGGGCGTGGTCTGCCAGACCCGGTCGTGGCGGCGGACTACGCGCAGCAGGCGCTTGAGCTCGCCGAAGCTGGCGAACTGGGTGGGGATGCGCTGGTCGGTGTGCGGCGCGTTGGCCAGGTAGTGAAAGGGCAGCCCGTCGGTGCTCATCCCCAGGTAGCCCTGGGTCATGGCCTGTTCAAGTAACTGTTCCATTTTCTGCAGTTCAGCCTCGGTAGGATCCCGGCTGATACTGTCCTTGAGGCCCATCACTTCAACCCGGAGCATGGAATGGGGCACAAAGGCGCCGATATTGGGGCCCAGCGGCAGGGTGTCGAAGTGGTCCATGTAGTCGCCGGTGTTGTCCCAGGTGATGGTTTCCACGCACTTGCTCAGCACCTTCTTGGGAATGTTCTCCACCCGGGTGAAGCAGTCGACGATGGGATTCTGCTCGCCCTCCAGCTGCTGACCAAAGCAGGTGCCAAGACTGCAGTTGCCCACCAGCACGGTGGTAGTGCCATGGCGGACCACTTCCGGCAGGCGCGGGTCCAGATCCACTTCCAGGTCGAGGTGGGTGTGGATGTCCAGCAGCCCGGGCATCAGCCACTGCCCGGAGCCGTCAATAACCCTGGCCGCTTCGCCCCGGGGCAGGGCGCTGCCGCGGGCGGCGATGCGGCCGTCCCTGATAGCAATGTCCACGTTCTGCGGCGGGCTGCCGCTGCCGTCAAAGACCAGGGCGTCAGTGATCAGGGTATCCCAGCTGCTTGCGCTCATTGTGGCTCCAGGTTAATGCCGGCTACTGGCCGGTAGTCGTTGCGTTAACCCGTTAATCTGCCACTCCGACGCGCTACAGTAAAGCGCTATCCTGCCGCCTGTAAAGGAGTGCAAACGGCGGCGCGGGCCAACCTATTGCAGCTGGGTGATCACCAACTGGGCTGATACGGGTCTGGTTCCACCTGCCAGCGGTGTGATCGTTAGCGCCGTGGAATTATCGGCGGGGTTCGCAACAGTCAGAATGGAATTTATCACGGTCGTCTCAACCAGCGCCATGCCCACGAGCTGACTGGTACCCGTCGCGCGCCCGACCACCGTATAGGCAAGGTCCATCCCATTGAGCGTGAGTACAAGTTGGCCGGGCTCGTTCACGCTGACTTGGAACATGACCTGGTAAATGCCGATGGCGGCGAGATTGAATGTGTTGGGGCCGGCGCGAGTGATGCCTCCACCTGACGTCGGACCGTCCTGGGGAAAATCAACATTCGCGCCAGGGGCCACTGTCGCCGCATTATCAGGCGGCATAAGGGCATAGAAATTCGCGAAGGCGTTCGTGCCGCCGGCGGGACCCGTAGCTCCTGTCTCTCCTTGAATTCCCTGAATTCCTTGAGGTCCTTGAGGCCCTATCGCGCCTGTATCTCCGGTAGCTCCAGGGGCTCCTGCAGGTCCCTCTGGTCCGGCAGGTCCCGCGGGTCCAGGGGAGATATTGTCTATCGCAGTCGCAAGCGCTGAGAAATTGGCGTTGACCTCGTTGGCGTCGGCGGTCTGGCCATTCTGAAAGGTATTGGGCACGGTCGTCTGTCCCCAACTCGCTGCGGAGGTGAGCAGTACTGCAGAGAGAAATGTGCCAGCGATTACATTACCGGAGAGAAATTTCATGCGTGGGAGGTCCTTTTTGCTATTTGTGAATTATCGTTGTGCGGGGAAGAGTACGCGCAGCGACCGTGCCCGTACAGGATTTTCCGGCTACTTGTCCCGTTACCTGGCGCCGGAGCAGGTTTCCCCTGCGCTGACGGGACTAACCTTGCTACCATGCTGAAAGACTTGCCGCTACAGCAGCTGGCGGCCCTCGCCAAGGGAGCATACATTGCCAACACATACTGCCAGCCCCCCTTTCGACAACAGCTTTGCGCGTCTGCCCGCGCGCTTCTACCAGCTGCTGGCGCCGACCCCGGTCGCGGCGCCGGCGCCGATCCGGGTCAATCGCGCCCTCGCTGTGGAACTGGGGCTGGACCCGGAGTGGCTGGCATCGCCCGAGGGCACAGCATTCCTCGTGGGCAACAGCGTTATCGAGGGTTCCGAGCCGCTGGCGGCGGCCTATGCCGGTCATCAGTTCGGCAGTTTCAACCCGCAACTCGGGGACGGCCGCGCGATCCTGCTGGGGGAGCTGCGCGGGGCCGACGGCAGGC
>JBGTGB010000327.1:0-7236 GCA_041746975.1 Haliea sp. | reverse complement strand
CTCGGCCTTGTCGTACTCCTGGCCGGCCAGAAATTTGTCCATTTCCTGCTGCAGGTACTTGCGCGTGTCGGGGTCGATAAGGCTGAGCTGCTTCTCGTTGATCAGCATGGTCTGCTGGGCCTGCCACTCTTCCCAGGCCTTTTTCGAGACGCTCTCGTAGATGTCCTGGCCCTTGGGGCCGGGGTAGGGCGGGGCCGTCAGGCCCTCGAGCTCCTGCTGGTAGCGCTTGCAGAATACGGTGCGTGTCATCTGTCTTGCTCCCGGGTCAGAGGGTCGCCAGCAGCCTGGCGACGGGGGCGGCGAGGCCGACTTGTGGAGGTTGGGCCACCTTATACCAGAGCTGGTCGCTCGCGGCCATGATGGCGGTGGGCGTGGCGTCCAGCTGCGCCTGCAGGGGCTGGATATCGAGGTGATAGTGGCTGAAGGTGTGGCGAAAGGCCGTGCCGGGGGAAATAGTGAGAGGCTCGCGGCCGAAGCGGTCCAGGCACCAGTTGCCGGCGTCGGAGGCGTCCGCCAGTTCCGGGAAGCACCACAGCCCGCCCCAGATGCCGCTTGCGGGGCGCTTCTGCAGCAATACGTCGCCGGCGGCGTCGCGCAGAATAAGGAATACAGTATCGCGCACCGGCAGAACCTTGCGTGGCTTTCTGCCCGGGAAATCGGCCTGCCTGCCCTGGGCCCTGGCGCTGCAATCCGCTTGCAGGGGGCACTCTTCGCAGCGCGGGCGGCTGCGGGTGCAGAGGGTGGCGCCCAGGTCCATGATCGCCTGGGTGTAGTCAGCTACCCGCGTCCTGGGTGTGTTTTCTTCGGCCAGTTGCCACAGGGTCCGGTGCACCGCGGTTTCCCCGGGCCAGCCGGCCACGCCCTGGTGGCGCGCCAGTACCCGTTTGACGTTGCCGTCGAGGATCGGCGCCCACTGCCGGAAGGCGATGCTGGCGATGGCGCCGGCGGTGGAGCGGCCGATGCCGGGCAGGGTTTCCAATTCTTCGACGCTGTGAGGAAATTCGCCGCCGTGCACTGCACACACTTGCTGTGCGGCCCGGTGCAGGTTGCGGGCGCGGGCGTAGTAGCCAAGCCCGGTCCACAGGTGGAGCACCTCGTCGATAGGCGCCGCAGCCAGCGCCTGGACGTCAGGGAACCGCGCCATAAAACGCTGGTAATAGGGAATGACGGTGCGCACCTGGGTCTGCTGCAGCATGATCTCGGAGACCCATACCCGATAGGGACTGGTGTCTCGCTGCCAGGGCAGGTCCTTGCGCCCGTGCTGGTCGAACCAATGTAGCAGGCGGCGGGAAAATGTTTGCTTGGAGGCCATGGCGCGCTAGTGTACTCCAGCAGCGGGCGAGGCGGGATAGTGCAAGCCCGAATGGAGCGAAGGTGCGTAAACAGAGTAGGAAGGCGATGAACACCAGAGGTGGAGAACAATGAAAAAGGCGTTGGCGGCCGTGGTCGCGATGGCATCCATTACCCTTGCCGGCTGCGGCGTTGTGTTGGGGCAGAAGCAGGCGCCAGAAGCGGTGAATACCCTGGTTTATACCCCGGCGGACTGGCCCGAGCCTCTGGAAGCGGATGTTTATCAGCCCCAGGGCGACGGGCCGTTCCCGGGCATGTTGATGGTCCACGGCGGCGGCTGGGAGGGCCGCAGTCGCGGGGACATGGACCGTCTGGCCAGCTACTATGTGGGCCTGGGCTATGTAGTCATGAACGTCAGCTACCGCTTCGCTCCCGCGGCGCTGTACCCCGCCCAGGTGCACGACCTGCAGCAGGCCATGCACTGGCTGCACCGGGAGGCCGGACGTCTGAAGCTGGACCGGGAGCGCATCGCCGCCTTCGGCTATTCCGCCGGAGCGCACCTGGTGAGCCTCATGGCGCTGGTAGCTGGAACCGGGAATGACCTGGATGAGCCCTGGGGTGGAGACACCACCCGGCCCGCCGCGGTGGTCGCGGGCGGGGCACCCATGGACCTGCGCAAATACCCCGCCGGCAAGCTGGTACCCCAGTTCCTCGGCGGGTTCATCAACGAGATTCCGGAAACCTTCGCTGCCGCCTCCCCGGTGACCCGGGTACACCCGGGTGCACCGCCCTTCCTGCTGTTCCACGGCACTCGCGATACCCTGGTGACGATAGACCACGCCGAGGACTTCGTCGCTGCCCTCGCCGCTGAGGACGTGCGGGTTACGCTGGAACGCCAGCCCTGGCGCGGCCATATTCTGACCTTTATCACGGTGGGCACGGCGCTGCCGGAGGCGGACGCATTCCTCCGGCGCCATGTCGGCGGGACGGGCGGTTAGTCGGCGCGGTTGAGGTTCCAGTCATAGTCGAGAAAACGGATTTTCACCGCACCGCTTGCCACTCGAGGCCGCGCCTCCGCGTCCAGCTCCAGCGCATCCGCATACAGGGCAAGAAAGGCACCCAGATTATCGGCGCCGCGCCAGCCGCGCTCGAAATCCTCCCGGTACCACTTGAAGATCGATGACACCTCCACACTGCCGTCGCGATAGCGGTTGCGGCTGGTATCGCCGAGGAAGCGCTGGGTACTGTCCTCAAGCTGGACTTCCAGCTCCGCGGCGGTAAAAGGCTCCGGGCGCAGGGCCGGGCAGCCGATGGAGGCGCAGTTGACCGCGAAATGGATGCGCGGCTCGTCGTAGCGACCGGGCTCGCGAATGAACCCGTGCTCGATCTGGTCCAGGTGCATCTCTTCCCCCAGCAGGGTGAAGAAGCGGAGTTTCCAGGGGCTTTGCCAGAAGCTACCGATATCGCGGATGGAGTCCAGCGGGTAATGGTCTACGATCAGTTTGAGGGTGAAGGCGTTGTAGGCGTTGATCAGGAAGGCGAGCTGCTCTTCCGCTGGCCAGCGCTCGAACTCAGCAGCCTCTACAGCGCTCAGTTCTTCGAGATAGCTCTCCAAGGCTTCGGGCGCCGCCTGCAGCGCGGCGTAGTCCACCACGCTGTTGCTGCCGCTCACCTGCCACTGCACATGGCTGGCAAGTACCTGGGCAAACGGCTCGTGGCCGTGATCAAAGGAGAAGGCCGGCTGGATCATCAGCAGCAGGGCAGCAACTGCCGTGAACGCTTTTGCTATCACGCCCCGCGCCGCCACTGGTGGTAGCGTGCCAGCCACCGCAGCACGCGCTCGGGGGCGTGGGCTTTCTTCCACTCCCCAGCGGCGTACTTGTTGGCCTCCGCCAGGGTCGGGTAGGTGTGGATAGTGCCGAGAATCTTGTTCAGCCCCAGGCCGTGGCGCATCGCCAGCACGAATTCCGCCAGCAGTTCGGCAGCGTGGCTGCCGACGATGGTGGCGCCGAGAATGCGGTCCCGGCCCGGCACGGTCAGTACCTTGACGAAGCCGCTGGTGGCGCTCTCGGCTATGGCCCGGTCCAGTTCCGCCAGCTCGAAGCGGGTGACCTCGAATGCAATGCCGCGTTCCTTCGCCTCCTCTTCGCTCAGGCCCACTCGCGCCACTTCCGGGTCGATAAAGGTGGTCCAGGGAATCACCGAGTAGTCCACCTTGAAGCGCTTGAACTGGCCGAAGAGGGCGTTGACCGCCGCGTACCAGGCCATGTGGGCGGCGGTGTGGGTGAACTGGTAGGGCCCGGCAACATCGCCGGCCGCGTAGATGTTCGGGTATAGGGTTTCCAGATACTCATTGGTCGCGACGGTTTTGTCAGTGGGTATGCCCAGCTCCTCCAGGCCATAGCCCGTGAGCCGCGCTTTGCGCCCGACGGACACCAGCAGCTGGTCGAACTCGATGGTTGTTTCCTCTCCCGCGTGGCTCACCACCAGCAGCTTGCGCTCACCGGCGCGCTCGCAGCGCAGGGCTTCGTGGCCGGTCAGCACCTGTACCCCATCGCGCTCCAGCGCCTGCCGTGCCAGCTCGGAGACTTCCCTGTCCTCCTTGTGCAGGATGCGGTCGCCACGCTCGATCTGGCTCACCTCACAGCCCAGACGGGCAAAAGCCTGGGCCAGCTCGGAGCCGATGGGCCCTCCGCCGAGCACCACCAGGCGTCGGGGCGGAGCATCCAGCTCCGCAAAGGCGTCCCACATCGTATCGCTGGTGACGTAGCCCACCTCCTCCAGCCCCGGCAGATCCGGGATCAGCGGCGCCGCGCCCGCGGCAATCACGATCGCCCGGGTGGTCAGGCCCTGGCTGCCGCCGTCGTTCAGGGCAATGTCCACGGTCCAGGGGTCGATGATCTTCGCGTAGCCCTGCAGGACTTCCACCCCGAGGCCGGTATAGCGCTCGACGCTGTCGTGGGGCTCCACCTCGGCGATAATCCGGTATACCCGCGCCATCACCGCGCGAAAGCTGAACTGCGGCGTTGCCGGCTCCAGCCCGTACTGGTCGGCGTGGCGCATTTGCTGGGCCACCTTGGCACTCTTGATCAGGGCCTTGCTGGGCACGCAACCGTAGTTGAGGCAGTCGCCACCCATCTTGTGCGCTTCCACCAGGGTGACTTTGGCCTTCACCGCCGCGGCGATGTAGGCGGATACCAGCCCTCCTGCCCCAGCGCCGATCACCACCAGGTTGCGGTCAAAGCTCTGCGGCTTCTGCCAGGGCTTGTAGACCCGCCTCTTCTGCACGACCGCGACAATGGCCTTGGCAATCCAGGGGAAAATCCCCAGCAGCACGAAGGACAGCAGCAGTTCCAGCGACAGGATATCCCCGACCCGCTCTATCGCCGCCAGCTGGGTGCCGGCGTTCACGTACACGGCCGTGCCCGCGAGCATGCCGACCTGGCTGATCCAGTAGAAGGTCCAGATGCGCAGCCGGGTAAGGCCCATCACCAGGTTGATAATAAAGAAGGGAAAAATGGGTACCAGGCGCAGGGTAAACAGGTAGAAGGCGCCGTCGCGCTCGATGCCCCGGTCGATGGCCTTGAGGCGTTCGCCGAAGCGCCGCTCTACGGTATCGCGCAGCAGGAAGCGCGCCACCAGGAAGGCCAGGGTGGCGCCGATGCTGGAGGCAAAGGACACCAGCAGCAGGCCCTGCCAGAGTCCGAACAGGGCGCCACCCGCCAGGGTCATGATGGCCGCACCGGGCAGCGACAGGGCGGTGACAATGACATAGATAACAAAGTAGGCCGCGGGCACCAGTATCGGGTATTGCTCCAGCAGCTCGCCGAAGCGGGCCTGGCTGGCTTTGAGCTGGTCCAGAGTCAGGTAGTCGTTCAGGCCGAGGGCGAAAAAGCCCAGCACCACGGCGCCTACGCCGATGAGCAATAACAGCTTCTTGTTCATGAGTTCAGCGCGCCACCGCAGCTGCTGCCCTGGCCCGCGGTGCAGCCGTAGCAGTGATCCGCAATGCGGATTTCCCGGCCGCTGATATCCGTGCCCAGCAGGCTGCGCAGATGCGGGCGGGGGCCGGCCCCCGGCAGTGGCAGGTCCAGCTGCTGATTGAAGTCGCAGTCGTAGAGGTAGCCCCGCCAGTCCACGCTCACCAGTGAGCGGCACATCACCGACTCCAGATTTTGGGGTTGATAGGCATCTTTTAATAGCTGCATGTAGGCGCCGAACTGGCCCTTGGAGATCAGGGTGCTCCCAAACCGCTTGATGGGCATGTTCGCAAGGGTGAACAGGGCGTTGAATTCGATCCCGAAGTGCTGGTACAGCTCGCGTTTGTAGTCCGCTTCCAGGGCCTGCTGGTCCGGTGGCAGGCTGGGCCCCAGCGGGTTGTAGATCAGGTTCAGGGTCAGGCCGCTGCCGGCCCTGCCATAGCCCAGGGCATTCAGCTCCTGCAGTGCGGCAATACTCTTGTCGAACACGCCATCGCCCCGCTGCTGGTCCACATTCGCCGGAGAATAGCAGGGCATGGAAGCGATGATCTCGACCCGGTGCTGGGCCAGAAATTCGGCCATGCTCTCGTAGCCCGGCTCCCGCAGTATGGTCAGGTTGCAGCGGTCCATCACTGTCACCCCCAGCGCGCTGCTCGCGGCCACCAGGTCGCGGAAGCGGGGGTGCATCTCCGGGGCGCCACCGGTCAGGTCCAGCAGCTCGATGTTGCGGGCCTTGAGCACCTGGGGAATCAGGGCGATGTGCTCATCGTCCATCATCTCGGTGCGAGTGGGGCCGGCATTTACGTGGCAGTGGACGCAGGTCTGGTTGCACAGGTAGCCCAGGTTCACCTGCAGGGTCTGCAGCTCGCCCCGTTTGAGAAGGGGGAAATCAGTCGCTTCGAGCAGGGGCAGGGTGGCGTGCATCAGTTTCTGGTCCTTGTCGGTTGGCGTTGGATGGCAGCTGCAATCTCCATGTTTGGATGCAGCGCAACCGGTATTGTTACGGCATAAGGCGCCCCGCAGTTTAGCAGTCGGGCCCGCGCCTTGTCCGTTGCCCGGGTGACACAGTTCCTGCAGGGATATGACGGTGAATTCGCCCCCGCTTTCTTCTATAATGGCGCGCTTTTCCGGGCCTCGCCCCGGCTCCCATCCGCCAGTGCAGGTTCTGGAGCACAGCATGTCCGAGCGCAAGGCCAGCGTCACTCGCAATACCCTGGAAACCCGAATCACCGCCATGGTGAATCTGGACGGTTCCGGACAGGTGCAATTCGACACCGGTATTCCCTTCCTGGAGCACATGCTGGACCAGATTGCCCGTCACGGCATGATGGATCTGGATATCGTTGCCAAGGGCGACCTGCATATCGACGACCACCACACGGTAGAGGATATCGGCATCACCCTGGGCCAGGCCTTCACCAAGGCGGTAGGCGACAAGAAGGGTATCGTCCGCTACGGCCACAGCTATGTGCCCCTTGATGAAGCGCTGTCCCGGGTGGTGGTGGATTTCTCCGGCCGCCCCGGGCTGGTCTACCACATCCCCTTCACACGCGCCCAGGTTGGCGGTTTCGATGTGGACCTGTTCCAGGAGTTCTTCCAGGGCTTCGTCAATCACGCCCAGGTCACCCTGCATATAGACAACCTGCGCGGCGACAATAGCCACCACCAGATCGAGACCGTGTTCAAGGCCTTTGGCCGTGCCCTGCGCATGGCCCTGGCCGCGGACCCTGCCATGGCCGGCATCACTCCCTCGACCAAGGGTGTACTGTAAAGCCGTGAGCGGCACCGTCGCAGTTATCGACTATGGCATGGGCAATCTGCACTCGGTGGCCAGCGCCCTGGCCCACGTCGGCGCCGACAAGGTCGTAGTCACCCACGATGCCGCACAGATTCGCGCCGCCGACCGGGTGGTTTTTCCCGGCGTGGGCGCCATCCGCGACTGCATGGCGGAAATCCGCCGCCTGCA
>JBGTGB010000326.1:0-12198 GCA_041746975.1 Haliea sp. | reverse complement strand
TCCGAATCTGAACTGTCTGAAGGAGAGAGAGAGTTGATTGCGGCCTATGTCTCGTCATTGAATGAGTGCCACTATTGCTTCCACGCACATCTTGCGCACGCGACGGCATGGGGAGTCGACCCGGGGATTTTTGGTGACATGAAGGTTGATATTGATCACCCCGAGATGCCGGAGCGGTTCAAACCGGTCCTGGGTTATGTCCGTCGCCTGACCAGAGATCCGGCGGGGATGACACAGGCGGATGCTGATGCGATTTATGACGTTGGGTATAGCGAGGATGCCCTGTTTGATATCATCAGTGTAACGGCGTTGTACAATTTCATGAACCGGATGCTCGAAGGGGCAGGAATCAAAAAGCATGTGCGCGTCATGGAGATGAGTGACGAGATGCGGCGCCAGTACCGCTACACCCATCTCTGGAAAGTGATCAACAAGTAGCTCATGAACGTTGCCTCTGGTCGGCGTCTTCCGTGTCGGTAGTCGCCAGTCTCCCCATGAAGCCGCGCTCCCTGCAAAGCTGCCCGCCAATGAAATAGGCCAGCTCGGCAGGCGCGGTAATGTCCCACAGGGCGAAATCCGCGCGCATGCCGGCGGCCAGTATACCCCTGTCATGTAGATTTAGTGCTTTCGCCGCATGAACGGTAACCCCCTGCAGAGCTTCAAGCGGAGTCATGGCGAAGACTGCGCAGGCCATGTTCATCATTTGCCTCAAGGACAACACTGGCGATGACCCCGGATTGCTGTCCGACGCGATTGCCATGGGAACACCGAGAGCCCGGAAGGTCTCGATAGGCGGCGTTCTGGTTTCCCTCAAGGTGTAGAAAGCCCCTGGCAGCAGGACGGCCACGGTGCCCGCGCTCGCCATCGCCGCGATATCGCTCTCATTGACATATTCAAGATGGTCGGCAGATAGCGCGCCTATTTCTGCGGCCAGGCTGGCACCTCCGGTACGTGAAAGTTGTTCCGCATGGACTTTGGTTGCAAGGCCTGCAGCCTGTGCGGCTTCCAGAATCCTGCGGGTCTCGTCAAGCGTGAATGCCATATGCTCGCAAAAACAGTCAACGGCATCGGCAAGCCCCTCGGCGGCAACAAGAGGTATCATTTCATTGCACAACAGTGCGATATATCCGGCCCGCTCGCTGGCGTATTCCGGGGGAATCGAATGTGCGCCCAGAAACGTTCCCCGGACATCTATTGGCAGAGTCTCGCGCAGACGGCGGATGACGCGCAGCATTTTCATTTCAGTCTCTATATCGAGGCCATAGCCGGACTTTATCTCGATGGTAGTAACACCGTCGCGGAGGAAGTGCTCAAGGCGCGCGCGTGCAGACCGATAGAGAGATTCTTCGTCCGCCTTGCGTGTGGCCTCGACAGTAGCCTGAATGCCACCGCCGGACGCCGCGATGTCAGCATAGGACTCGCCGGCGAGTCGTCTCTCGAACTCACCGATGCGATTGCCGCCGTATACAAGGTGAGTATGGCAGTCCACCAGTCCAGGAGTCATCCACAATCCGTTGCAGGAAATAGGCTCTTGTCCTCGGGTGTGTTGCAGATCACTTTTTCGACCGACCCATTTGATACGGTCTCCGGATACCGTCATGGCACCATCGCGGATAACGCCCCATCCTCTGCCAGGGGCAAGCGTGATCAGGTTGACGTCTGTATAGGCAAGATCGGCAGTCTTCATCGTTCTTTCGCTCCCTTGGGTGACGTATCCGATCTCGTCCGGATAAATCCTTTGAAAGTGCCCTCATGTTAGCTATCATGACATGTATAGACAACTGAGCGATGTGTGATTAGGCCGCATGACCCATTACTTTTGTGACCACGCTCTCTTACCGCAGGGTTGGACCAGTGACGTAGCAATCGATGTCGGCGCCGATGGGGCGTTTGCATCGGTGCGGTCCGTCTCGGCGACGGAACGCGAGCAAGCGATCGCTGCGGGAGAGCACTTTACTCTCTGTATTCCCGGAATCGTCAACGCCCATAGTCACGCTTTCCAGCGCTCCATGGCGGGACTCGCGGAATACAGGGGAAACGCGCGCGACACGTTCTGGACCTGGCGCGAGATCATGTACAAGACCGCGATGCTGATAACACCGGAGGATCAGCGCGATATTTCCGCCCATCTACACATCGAACTGCTGAAACATGGTTATACCTCGCTGGTGGAGTTCCATTACCTGCACAACCAGCCGGATGGCACTGCCTATGATGATCCCGCTATCATGTCACTGGCCACTGTCGATGCCGCGCAGGAGAGCGGGATAGGACTGACGCATATTCCCGTACTTTACATGACCGCAGACTTCGACGGTCGGCCTCTCGACAGGCGTCAAAAGCGTTTCGGCCAAACAGTTGAGTCTTTGTTGCGCATATGGCAAGCGGTGGACGACGTGGTTGGCGACAAGCCGGATTTCGCCACGGGTCTGTCCGCGCACAGTTTGAGGGCCGTTCCCCCGGACGCGCTGGAGGCACTTCTGGCATCATGGCACAATCAAGCTGGAGGCCCATTTCATATCCATGTAGCCGAGCAGCAGGCCGAAGTGGATGCATCGCTGCACCATCTCGGGACAACGCCTGTTGCCTGGTTGCTCGATCATGCACAGGTCGACGAAAACTGGACTCTTGTGCATGCGACTCATATCTCTAAAGCAGAATATTTGGCATTGGCTGCAACAGGAGCGACAATCGCAGTGTGTCCCAGCACCGAGGGTAATCTGGGCGACGGGATATGTCCGACTCAAGGCTACCATGAGCAGGGTGGAGGCATTGCGATTGGTTCCGACAGTCACGTTTGTGTCAGCCCGTGGGAAGAGTTGCGCTGGCTGGAATATGTTCAGCGGTTGCACCTCCAGGAAAGAAATGTGATGGCGATTGGGAACGAAAGTACCGGGGCAGCGCTCCTGCGCGGGTTATACTCTTCTGCTGCCAATGTTACAGGTCGTCCGATTGGGCGTATCGCAACCGGGGCACGGGCCGATCTCGTTGTGCTCGACGGAACGTCGCCACAGCTTGCGGGACGCTCTCCCGCGAGTATTATCGATACGATGATTTTTGCCAGTAATCTCAATCCGGTGCGCCATGTCATGGTGGGTGGTATCTGGCGTATTCGTAATGGAAGCCACAAGTCGGAGATGAGGGTCGCTGACCGATACCGGCAGGTTCAGGAACGGGTGATAGAAGCACTGTGAGAAGATGACATTTCAGGGTAAAAAGCAGGCAGACAAGGTTGGCCCACTGTATGCGATGGTGAAGAAGCGCGTGCTTGGCCGAATCATGGGCGGCGAGCTTGCTGTTGGTGAGCGCGTGCCGTCGGAGCATGATCTGGTAAAGGAATTCAATATCTCCCGGATGACCGCCAATCGCGCGCTCAAGGAACTGACCGAAGAGGGGTATCTCGTCAGGGTGACCGGCGTAGGGACGTTTGTTGCCGATTTCAAGTCCAGGGGCCAGTTGGTGGAAGTGCACAATATCGCCGAGGATGTCGAGGCGCGCGGACACTCCTATTCGGCGGAGCTGATCACCAATGACAGCATCCCGGCTCCAGGCGACATCGCGCAACGCTTGGGCCTGCGCTCAGGGGACGCGGTGTTTCGAACCGTCGTTGTACATTTTGAGCAGGGTATACCCATCCAGCTGGAGCAGCGGTATGTCAATCCCGCGATGGCGCCCGGCTATGGCGCAGTCGACTTCCATAAGACGACGCCAGGTGAGTACCTGCTCAAATCGATTCATTTACAGGAGGCTGAGCACACGGTGCGGGCCTGCATGCCCACCGCTTTCATAAGGGAGCGCCTGCAGATGGAGGAAGCGGAACCCTGCCTCCTCCTGGAGCGTCTCACATGGTCGGAAGGAAAACCGGTTACCCATGTGTTGCTTCACCATCCCGGCTCGCGCTTCGAGCTTTCCGGGAGGTTCCGCCCCTAACCGGGATACGGGTTCAGCCGAGGCCCGGGAGATGGGGTAGCTCAAATTCTTGTTGTATAGACATGTCTAGGTAAATAAATGACTACTATGAAAAATGATCGCATAATCCGGGCTTCAAGAGGTGACAAGCTCACCGCGAAATCCTGGGCCACCGAAGCGCCTTTGCGCATGCTGATGAATAATCTGGACCCGGACGTGGCCGAGCGTCCCGAGGACCTTGTGGTCTATGGTGGGATTGGGCGCGCCGCGCGGAACTGGGAGTGTTTCAATCAGATATGCAAAAGCCTGACTGTTCTTGAAGCGGACGAGACGCTGCTAATCCAGTCTGGCAAGCCGGTGGCTGTTCTCAAGACGCATGCCGATGCCCCCGCGTACTGATCGCCAACAGCAATCTGGTTCCCCACTGGGCAACATGGGAGCATTTCAATGAACTGGACGCCAAGGGCCTGATGATGTTCGGCCAGATGACGGCCGGGTCATGGATATACATCGGGAGTCAGGGGATCGTCCAGGGTACCTATGAGACTTTTGTCGAGATGGGGCGCCAGCATTTTGGTGGCAATCTTAATGGCAGGTGGATCCTCACCGCTGGCCTGGGGGGTATGGGGGGCGCCCAACCGCTGGCCGCTACCATGGCGGGGGCCTCCATGTTGGCAGTAGAGTGCCAGTCCAGCCGTATCGATTTCCGCTTGCGAACCGGCTATATCGACAAGAGAGCGGACAGTCTGCCCGAAGCTCTGGAACTGATCGATCGGGCGAAGGCCGAGGGCAAACCTGTCTCGGTGGGACTTCTCGGCAATGCCGCCGATATCTTGCCGGAGATGGTCGAGCTTGGCATTCATCCGGACGCGGTTACTGATCAGACCTCTGCCCACGATCCGCTAAATGGCTATCTCCCCTCCGGCTGGACACTCGAACAGTGGGACACGTTGAAGCAGTCCGACCCTGGACGTGTGGTGCGCGAGGCCAAACAGTCCATGGGCACGCATGTGCGTGCCATGCTGGCCTTCCATCGTATGGGTATTCCTGTATTCGACTACGGAAACAACATCCGGCAGGTCGCCCTGGAGGCGGGAGTCGAGGATGCATTCAGTTTTCCGGGATTTGTACCGGCGTATATTCGCCCACTGTTTTGTCGGGGTATCGGTCCTTTCCGCTGGGTTGCATTGAGTGGCGACCCGGAGGACATCTACAAAACGGACGCCAAGGTCAAGGAGCTCATCCCTGATGACCTCCATCTCCACCACTGGTTGGATATGGCGCGCGCCAGGATAAGTTTTCAGGGACTGCCTGCGCGAATCTGCTGGGTCGGGCTGGGACAGAGGCACCGGCTTGGTCTCGCTTTCAACGAGATGGTAGCGAGCGGCGAGTTGTCGGCCCCGGTGGTCATTGGGCGGGATCATCTGGACGCCGGGTCGGTGGCTAGCCCGAACCGGGAGACCGAGGCAATGCGAGACGGTTCCGACGCCGTGTCCGATTGGCCCTTGCTGAATGCGCTGGTGGCGACAGCCAGCGGTGCGACCTGGGTTTCACTGCACCATGGCGGTGGAGTCGGTATGGGTTACTCCCAACACGCGGGCCTCGTCATTTTGTGTGACGGCACCGAGGATGCCGCGCGGCGGATCGGGCGTACATTGTGGAACGACCCGGCCATGGGCGTTATCCGTCATGCGGATGCCGGCTATAGCGAAGCTATCATCTGTGCCGGGGAGCATGAGCTGAATCTACCCATGATAAAGCGGTGAGGGAAAAGCTGGGATGAAAGGAGAAACCGTTCTACTGAAACCGGGTGAAGCCACCCTATCTCACCTGCGGAGCATCTATCAGAATTCCGTAAAGATTGCGCTCGACCCCACCGCACGCGCCGGTGTGATCGCGGCCCGGGCTGTGGTTCGCAATATCGTAGACGAGAACAGGGTGGCCTATGGGATCAATACGGGGTTCGGGCTGCTGGCGCAGACCCGTATTCCTTCGGATCAACTGGAACAGCTCCAGCGGAATCTGGTTTTATCTCACTGTGCAGGCGTTGGCAGTTTACTGCCTGAGCCGATTGTACGTTTGATTTGCTCGCTTAAGATTCTGAGCCTCGCGCGTGGCTATTCAGGAGTGCGCGTCGAAATCATCGATACGCTTGTCGCCGTCCACAACGCCGGACTTGTTCCGGCAATCCCGTCCAAGGGGTCGGTTGGTGCGTCCGGAGATCTCGCCCCCCTGGCTCATATGACGTTGGCGCTTCTCGGTGAAGGCCAGATACTCCGGGGCGGGGAGATCATGCCCGCTGCGGATGCGCTTGAGCAGCATGGTATTGCCCCTCTTACGCTTGGTCCCAAGGAAGGCCTCGCGCTTCTGAATGGTACCCAGGTGTCCACCGCCCTGGCATTGGCGGCTCTGTTTCAGGGTGAGTGCCTATTTTCTGCTGCAGTGGCTGCCGGCGCGCTTGCCACTGATGCACTGAAGGGCAGCAAAGCACCCTTTGACCGACGCATTCATGAGGCACGCGGTCAGCCCGGCCAGATCAGGGTTGCCAAAACCTATCTGCAGTTGCTCGACAATAGCGAAATTGTGGAATCCCATATCAACTGTGAACGTGTACAGGATCCATATTCTCTCAGATGTCAGCCGCAGGTGATGGGCGCTTGTCTGGATTTGATGAACAATGCGGCGCGGACTTTGGTGATCGAAGCCAATGCCGCCACCGATAACCCGCTGATATTCCCAGACAGTGGTGATGTGATCTCCGGGGGCAATTTTCACGCTGAGCCAGTTGCATTCGCCGCCGATACCCTCGCGCTGGCCATCGCTGAAATAGGTGCGCTCTCGGAACGCCGGACGGCGATAATGGTCGATCCCAAAATGAGTGGATTGCCAGCCTTTCTCGTCGCCCACAGCGGGCTTAATTCGGGCTTCATGATTGCCCACGTCACCGCGGCGGCGCTGGCCTCTGAGAACAAAAGCCTGGCCCATCCCGCGAGCGTGGACAGTCTCCCAACATCAGCCAATCAAGAAGATCATGTCAGCATGGCGACATTTGCGGGCCGCAGATTGATGGAAATGGTGGAGAACTCAGTGCATATTGTTGCGATTGAGCTGCTCGCAGCAGCGCAGGGCATTGACTTTCATGCACCGCAAAAGACATCGCCGATCCTGCAGGAGGTGCATCGCACATTGCGCGCGGCAGCGCCCTTCTATGACCGCGACCGCCAGTTTTCTCCAGATATTGAAGCTGTGGCGGCGCTTGTTTTGTCAGACATGTTCCCCGCCTTGACAGGACGGTTTCTCGCCCCGGAATGCGAAAAATGAGCGATGTCTACACCTATGAGTTTGGACAGGCACCCCTGCTGATCAGTGTGCCCCACGCAGGTACGCTGATCCCCGATGCTATCCGTGCCGGCATGAGCGAGAGTGCAAACAGCCTGCCGGACACGGACTGGTTTGTTGACCGGTTGTATGACTTTACGTCCCGCATGGGCATCGGCATGATTGTTGGCCGATATTCCCGTTACGTGATAGATCTCAATCGTTCGCCGCAAGGCGAAAAACTTTATCCGGGCCGTGCGGAGACCGAGCTGTGCCCCACGACCCTGTTTGATGGAACCCCGCTCTATCCTTCAGGGCAGTTCCCCGATGCCCTGGAAATTGAACGCCGTCGCCGCCTGTACTGGCAGCCTTACCATGATCAACTGCGCCGGGAGTTGAACCGGCTGCGAGGGCAGCACAACAGGGTCCTGCTCTGGGATGCGCACTCCATCAGGAGCCAGGTACCGCGCCTGTTCGACGGGAAGTTGCCGGATTTGAATTTCGGTACAGCGGGGGGGGATTCCTGTGACCCGGGCATTGCAGCCGCGGTTTATGATAGCGCACGCTCGGACGGGAATTTCCGCACGATATTCAATGGCCGCTTCCAGGGTGGCTACATCACCCGGCATTATGGCGCGCCAGCCGCCGGGATTCATGCACTGCAACTGGAAATTGCCCAATCCTGCTATATGGAGGAACGAAAAAGCCCGCCGGATTTCGATTCCAGACGAGCAGGCCCCTTGATGGATCTGTTGCAGCGCCTACTTACTGTCGCGGATGGCCTGGTCTGAAGGCGAGTCCCAGTGCATAGGCAGGTGCCCGGCTCAGCCGGCAGCGCCTTGTGTCAGGTCAACTCTCGGCCGCGCCTGCGTCCAATGAGATTGGGGGCGCCCTTGTGGTGCTGCCAAAGGCGATTAAGCCCGAGTGCCAGCAGCGAAACTATCACTAACCAACCGAAGAATGCGCCGAGGACGGCGACAGCGGGAATGCTCAACATCAGAATAAGGCTTGGCGCACAGCAGGCGCCGCCGGCGAGAAGGGCCGGTAACGCGCCGGCGATCAGGCCGTTTCCAGTGCGACAGGTCTGTTCCTGGGTGCGAAGATAGAGTGCCCCGTGGACATTGGCAGCGAGAAGTCCGCTCAGCAAACCGGCTAGCAACAGGTTTACCGGGCTTATCAGCCAGATCAGGTAGCCGGCTTCGATAACGGCCACCGCCTCAAACATCATAGTGGAGCGGGCGCGCAGCGCGCGTTCCAGGGACACCTCTGCAATGTAGGCATTCCATCCCGGTGGCCCGGTGACGCGAACGTCACCGATTGCATAGAGATAGAAAACCCCATAGACGAGCCCAATAGCGAGGGCAATACTTTGGAATCCTCTGACTCTACCCATCCACTAGTACCGTGTTGGGGTAAAAGGCAAACCAGGCAAACCAGAACGCCTCAAAACCATTCACCGGTGTCAGACCGCGAAGAGCTTTTCCCGCCGGACCGTCGGGGGTGAAATGGAGATCGTTGATATTCATCTCTCTGGGCAGCCCCCCCTGGTTGGAACGCAACACCCATGCCGTATCGAGGTCGGCATCATGAATGATCAGAAAGTCGTGGCCTTCCCCTTGGTAGCGCAGGATGCCCTCGCGAGCGAGCACCTGCTTGTCGACAGCCACCGCTTCTGTGGCAGTACGAAATCCGAAAATCACCCGTTTCGGAGGGTAGCTTCGCCGCGGCGGCGTATTCATCACCGGCATAATCGGTCGCGAGCGTTCCGCGTAGTAGCCGCCTGTCGGATTGTAACTACCATACGGATCTCGCCGGTAATTGCGGGCGTGACCGGTACGTTCCGACAGGACGTCAGTGTTGGGATGACGGTCTTGCCAGCGCTGCCAAGTGCTCCACACGACTCGTATCTCTTCCAGACTGTGCCCCATCAACGGTCCGTGGACGCCGGTGGCGACAATCTGTGGCCAATGAGTGTCAGTCGCACGATCGTACATCAACATGTTGCTGTTCACGAGTCGACCGGAGACGCCCAGTTCGGTGTCTCCCCGCAGAAATCCCATTCCCGTGCCCGTCAGCGGACAATAGGTCACCGCAATATTGGTGCCGGCGATGGTATCGTTGACGATCTCGTGCCAGACAAGAATCGATTGCGGATAGGCTCGGGCTTTTCCACGATGGTAGACACCCATGACTATGTCTTCCTCATCGAGATCCTCGTCGGCCTTTTCGGCAGAGATGAATCTCGGTCTGTCGATGGAGGGAATACCGTCCTTGCCCGGTCCACCGGAGATGCTTTCCCGCCAATAAACCTCTGGTCTCACCTCCATCAAGAGAGTCTGGCCCGTTGGTATCGGCCATTCCGCTTGGGTCCCCGAAGCCAAGAGGGCGAACGTGGACAGTGCAGCGGTCCACAGTGTCCTCCTTTCTAAGGCACGGTCGGCAAGAGCTATGTTCCGCGCAATGAGTTGAAGCCCAGAAAAGACCATCCCGCATGCACTCCATCGAATTTCGTGTCTAGGATGCATCCCCAGATGCTTTGTTACAGTTATGGCAGTAATTCAGCGGCCAAAATCCTTGGTTCGGCTGATATGGAAGTGCTTCCTGTACGCCATGCCCATGCTCACGGACAATTGGCAGTGATCAGATTTTCCTACCGGGAGGTGCGTACTTCAGGTCGTTTACTGTTGGTAGTACGGTCGCCATCGCCTCCTATAATCTCATGCAATTGACTGCACTCAAACGTAACCGCTGATTCTGAGGCTTCGTATTCTGTAGTCTGACATCGCGATACCGTTCTCCTGGTCAACCACAGGAGAGTACACATGATGGCTTCAATTCTGTCGTATACTTGCAGCTTGGTGCGTCTTACATCGACAATTGGGTCGGTCGCAGACTGGCAGACTTCAGAAGGCGTAGGCGAGGATCGACATTGCACTCTCTTATGGAGCAAGTTACGCGCCCTCATCTTTACAGGACGTTATAATGATCGGTGAGAAATTAGCAGCAGCCAAGACACTTCGGTTTTGGAAATTAGGACTTTCCGCTTCGGCTACGATCCAGAGCTGTCGATCATCCCTCGCCGCAGTTCTCGCCACCGGGTTGTTGCTCTCCGGATGCGGATCCGCAGCCAATTCGGCGGATCAAGTGAGCCTAACCAACGCTGATCTGGCGCTGCCGAAAGTTCAGTATCCGACGAGTGTCGTTCACGAGCTACCCTCCGCGTCCGGAAGGCGATACCAAGTTTGGATAGATCTTCCCGCCTCCTATGAAAAGTCGAACAAGCCGCTGCCGGTGGTGTTCGTAACTGACCCTAATTTCGCCTTCTCTATAACCCGCGGTGTGCGCAATTTCACCGGTCAGCGTGGTCGGAACATCGAGGACTTCATTCTCGTCGGCCTCGTCCATGACCCGGACGTTAAGCCCATGCATAGCCGTAGCCGTGACTACACGCCGACAGTGCCAAAACGCCCCGATTCCAATACTAACATGTACAGCTCTGTAGCCTATGGCGAGGCACAGGCTTACCAGGACTACATCGAGACCAAGGTCTTCCCGCTCATCGCCAACACCTACCGAGCCGACATGAACCGCAAGACCTTTATTGGCCATTCTTACGGTAGCTTGTTCGGACTGCACACCCTGTTCACCAACCCCGGCATGTTTCAAAACTATGTCCTAGGCTCGCCCTCTCTCTTTTTTGATGATGGTGTAATGGAACGCGTCGAGGAGGCGTACGCGGTCAGGCACCGGGATTTACCGGCGAACATCATCATGGTGGCTGGCAGCTACGAACAGCCGGGTTCAACCCAACGGCATTACAAGAACGTCAATCTTGTCGGTGATATGAGGCGCTTCGAAGCGCGGCTAAAAAGCCGCAAATATCCCAGTCTAAACATCAGCAGCGTAGTGGCCGAGGAAGAGGATCACTTTACCATATTTCACGACGTGGTAAGCCGCGGCCTGATCACGATGCTACCGGGCAAAGGCCCTTACACTAGTGGATGATCGGCTAGGACCTGCGCTGACCAAATGGAGGGTTTCGGGCGGCATGTTCCATCCTTGGGCGACCGCTAGTGGGTCGGGTCCGGAACGGCAGGTTTTTCGCGCACGCGGCGATTATTCGCCGATAGGTCCAACCGAGGGGTACGCGACGGCATCCGCCGAAAAAACGGTCGTTTTCGGCTGTGGATTAGTTCTCCGAGAGATG
Source organism: Haliea sp. (assembly GCA_041746975.1). Lineage (GTDB taxonomy): Bacteria > Pseudomonadota > Gammaproteobacteria > Pseudomonadales > Halieaceae > Haliea. Next base: position 764 of record JBGTGB010000326.1, on the reverse strand, counting down.
CCATACGTTCGTAACCTCTCATTCTGAGGCGTCGTATTCTATAGTCTGACATTCCGATACCGTTCTCCCGGTCAACCACAGGAGAACACACATGACGGCTTCAATTCAGGACTCCTTTTTCCACGCTCTGCCTGCTCCAAAGTCGCGGACAAGACGCTCCCGGGCTCAGAAGAGATCCCTGGTCGAGCAGTTCAATGCAGTGGCCTCACCAAGACAGCATTCTGCAAACGGCACGGGCTCGCCACCAGTTGTCTCAGCCGCTGGCAGAGAGCACTGACTGCAGAGCTACCGGCGGACGCCTTTGTTGATATTACGCCGTCCATCAGGGCTGTGACGGCTCCGCGTCCTGCTCCTGAGGAGCACCCCCACTGCCGGGTAGAGCTGGAGCTGGAGCTGGGTGCTGGTGTCATACTGCGCGTGCGCACCAGCTGAAGTTCTTCCCGGAGTCCCGGTTCAGGATATCGTTGTATGCCAAGCCTACGGATATGCTCCCGTCCTTCACCGGCCTGGCGATGATGGCGAAGAACGTGATGGGAGAAGACCCGCTCAACGGCCAACTGTTTGTCTTCATCAATCGCCGCCAGACGCAGCGCAAGATCCTGTATTTTGATCGCAGCGGCTATTGTATTTGGGCGAAACGCCTTGAGGAGGGACGCTTTAATTACAACCGCACCGCTGGCGAGAAGCAGGCGCTGAACTGGACACAACTGAAACTGATATCGAGGGCATAGAACTCAGCAATACCCTACAAAGAAAGCGTTATT
>JBGTGB010000325.1:0-1618 GCA_041746975.1 Haliea sp. | reverse complement strand
GGCCCAGATGGCGGAACTGGTCAGGACGCTTGATCTCCAGGACATCATCCTGGTATGCCAGGACTGGGGCGGCCCCATTGGCCTGTCAGTGCTGGCGCAGATGCCAGAGCGCTTCCGGGCGGTGGTCGCCGCGAACACGCTGCTGCCCAACTGCGAGGCGCCGCCCGCCGGGGTTGAGCCCTGGCCGGGAGAGATCGTCGAACAGTGGGTTGGGGCCACCCGAGTGGCTACCGATCTCCCCATATCCGGGGTAATCGCGGCCGTCTGCGTGGCGCCGCTACCGCAGGCTGTACTCGCCGCCTATGACGCGCCCTTCCCGACTCCGGCCCACAAGGCAGCGGCACTGGAGTTTCCCAACCTGATTCCGATCCGCGAGGACATGCCCGGCGTTGCCGAAAACCGGCGCACCTGGCACCTTCTGGAACAGTGGCAGAAACCGTTCATCACCGCCTTCAGCGACAGTGATCCGGCAACCGCGGCCTGGGCGGATGTATTCCGCCAGCGTATACCCGGCGCGAGGGGCCGCAGCCACCCGACAATTCGCGGCGCCGGTCACTTCCTGCAGGAAGAACAGGGCCCCGCGCTTGCCGCGGTGGTAGCGGAAGTGGCAAGCTCGCTGACCTGATTCACTTTCCCCTGCGGGGGTCGCCACGCCATGACCACTGACCAGCTACTGATCCTGACCATCCTGCTAGCCACCGTGGGCATGTTCCTGTGGGGGAAGTGGCGCCATGACATGGTGGCACTGGGTGCGCTGCTGGCCTGCGTCCTGGCCGGGCTGATCCCGCCGAACATCGCCTTCAGCGGATTTGGACACCCGGCAGTCATCACCGTGGCCTGCGTGCTGGTACTGAGTCGCGGCCTGCAAACGTCGGGGGCGGTGGATGCGCTGGCACGCAATGCCTTGCCACAGAACGGGGGGCCGGTTCTCAGCCTGGCAGCGCTGACCGCACTGGGCGCGGCGCTATCGGGATTCATGAACAACGTCGGTGCCATGGCCCTGCTGATGCCCGTAGCCGTGCAGATGGCCAAGCGCCACGAGCTGCCCCCGGGGCAGGTGCTGATGCCGCTCGCCTTTGGCACCATCCTTGGCGGCATGACCACCATGATCGGCACACCGCCCAACCTGATCGTGTCCGGATTCCGCGCTGAGGCGGATGGCACCGGCTTCGGCATGTTCGATTTCACCCCGGTGGGACTCGCGGTCGCCGTGGCCGGGGTCCTGTTTGTGGTCCTGCTGGGACGCAAACTGGTCCCTGAGCGCAAGCAGCAGGGTGCCGGTGATTTTGAGACCAACGCCTATTTGACCGAGGCGCGGGTAGTAGAGGGCAGCAAGGCATCGGGCATGACCCTGGGCGAACTGGAGTCGTCACTGGATGAAGCCGGAGCGCAGGTTGTCGGCCTGGTGCGCAACGAGGTGCGCCTGACGGCGCCCCACTCGGCCCGGCGAATTCGCACAGCAGACATCCTGGTGATTGAAGCGGAAGTCGATGCTCTCGGCGATGTCCTGTCGCGGTTGGGCTTGAAGCTGGAGGAGTCGATCAAACCGGAGCGCGAGGAGGAGGACGCCCGAGAGGGGGAAGACGAAGAGGCGGCGGCAGATTCAGCCACGCCGTCG
>JBGTGB010000324.1:0-37992 GCA_041746975.1 Haliea sp. | reverse complement strand
GCGCCCGCACCGCGGCCAGGGCCGACTCGCGGCCGCTGGTGGTCGCCAGGTCGGCAATGATGTCGCCTTCCTTGATATCTACGGAGATCACCTGGTGCCCCGCCCGCTGCAGCTGCTGGCGCAGGGCCCCGCCGATGCCGGTGGCGCCACCTGTCATTGCGTACAATTTCATACTGCTTGCTCCCCTTTTGATCGTGGCGCCCATTTTCACCCAGCCCGGTCCACAGTGGTAACCGGGAGGTCTGCATTGGTATACCTGCCTGTACAGAAGCTTGCCGCGGTCGCCACAACCTTGCCTGCTCCCAGGGCGAATAGTACTCTGCAGGCCGCGTATCAGCGGAGTACATTCCATGAGCAACAAACCCCTGGCTGCGGCTATTGAGGGCTGGTTCACTTTGGACGCACAGCCGCGGCTGATCGGCAGCCAATGCTGCGCCTGTGGTACCTATTTCTTCCCCAAGCAGAACCGCTACTGCAAGAACCCTGACTGCGACAGCACAGAGTTCCGCGAGGTGCCGCTGAGCCGCACCGGGCGTATCTGGAGCTACACCAACGCCTGCTACCAGCCACCGGCGCCGTTTGTTGCCGCGGAGCCGTTCGAGCCCTACACCATTGCCGCGGTAACTCTGGAAGAGGAGCAGATGACTGTCCTCGGCCAGGTGGTCACCGGGGTTGAGGTGACGGATCTGAAGGTGGGCATGGAGATGGAACTGGTGCTGGAACCGCTGCACGAGACCGAGGAAGACATCAAGATGACCTGGAAGTGGCGACCACTTGCCAGCCAGGGAGGGCAGCACTGATGAGCAGCGAAGTCGCAATTATCGGCGTCGGCATGCACCCCTGGGGCAAATGGGGACACAACTTCGTCGAGTATGGTGTGGCTGCGGCCCGCGAGGCTCTGGCAGACGCAGGCATCCCCTGGCGCGATGTGAAGTTTGTCTCCGGCGGTGCCACCATACGCTGCGGTTACCCCGGTTATGTCGCCGGCGCCACCTTCGCCCAGGCCCTGGGCTGGCAAGGCTGTGAGGTCAACACCTCCTACGCCGCCTGCGCCTCTGGCTCCCAGGCCCTGGCCGCCGCTCGCAACAAGATCCTGGCGGGCGAATGCGAGGTCGCGCTGGTAGTTGGCGCGGACACCACGCCCAAGGGTTTCCTTGCTCCAGCAGGTGGCCACCGCCCGGAAGACCCGGACTGGGTGCGCTTCTATCTGGGCATCACCAACCCCACCTACTTCGCCCTGTACGCCCGCCGCCGCATGGATGTTTACGGGGACACTATGGAGGACTTCGCGGCGGTCAAGGTCAAGAACTCGCTGATCGGCAGCAAGAACCCGCGCGCCCGTTACCGCAAGTGCTTCACCGCCGAGGATGTAGCAGCCTCCGCCATGGTCGCCGACCCGCTGCGACTGATGGACATCTGCGCCACCAGCGACGGCGGCGCCGCCCTGATCGTCTGCAGCCTGGACTACGCCAAACGCATCGGCAAGGGCGACGCCCCGCGCATCGCCGCCATCTCCACTGTTACCCCCAGCTTCGCCAGCGCCGTGGTGGAAATGCCCGATATCGCCACTGACTCGGCGGCTGCCGCCGGCATCGATGCCCACAGCTTCCGGGCCGCACTACCGGTGAAAGCCTATGAGGAAGCCGGCATCGGCCCGGAGGATGTCGACCTCGCCGAAGTCTACGACCTCTCAACGGCGCTGGAGCTGGACTGGATAGAGGACCTGCAGCTGACGCCGCGAGGAGAAGCTGCCCAGTGGCTGCGCCGGGGCGACACTGCAGTGGGCGGCAAGATACCGGTCAACCCATCCGGCGGCCTGGCCTGCTTCGGGGAAGCGGTTCCGGCCCAGGCCCTGGCCCAGGTCTGCGAACTAACCTGGCAGCTGCGCGGCCAGAGCGGCGACCGTCAGGTGCAGGGCGCCAAAGTGGGCATAACCGCCAACCAGGGCCTGTTCGGGCATGGCAGTTCGGTGATCGTAAAGCGCTGACCGCGTATCCACCGGGCAGTCTGCAGCAGGATTTTCACGGGCCCTGCTTGTGTGGACGATAAACCCGTCATGAAGATAAACCGGAAAAAAGTCCGCTTTTCGGCTATACTCCCTTACAGCGTCTTGCTTGAAGTACGCTCTAGCTCAAAAAGGGCATCCTTGGATGCCTGTCATTATCCTGCCCTATAACGCGGGATAGTCAAACCCGGGAGATACCTCCCGAACGCGTCACCCAGCGGCCTCCGGCCAAGCGTGGCGCAGCGCTCGTCAAGAGCTGTCGAATCTCGAAAAACGCTGCACGATCAGTTTTTGTGCGTAGGGCAGTTCGATTCGTGCGCCGGTTTCCGAAAGAATCGCAAGGAGAACATGCATGTCAATTATGTCAGAGAAAATGTCGGTGACTTCAGACGCACAGGCTCCGTCAGCTCTTTCCTCCTGGGTTGATCCTACTTTGGATTCGACCAACGGAACTGAGACAACCAAGGATCCCAATAAAGGCTACATCGCGCTGCTTGGCTGGAGCGTCAATGCTATCAAGGCCGCGCAGAAATTCGATCGTCGCTATGTGGTGGTTGCACCCAACTGGGCCACGGATTTCTGCGAGGCCAACAAGATTCCGTTTATCCCCTGGGATTTTTTGCGCCTGAACGACCGCTCCCTGGAGATTGCCCAGACGCTCAAGGACATGGGCGTAGATGTCGCGATACCACTGTTCGAGGAAACCGTCGAATGGTCAGGTGCAATCAATTCCGTGCTGATGGACAAGCCGCACATGTATGGTCAGTCCATCCTGTTCCGGGACAAGGCGCTGATGAAGCGCCGCGCCCAGCTCGGCGGTATTCGCGTGGGAATCTTCGAGGAGGCGCACGAAAAGGAAGATATTGTTCGCTTCATGAAGCGAGTCAACCAGACGCTGCTCAAGCTCGATGGTGACCCGGATGACCCGATTCACGTCAAGGCATTCGACAAGGCCGGCTGCCTCGGCCACCGGATGATCCGCAAGATTGAGGAAATCGATCAGATACCGGCCGAAGAGTATCCATTGCTGATGGAAAGCCACCTGGACGGCTGGGAATTCGCCGTCGAGGCGTGGATTCATGACGGCAAGATCAAATTCCTGAACATCTCCGAGTACGTAACACTTGGCTATTCGGTGTTTGTCCCAGCCACCAGTGAACTCGAGAGCTGGCGCAATGCGATCACTCAGCAGATCGAAAAACTGATCAAAACCTTCGACATCAAGTTCGGTCTGATTCACCCGGAGTATTTCGTGACCGCGGACGGCGAGATGTACTTTGGCGAAATCGCTTATCGCCCGCCCGGCTTCAAGGCCTTCGAACTGATTGAACGCGCCTACGGCTTCAGTGCCTACCAGGCGTCGATGCTGGTGTTCGACCCGAAGAGCACCAAGCAGGAGGTCGATGACTTCTTTCCCAAGGAAGTCGTGGACGCGAAAGGCTATGCGGGCTGCTTCGGCGTGTATCCAAGACGCCGGGTGGTCAGCAAACTGGAAATGCCCAAGGAAACCACCGAGCACCCGTATTTCGAATCCCACGAGCTCATCGAGCCGACCGAGGAAGTGGTTCCGGATCGCTCCGCCTTCGGTACCCACTGGGGCCTGATATTCTTCTTCGGTGACGATCCGATCACCATGCGTGATCTACTCAAATCCCAGGAGGAGCTGGACTTCTACGTCTAGAGGTCGATGTACCAGGAGCAATTCGACGCGGCAATTGCGAAGCTTGCCGCGGCCAATGCCGTCGCAGGCGTCTCGCCCGTGTTCGATGTTCTCGAGCCGGCGCGGGCACTGCTGCTCGAAGAGGGGGGCCTGGACGCTATTTACCAGCGTGTGCCAGCCCTCGAGGCGGCCGGGTTCTTCCGCGGCAGCGACTGGGACTATCCGCAAACGCTGGCCCCCTCCCTAGCCTTCCGAACGGTGCGCGATGGCGAACCGGTCGCAACCCTGGTAGAGAGCCTGAGCCAGATTCGCCTGCTGGCTGTAGCCAGGGGCGACTACCAACACCCCTCCACCTCGCCAGAGCACGCCCATCACTTTCTCGCACAGCTTATGGCCATGAATTTGGATCTCGTGGTCAGCGATCTGCAGGAGGGAGACCGGTTGCGGCCAGACGGGCTAGGCTACGCTGTCAGGAATCTGTATCACTACCTGCTGCAACACCTGGGCTACGAAGACCTTCTGCAACACCTGGTCGCCGAAGTGTGGCGGATACTGGCACAACGACCGATTCAAGTGGCGGGCGTCAAACACATGGTGACCCAGATCGACGCCTGTCTACACACTGCGAATACGCTGGTAGGGGATGCAGGGGATGATGCCCTACAACTCGTCAGCGCGGTCTTCAGCCCCACCGAGGCCAGCCGCGATGACCCTGGCCTCGATGTCTACGCCGAGCAGATCGCCGTCATGGACGATGCGACGCTGCTGCAGGAAGCCATCGCTTTCGCCCAGGCAATGCACAGGACGGGCCTGGTCTCGCCTTACATGCCAGTCTTTATTCGCTACCTTCGAACCCGGTGGAACGCCCTGATTCCAACGGCCCTGGGACTCAGCCAAACTGGCGCCGACGCTTATCAATGCTATTCAGCATTGATTCACAAGCTAATCGATGAGGCCCTTTTTGTCGAAACCAGCCAGGCCGCCTACGGCCTCGCCATGCTGCTTGAACGCGGCATCCTGTACTCGCCGCCGGTGGCACCGTCACTCTGGCGTCAGCTAAGGCTGTCGCTGTGTGACGCGGCCTCGGAAAAGATCATTGCCGTTTTTGGCAGCGACCGCTCACCTGAATGCTTTCTGCTCGCGGACGTACTCAACCTGCTCGGCCTGCCCCTCGGTGTGGGCCAGGGCAATTATCCCACCTGCCAGTCTACCCGTGCCCTGTCCATGTGGGCCTACAGTGAACCGGCCGAATTGCTGCGGATAGTCGCGTGGGCGGCACGTGACGACGAGGTGGTGATTCGCTTCGAAGGGGGCAGCATTTCCTCCCGCGAACTCGGGGCCGGCCTGGCAAAGGACCCGCCGGTGGAGGTAGACGCCGTTTCCCTGGTAACCGTGCCACATCTGGATCGTATCTACTTCGAGATGGGACGCCGCAGTGCCGGACGCGGCGAGGACCCCCACAAGTGGGTCAATGCCGAGTTCCACGGCGATCAGGTGGGGCACGGCTTTCGCATCGCCGTTGATGTTTTCACCGGTGGGCTCAAGGACTTTGAGGGCTTCATACGAGACTTTTATGCCTCCTATCATCCCTTCTACAACGGCGACATTCCGGTGATCAATCCACAACCAGCGGGCATCGCAGTCACCGATAGCGCCGCGCGCTTTCTTGGCTGGCATGCCATCACCATCCAGCGCCTTGCCATCGACCCGGATCAGGTGATGCGCGTCTACTTCTTCAATCCCAACAATGACAGCGGCCAGGATTGGGGACAGGGAATCCGCACTTCGACCCAGGGCCATGGCGAGCGCTACGGGGAAGCCTCATTGCCGGTTGCCGAATTTGCCTCGCGGCTGTATGTCTTTCACTATGACCCGCTGGAGAAAGGGGATCCGACAACTGTCCCGGTAGAGGAAGTGCAGCGGGCGATGGGGCTGGCTAAAGATAGCTGGGCGTCGGAACGCTAGGGAAGGCTCCCTGGCAGCGCGTCGCCCCGCTCCAGCCCCTCAATATGTGCGGCAGCATCAAGCAGCCGCCGTGCTTCGTCCACATGCATGGTCTCGATCAGCTTGCCCTCCAGCACGGCCACACCCTTGCCAGCGACAGAAGCCTGCTCCCAGCAATCCAGGACTTGGCGTGCGTGCTCCACGGCGGCGGCATCGGGCCCGAACACCGCGTTGGTCACCGCAATTTGTCCGGGGTGGATCAGGGTCTTGCCATCGAAGCCCAGGGCTCGGCCCTGCTCGCAGACAGCGCGCAGGCCGTCCTCGTTCGTGATATCCAGGTAGACGCCATCCAGCACCGTGATGCCTGCGATGCGCGCCGCCAACACGCAGCGACCCAGGGCGTGCTGCAAGCCTGTGCGCGACGGGTCTGGTGGCAAATGTAGTTCGTAGGCCAGGTCGGTCGTGCCCATAAGCAGAGCTGTCAAGCGGCCATACCCGGCAATCGCCTCAACATTGGCCACGCCTGCCGGGGTCTCGATCATCGCCCACAGGGAGATGTCCGGACGCTGCAATTCTTCCAGCAGGGCGGACACCGCATGCAACTGCGCCACGGACTCCACCTTGGGAAAACACAGGGTGGTCACTGTGGTCGCCGCCAGGGCCCGGATGTCCGCCTCGCCCCAGGGCGTGGCCAGGGCATTACAGCGCGCCACCAGTTGCCGCGGACCATAGCCGCCGGCAGCGAGCTGGGCTACCAGTTGCTCCCTGGCCTGGGGCTTTTTCTCGGGCGCTACCGCGTCTTCCAGGTCAAAGATCACGGCGTCCACGGGTAGTTCACGGGCCTTGTCCATCGCCCTCTGGTTGACCGCCGGCATGTACAGGGCGGAGCGCAGAATCGGGATCAAAGCTCGGCCTCCTCTTCCGCCTCGTTGGCCAACAATTCCTCAGGGGGCGGCTCCACACCTCTCACCGAGGCGCGCTTCAGATAGGCAATCAGATCTGCCCGCTGCTGCGGATCGGGGATCCCGCGGGCCATCATGGTGGTGTCGGGGAACATCGCCAGCGGATCTGCCAGCCACAGGAACAGCAGCTGTGGGGTCCAGACAAACTCCGCCTCGCGAAAGGTCTCGCTGTAATACTCGAAACCCGGCTGCTTGCCTGCCACCTGGCCAAAAATCCGGTGCAGGTTGGGCCCGTTGTTGTGCCCCATTTCCGGCTCGGGATAGTGGCAGGTGCGACACTGCCCGAATATGAGTCGGCCCCGTTCGAAGTCGCCCTCGGGCATCGCCGGCGAAGCATCCTGCGCCAGCAGCCCGGGCGCCATGATCACCAGCGCCATGAACACACTCCAGCGCTTCATCCAGCCCCCCCGGAAGTTGCGGCCGCGATACCGGCACGACGGCCGAAGAAGGTGCAGTCACCGACGGAGAGACCGCTGGCAATATAAGGTGCCACCGGCAATCCCGCCGCGTTACGGCCCACGGCGTAGAGCCCCGGTATTGCTTCGCCGAAGGGATTGATGACGCGTCCGTCGATATCGGTGTGCAGGCCCCCGAAGGTATGGGCGGTAAAAAATGCGCGCTTTACCGACAGGTCCCAGGCCTTGAAGGGAGGCTTGTCCAGTGTCTGCAGGTAGCGCTCCTGCTTGTGGAACAGTGGATCGCGTCCGATCGCCGCGAAACGGTTGTAGTAGGCGACCGTGTGCTGCAGAGAACCCTGGGGGAAATCGGTGTGCGCCGCCAGATCGCCGATAGTCGGCGCTTCCGCAACCTCGATGAAGTTATCCTGCTGGAAATCGAAACTGCTGGCCGCATCGGTGATGAGCCAGGCCCTGCCCTGTTGCTGGTAGGCGATAGCGTCGCCCAGCACACCGTAGTAACTGTCCTCGCAGATAAAGCGCTGACCGCTGGCATTGACCACAATCCCGGCCAGGGTAGACTCCGGCGGATAGATGGGCGTGATGGCAAACCCTTCGTTCATGCGCAGGGTCTCCGCACCGGCAGCCGACCCCATGGCAATGCCCTCCCCCATGTCGCCGGCATTGCCCCAGGGAGTGGAACAGTCAAATAGCGCGGGCGCGTGCCGCTGCAGCATCTCGCGATTGTGGATGAAACCGCCACAGGCCAGCACCACCCCGCGACGGGCGCGCACATTGAACTCACGCCCATTCTGGACCACCTGCATGCCGATCACCCTGCCGTCGCTTTCCAGTACCAGGCGTCGCCCGGCTACCTGCGCACGCATGCTGACGCCGGCGGCCTGTGTCTGTTGCAGCAGGGCCTCCATCAGACGCCGCCCGCCGGTCATCCCGGGCTCACCCGGTACATGGCCGCGGGGCGCGGGGCGGGACGTCTCCCGGGCGGGCCAGGCCAGTTCATTGCCGGAGTAATAGAGCGACTCGTCACCCAGGGTCAGCTCCTTGACGTCGGTGTATCGGTCGTTGTAAGGGATGCCCAAGGAGACCAGCCAGTCGAAGTGGGCAACGCTCTCCTCGCAGTAGAGCTGGATCTTGTCCAGCTGGGGATAGCCACCGCTGTTCTCGGCGATGAAGCGGTACATGTCTTCTACGGTGTCCTCGAAGCCCGCCGCTTGCTGCAGGGCTGTGCCACCACCGGCATAAACTACGCCACCGGACATTGCGGAAGAACCGCCAAAGCGCGGCAGGGTCTCGATCAGCAGCACCCGGGCACCGCTGCGTCGGGCCTCAATGGCGGCGCTGCAGGCAGCCGAACCGGAGCCCGCGACGAGCACGTCGACGGTTTCGTCCCAGCGCCCGATTTCGCTGCGCGACAGCGCCGAGGCCGGACCGGAAAGGGCAACACCTGCGCCCAGCCCGACGAGCAGCTGTCTGCGTTTCAGACCCGGGACCTTCACTCTTGCAGCTCCCGGATATACTCAAGCTGGTAGTTGATCATATAGGTGCGGTGGCGCGGTCCACTGGCGGATTCACAGCAGTCCTCGTAGCCAGCATCACCGGCGTAGAGAAAGCATATACCACCCTCCAGCATCACCATGCGCGGCGCGTACATGAAAGGCTGGCGTTCCCGCACCGCGGCCTGGGCTGCGGCGCAACAATCGTGCCCGGCAAGGTCCGCCAGGCTGACGAAGGTCGGTGGCATTAACCGGAACACGTTGTCGGTGTCGCGAATCTCGGCGAAAGCCTGCTGTGGCCGCAGCCAGCGGTGGGCGGCGATCTCCCCGCCATCGACGTGGACTTCCTGGTCGTCATCCAGTACCGCGAGAAAGAACCACGTGCTGTACCGGCGTTTCGCGCCTTCCGGCGTGGTCCAGTGGGAGTGATAGCTGAGCTGGTCCGGCGTAATGACGACGCCGGCCTCTTCACCGGTCTCGCGGATGGCCGCATTGACCGCGGCCTGATAGTCGTCGCCGGGGACCGAGTAGTCGGAGGGGTCCACTCTGCCACCCGGGAACACCCATTCACCGCCCATGTGTTTGAGGGCTGCATTGCGCTGCAGCAGCAACACTTCCGGCCCCGTGACGCCATCCCGCATCAGGACCACGGTCGCCGCCGGATGCACCGGCACCTCCTGTTCACTCAGCTCGAGCATGCCGATGCCTCAGGGAAAGAAACGGCTGATGGTGTCGATCACGCAGGCAGGCCGGTCGCTGCCCTCGACCTCAATGGTCATGCGCACCACCACCTGCACGCCGCCTTTGACTTCCTCAGCGCTGAGGATCTCGCCCGTGCCCCGGACCCGGCTACCCACCGGCACCGGCGCCGGAAAACGGACCTTGTCGCAGCCATAGTTCACGCCCATGGAGAGCTTATCGACTCGCAGCAATTGGGGCAGAAACAGGTTCGCCAGCGACAGGGTCAGGTAGCCGTGGGCAATGGTTTTACCGAATGGCCCCTGCGCGGCGCGCTCGGGATCGACGTGGATCCATTGGTGGTCACCGGTCGCTTCCGCAAACAGGTCGATGCGCTGCTGGTCTACCTGCAGCCAGTCAGTGCTGCCAAGGTGGGTACCAGCACTACCCAGGAGGGCAGCCGGATTATCGAACACTGTGGTCATTCGGGGCATTTCCCTGTTACCGGATATCGTCGGGACTATAGCACCCGCCACTGGCCGGGGCAGCCAGGACGGTTCAATGTTTCCCACCAGCCTTTACAGGATTTTTTGCACCAGCTGTTTGCGCATTTTCAGTATGGTGTTATAGTTGCGTATAACACCATATCAACACGGAAACGGACATGCGACCTCCCAGCGGCGACCAGGGTGCCCAGCCACACTACCTGATCGCGACTTTTACCAGCCATCCCCTGGCCGCCAACCTGCTGATGATCATGCTGATACTCGCCGGTGCCTGGGGCCTGCGCCAGCTCACTGTGCAACTCAATCCCAGCCAGCCAAGCAACGGTGTGGAAATCAACCTGACCTGGCCGGGGGCCGCGACCGAGGATGTAGAGCGGCTGGTCACAGAGCCAGTGGAATTCCAGCTCCGGGGCCTGCAGAACCTGGATAGCTTGAGCTCCAGGACCAGCGACAGCAGCGCCACCATCCGCCTGCAGTTCAGCAAGGGTACCGACATGAGCCAGGCACTGGAGCGGGTGAAACAGCAGGTCGCGCTGGCTCGCGACCTCCCCCCACATCTCGAGCCACCGGTCATCAGGCTGAATGAGCACCTGGAGACCGTCGCCGCCATCCTGCTCACGGGCGCCGGGTCGCTGGCAGAGCTGGTCCCCGTTGCCCGCCAGATCGAGCGCGAGCTGATTTCCCTTGGCGCCGATCACGTGGAATTCGCTGGTATTCCCAGGGAGGAAATTGCCATCCAGATCGACAGCAAGACCCTGTTCGAACTGGGGGTGCCCCTGCACCAGATCGCCGGCCGTATTCTCGACAGCAGTCGCGACGTTGCCGCAGGCAGTGTCGGCAGCGGCCAGCAGCAGCGTCAGCTGCGCAGCCTGGATCAACGCCGCAGCAGCGAGGAGTTCGCCCAACTGCCGCTGCGGGCCACCGCTGGCGGTCCCCTGCACTATCTGGGTGACATCGCCCTGATCGAGCGTCGGCACCAGGACAACCAGCGCCTGCTCTATCACGACGGCGAGGCAGCGATTATGATTCGCACCCGCCGGGCGCCCGGCTCCGACATGATGGACGAGGCGGCTATCCTTCGTGGCTGGCACGCCGACAATGCGCAGCTGCTGCTGCAGCAGGGCATCGAGGCAAAGGTCTGGCTGGAAGCCTGGCGCTTTGCCCGCGACACCCTGATGCTGGTGGTGAACAACGGCCTCACCGGTATGCTGCTGGTCGTGGCGACCCTGTTTCTGTTCCTCAACAGCCGGGTCGCCGGCTGGGTCACGCTTGGCATCCCGGTTTCCTTTCTGGGGGCGCTGGCGGTATTCCATTTCCTCGGCGGTTCTATCAATTTCATCAGCCTGACCGGTGCCGTACTGGCACTGGGCATCGTGGTTGACGATGCCATCGTGGTCGGTGAGCACGCCCTGACACGGTTCGAGAATGGGGCGAGTCCGCAGGATGCCGCGGCCCAGGGTGCCCAGCGCATGTTTGCGCCCGTCATGGCCTCATCCCTCACCACGCTCGCCGCCTTCCTGCCCCTGCTGGTGCTGAACGAACCCTTTATCCGCGAGATTCCGCTGCTGATGATGTGTGTCATCATCGCCTCGTTGATAGAGTGCTTCCTGATCATGCCGGGCCACCTGCGCCACAGTTTTCAGGGCATGCGCCAGCGCCAGCCCGGACGCTTCCGGCGCGGTTTCGAGGTGGGCTTCAAACGCTTCGCTGAAAACCGCTTCCTGCCCTTCCTGAATGTTGCCCTCGACAACCGCCGCACGGTTCTGGCTGCCGCCATCGGCGCCTTTGTCATCGCGCTGTCGCTGCTCGCCAGCGGGCGGGTAAAAACCGAGCTCAACCTGCAGGTCAATTTTGAATTCGCCGATGTCCACCTGCAGTTTGCGCCCCAGGTCACGGAGGCTGCCAAGGCAGAGGTTCTGGCAGATCTGGAGCAGGCCCTGCTGGCCACCAACAGCGCGCTGGGTGGCGAGGTCATTGTCACCCACATCCTCCACCGCAACTGGGCGCAGCTCGAGCAAATGGACCGCAGCGGCTCCCAGTACGCGGCGATCCAGGTGGAACTGGTGTCACCGGACAAGCGCGAGGTCACGCTGGCGGAGTTCTCGGAAGCGTGGCAATCACGGGTACCGGCCAACCCGGCAGTAGACATGATCGCGTTCTCCTCCGGCGAAGACGGCTTCCCCGATCTGCAACTCTACTTCAGTGGCGGCGACCTGCTGACGCTGAAAGCAGCCGCGGAGGAACTGCAGGTCGCCCTCGCCAGCTACCCGGGCGTTACCTATGTTTTCGACGACTTGCCCTATGGGCGCGAGCAGTGGGTGTTCACCCTGACCACCGAGGGCCGCGCTGCGGGTCTGACCAGCGCCGACATCGGACGCCAGCTACAGGCCGCCTTCCACGGTGAGCGCATCCAGTTGTTTACCGAAAATGATGCGGAACTGGAAGTGCGAGTATCCTTGCCCGAGGCGGAACGCTTCGACCCCGGCGTCATCAGCCGGCTGCCGATCATCACTCCTTCGGGCGCCGTGGTGCCACTGGCCAGCGTCGCTGAGACCGGTGCCCGCCGCGGCATCGAACGCGTCAACCATCGCAACGGCCAGCGGGTGATCAACGTCTACGCCAACATGAACCGGCGGGTAAACACCCCTATGGCGGTAATTGCCGAGCTCGAGCAGAGCGTGATTCCCAAGCTGATCGCCCGTCACGGCATTCAGTACGGCCTTGGCGAGGGCTCGGCGGAACAGGCCCGATTGATGGCCGACCTGATGCTGGGAGCGATCCTTGCGCTGGTCCTGATCTATCTGGTCCTGGCCTGGATATTCGCTTCCTGGACCTGGCCTCTGGCGGTCATGGCCGCGATCCCGATGGCCCTGACCGGCGCCTTGATCGGGCTGCAGCTTATGAGCCTCAACCTTGGCGCCATGGCCATCATGGGCCTGTTCACGCTGACCGGCGTGATCGTCAACGATTCCATCATTCTGATCACCGCCTACAAGCGCTATCGCGAGCAGGGCCTGCAGGCTCGCCCGGCGCTGCTGGAGGCCTGCCGAGATCGCTTGCGGCCGGTCATCCTGACTTCCCTGACCACCACCCTGGGGCTGGCGCCAATGATGCTCGAAAGCTCGCCCATGGGTGCAGCGATGGCACCGCTGGCGGTGGTGATCTGCTTTGGTCTGCTCTACGGCACCAGCCTGATCCTGATCACCATACCCACCCTGCTGTCCTTGCTGGACCGGAAGGCCGACACGGCTGACACAACAGCCATTGAACCCACTGCCCTGCCCGCGAATATCTGAGAGGACCGCAACCATGACTTTGAAAAAAAGGCTGTCACCCCTTCTGCAGGCGAAAAACCGCCGCTTCGCAGCGGTAGCGCTTGCCGGCATGCTCGGCGCCGGAGGGCTGATGGCCACGGCGCCGAAACACGAGCCCCCGGTGAACCGGGAGAAAGTCTGGACAGTGACCGCGGTCACGCCCAAGGCCGAGTATCTCAGCCCGGAACTGCAGCTTTTCGGCCGCATTGAAACGCCACGGCATGCCCAGGTCGGCGCCGCACTTGTGTCCCGCGTGCTGGCGGTTCATGCCAGCGAAGGGCAATCGGTGGAAGCGGGCGATTTGCTGATCTCACTGGACGGCGAGGAGCAATCCCTGCAGCTGCGCCAGCGCGCGGCGGAACTGGCCGAAGCCCGGGCGACGCTGGCAGCGCTGCAAACCGATTTCGCCAGCGAACAAGCGATCCAGGAGCAGCAACTGGCCCTGCTGAATCTCACCCGCAGTCGGGTCGAGCGCCTGCAGACCCTGCACGCACGCCAGCTGGTGGCGACCGAGCAGCTGGAGAGCCTGCAGCGGGAGGCGGCGAGTCAGCACATCGAATTTGCCCGCCAGCAGGCTCTGGTGGCCAAGCAGCCACAGCGGCTGGCCACTGCCCAGGCACAACTGGAAAGCGCGAAAGCGCGGGAGGAGGACCAGCAGCGCAGCCTGCTGCAGGCCCAGATCAGGGCACCGTTTGCGGGCCGTATCGCGCGCCTGCAGGCGGCACCGGGCGACCGGGTCCAGCCCGGGCAGACGCTACTGGCACTGTATGACGACCGGGCACTGCAACTGCGGGTGCCGGTTCCAGGCGACCTCGCGGGCACCCTCAAGCAGGCGCTGGCCGCGGGTGAACCCGTGGCAGCATTTATCGGTGAGCAGGAGATGCCGGCGCGCTTGCTGCAACTGGCCAGCGAAGTCGGCGATGGCAGTACCGGCCTGGAGGCCATCTTTACCCTGCCCGAGAGCGCCGGTGCCAGCCACGAGCTGGGTCGTGCGGTGGACCTGTTCCTGCGGCTGCCGGTCGCCGGGCCCGTACTGGCCCTGCCGCTGCAAAGTCTCTACGGCCAGAAGAGGATTTACCTGGTGGAGAACTCACGCCTGCGGGGGCTGGAGGTAACCACCCGGGGCAGCCGCCGCAACGCGCTGGGGGAACTGGAGGTGCTGGTGGACGCCGCCGATATCCCGGACAACAGCCAGGTGTTGACCAGCGACCTGCCCCAGGCCAGCTCCGGCCTGCCGGTTGAAGTCCTGGGGACTACAGCCATCGCCGGAGCTGAAAAGAGTGCCGGGCGCGAAGGGGAGCGCTCTGCAAAAAGCGTCTGAATCGGGTATATTAGGCGTTTTTTAGAGGAGAACCGCGAAGATGCCTGAAGACATGGACACCACAATGCTCCTGCACATGTACATTATTCCCTGGGGCACCCGAATTATCCTGGCACTGGCCATATTCTACATTGGCCGCCTTGTGGTCGGCGTTGTGCTCGGACTGATCGTCAAGTTCATGCAGATGCGACGCATGGATGAGGTCCTGGTGCGGTTCCTGTCGGCCATCCTGCGCTGGCTGTTGTTGCTGTTCGTGGTCATCGCGGCCCTCAGCCAGCTGGGCATTGACACTACCTCCATGGTCGCCCTGCTGGCTGCTGCCGGCCTCGCCATCGGCCTGTCACTGCAAAGCTCCCTGTCCAACCTGGCCGCCGGGGTGCTGCTAATTACCTTCCGTCCCTTTACCAGAGGCGATTTCGTCGAAGCGGGCAACGCCATGGGGGTGGTCGATAGCATCAGCATATTCACCACCACCATGACCACCCCGGACAACAAGGAAGTCATCATCCCCAACAGCGCCATACTTGGGAACAACATCACCAACTTTTCAGCGCGCCCTACCCGGCGCGTGGACATGGTCTTTGGCGTGTCCTACGGTGACGACATCCGCAAGGCCAAGCAGCTGCTGGAGGAGGTAATCGCCGCCGACGAGCGGGTGCTGGAAGATCCGCCGCCACGCATCGTGGTCGGTGAACTGGCGGATTCCAGCGTCAATTTCCTGGTCCGGCCCTGGGTCAATTCGGCGGATTACTGGCCGGTTTTCTGGGACACCACCGAGGCGGTGAAGCTGAAATTCGATGAGGCGGGTATCACCATTCCGTTTCCGCAGATGGACGTGCATATGCCGGAGAAGGAGTGAAACCAGGCCTTTGTTACCAGTATTTCACAGGCCCGAACCGGCTCGCTGTGCTATAAACACAGCTTCACAAAAGCTGTAGTGCCCTGTCTCTGCGGAAAGGGCACCGCAGCCTCTGACCGGATCCTGCTGTGGCTTCTGTAAAACACCAGATTTTCCTTGCTACCGGCCTGCTCGCAGGCGCGGCGGCCGTCACCTTCCTGTTGTACCTGAACCGCCCCTCCACCGACATCACCGAACCGGTCTACATCCCGGTGACGGTGGATGTGGTGGTTGCAGAGAAAGAAACCATCCGCATTCCGGTGCAGGCTCAGGGCACGGTATCGCCGCTGCAACAGACCGCACTGGCGGCGGAGGTGGAGGGCCGCATCGTCGAGGTCGCCGACAACTTCAACGTGGGCGGCTTCCTGCGCCAGGGTGATGTGCTGCTGCGCATTGATCCCCGCAACTACGAGGCGCACCTGGCCCGGGCCGAAGCTGCCCTGCGCAGCGCGGAGAGTGAGTTGCTGCAGGAGCGGGGGCGAGCTGACGTGGCCCGCCGCGAGTGGGAAAGGCTGCCCGCGGGTAGCCAGCGCTCCGACGAGGCCCGCGACCTGTACCTGCGCAAGCCGCAACTGGCCCAGGCCGAAGCCGAGCTGCTGTCTGCAGCTGCAGATGTGAACACGGCCCGGGATGATCTTGAGCGAACCGCGGTGCGGGCACCTTACGATGCCCTGATTGGGGCCAAACACAGCGAGCTGGGGCACTACGTCACTCCCGGCACCGGTCTCGCGGAAATTTTTGCCGTGGCCATGGCCGAAGTGCGTCTGCCCATCCCGCAGACCCGGCTCACCTACCTGGATCTCCCGGAAGTCGCCAGCGATGTCGGCGGCGCCCAGATCGACCTGTATACCGATGTCGGCGGCGACCTCACCCACTGGACTGCGCGTTTGCATCGCAGCGAAGGCGTGTTTGATGAGCGCTCCCGCGCCCTGTTCGCTGTTGCCCGCATCGACGACCCCTACGCGCTCAACAGCCCAGGACGCGAGCCCCTGCGCATCGGCACCTTCGTCAACGCCAGCATCCAGGGCCGGCCCATGCCCGGGCTGGTGGCACTGCCCCGCTATGTGCTGAGGGCCGGGGATATGGTTGCAGTTGTGGACGACAACAACCTGGTGCGCAACCGCAAGGTGACGACCCTGCGTGCCAGCGGCGACTTCATCTACGTTTCCTCCGGCCTGGAAAACGGCGACCTGGTTATTCTCACCGCACTGGACAGCACCCTGACCGGAGCCGAGGTCGCGGTAGTCTCCAGGATCAGCAGCAGCGAACTGCGGCGGCAACGGACCATAGCTCCCGCTGCCCCGGCGGAGACACCTGCAGCACCTGATGTAGCCGCCAGCGCAGCGAATGCCGAGGCGGAGAGCCAGTGAACATGGGCCGCCACAAGGGCATCATTGCCTGGTTCGCGCACAACCCGGTGGCGGCCAACCTGCTGATGGCGATCATCCTGGTGGTGGGGCTGGGTTCAGCGTTTACCATCCAGCGCGCCATGTTTCCCACCTTCGACATCGACATGATCTTTATCAACATGGCCTATCCCGGCGCCTCTCCCGAGGAGGTGGAACAGGGCATCGTGCTCAAGATCGAGGAGGCCATCAACGACATCGACGGCATCAAGCGGGTGGAATCGGACGCCATGGAGTCCCTTGCCAGAATCATGATCGAGCCGCTGGACGGTACCGATATCAATGAGCTGCTGGCAGATATCAAGAACCGCATCGACGCGGTCCAGCACTTCCCCGAAAATGCGGAAAAAGCCATCATCAGCCAGCCCGAGCTACTGTTTCCGGCGCTGCAGCTGCAGCTGTCCGGGGAACTGGACGAGCGCAGCATGAAAACCCTGGCGGACGAGCTGCGGCGCGAGCTGCTGACCCTGCCCGAGGTGTCCGCGGCGGAGGTGGTTGGCGCCCGCGCCTATGAAATATCGGTGGAGATTTCCGAGCAGCTGCTGCGCGAATACCATCTGAGCCTGGGGGAAGTGGCCAATATTATTGCCAGTTCCTCCCTGGACCTGCCCGCCGGCTCGCTACGCACCCGCCAGGGCGACATCATGCTGCGCACCCAGGGCCAAGCCTATGTGCAGCAGGATTTCGAAGACATAGTCCTGCGCAGCTTCCCCGATGGCACGCGCCTGCTGCTGGGGGACATCGCCACGGTCCGCGACGAGTTCGAGGAGTCCCGCGGTTTCGCCCTGTTCAACGGCCGCTACTCGCTGGGGATACAGGTTTTCGCCATGGGCAGCCAGGACATCATCGACACCGCCACCGCGACCCGGGCCTGGCTCGAGGAACAGCAGGGGCAGCTGCCGGCGGCGGTGACCCTGGATGTCTGGTCAGACATCACCTATTACCTCGAGGGCCGCCTCGGCATGATGGTGAAGAACCTGGCCATGGGTGCTCTGCTGGTGTTCATCGTCCTGGCCCTGTTTCTGGAGATCAAGCTCGCCTTCTGGGTGATGCTGGGCATTCCCGTCTGCTTCCTCGGTGCCATGGCGATGATCAACACGCCCTATATCCATGCCAGCCTGAACATGATCAGCCTGTTTGGCTTCATCCTGGTGCTGGGGATCGTGGTGGACGACGCCATCATCATGGGCGAGAGCGCCTACGCAGAGCAGGAACAGAAGGGGCACAGCATCGACAGCGTAATCGACGGCGTGCAAAAAGTGGCGGTGCCGGCTACCTTCGGCGTCCTTACCACCATTGTCGCCTTTGCCCCTACCCTGTTCATGGAAGGCGTGTTCGCCGCCTTCCCCGAAGCCTGCGGCTGGGTAGTAATTCTCTGCCTGATGTTCTCGCTGGTGGAGTCGAAATGGATTCTGCCCGCCCACCTGGCCCAGAGCAATGTTACTCGCAGCCGCATCCTGCTGGCGGTGGACCGGGTCCAGGAAACGGTGAATCGCCATCTCAAGCGGTTCATCGAGCAACGCTACAGCCCATTGATGCAGCGCTGCATCCGCTACCGCTATGTCACCCTCGCTGGGTTTGTCGGCCTGCTGCTGCTGTGCAGCGGCCTTATCGCCGGTGGTCTGGTGCGCACGGTGATCGCTCCCGACGTACCCGGGGAATTCATCAGCGTCGAAGTGGAAATGAACGAGGGCAGTCCCGAGGAGCGCACCCTGGAAATCATTGCCGACATTGTTACGGCACTGGAACAGGTGGAAGCACAATACCAGCGCGAGTCCGGCCGCGATGAGCGTTTGGTGCAGCACGTATTTGCCTATGGCAGCAGCCGCATCAGCGGTGGTGTAAATGTGGAACTGGCCAAGGAGGACCGGCGCAGCCTCAGCACCCGGGAGATAGAGCAGCGCTGGCGCGAAGCGGTGGGCACCCCCCACGGGGTGAAGGTTCTGGCCATCAGCAGCGCCGACGGGCCACGCTTTGGCCCCTCCATCGCCTTTGACCTCATGCACCGGGATTTCACCATGTTGCGCGCCGCCGCGACCGAGCTGGAGACGGCCTTGCGCCGCTACGACGGCCTCTACGACATCCGCAACGGCGCCAGTGAAACCTCGGATGAATTCCACATCGAGCTGCTGCCGGAGGGCGAATCCCTGGGTTTGTCCCGCTTTGAGCTGGCCAACCAGGTCCGGCATGCTTTCTACGGCGCAGAGGCCCAGCGGGTGCAGCGCGGTCTCGACGAGGTCAAGGTCATGGTGCGCTACCCGCGCGCGGACCGGGAAACAGTCAACTCGCTCAATGATATGTACATCCGCACCCCGGACGGCGACGAAATCCCCTTTGATACGGTGGCCAGGCTGGAGGTCAGGCAGGGTCTGCAGAAAGTCACCCACATCAACTACCAGCGCGCGGCGGAGGTGACGGCGGAGGCCAACAAGGACCTGGTGGAACCTGCGCGCGTGGTTGCAGATATCCAGAACAATGTCCTGCCGGATATCCTCGCGCGCTACCCGGGCCTCAGCTACGCGATTGCCGGGCTGGCGGATGAAGAACAGAAAATGCTGACCAGCATGCTCATAGGCTTCAGTCTGGCGCTATTCGGCATCTATGCCCTGCTCGCCGTACCGACCCGCTCCTACCTGCAGCCGCTGATCATCATGGGAGTGATTCCTTTCGGCGTGATCGGCGCCATCGTCGGGCACTGGATCACCGGCTACCCGCTGAGCATGATGTCATTGATGGGCGTGATTGCGCTCAGCGGCGTGGTGGTTAACGACAGCCTGATCCTGGTCGATCGTATCAACAATTCCATCAAGGACGGGGTGGAACCCCTGCGGGCGGTGGTTGAGGCCGGCAGGAGCCGCTTCCGCGCCATCCTGCTGACTTCCCTCACGACCTTCTTCGGCCTCGCCCCCATGCTGCTGGAACGCAGTGCCCAGGCCCAGGAAATCGTGCCCATGGCCGTGTCCCTGGCCTTTGGCATCGTCTTCGCCACGATCATCACGCTGCTGCTGGTGCCCAGCCTCTACCTGATCCTGATGGACCTCAGGGCCTGGCGCGAGCGCCCGGCCGGCAACACGCTGCAAGCCACCTCCTGAGCAGCAGCGCCAACCCTCAGCCTCAGGGCAGCGCCGCGCAAGAAAGGCAGCGCATGTACAGATGCGTGGGATCGTTCATCTGGGCAAGACTGCGGGCGACGCTGGCCAGCGGCTGCACCAGACCCTGCATACCCGCCCCCAGACCCGGCCACGGGGCGACCACCGCACCCACCCGAGACGCGAGCTGCTGCAGCAGCATATCCCGCGGAGACAGGGGCTCCTGCACATACTCTACCGGGTAACGCTCACCGAGGCCGCCGAGGCTGGCGGCGGCTGCAATGGCGTCGCGCAAGGAACCCAGTTCATCCACCAGTCCGAGGCGCTGGGCATCGAAAGCGCTCCAGACCTTGCCCTCGGCCAGCTGCTCTACCTGCTCCATTTCCAGGCCCCGTCCGTTGGCGACCAGATCCAGGAAACCTGCATAGGTAAAGTTCACCGTGCTGACCAGAGATGCCGCCACCTCAGGATTCAGGGGGCGGTCAAAGCGCAGGGAGCCGGCAAGACTGGTGGTGCCGACGCCGTCCGTGTGAATGCCGGCGCGGTCCAACAACTGCTCAAAGGTGGGAAACGCCATAAACACGCCGATACTGCCGGTGACGGTGGCCGGGGTGGCCCAGATCTGGTCCGCTTCGGCGGCAATATAGTAGCCGCCGGAGGCCGCCAGCGACCCCATCGATACCACCACGGGGATGCCCTGTGCGCGCACCCTGGCGATCGCATGCCGAATGCGCTCGGAGGCGATGACGCTGCCGCCGCCGGAGTTCACCCGCAGTACTACAGCCTTGACCCCTTCCTTTTCCGAGGTCTGCCGCAACAGGCGCGACAGGGAGTCGCCGCCGATAGTCCCCGGGGCCTGCTCCCCGGACATGATATTGCCCTCGGCCGTCACCACGGCCACCCGATCGCCGCTGACCTGGGTAAAACTGGACGGACGGGTGCGGCGAATGTAGCCCTCGAAGAATACGGCTTGATAGAAGCCTTCGTCGTCCTCGGCCCCGACCACCTGGATCAGGTAATCGTTGGCATCAGGCCGCGCCAGCAGCCGGTCAACCAGGCCCTGCTCCCGGGCCAGGCGGGCGCTGTCACCCTCGGCCGCCGCCAGCAGGGCATGGTAGTTGTCGATGTAGCTGTCCACAGCGCCGGGGGACAGCTGGCGCCGCTCCTCCACCAGCGCGGTATAGCGGCCCCAAAGGTCCTGCAGCCAGCGCGCGGTGATCGCCTTCTCCTCCGCGGACATATCGTCGCGCAGGAACGGCTCGGCCATGGATTTGTTCTCGCCGGCCCTGAACACATGCATGGAGATTGATGCCTTCTCCAGCGCCTCGCGGAAGTGGTTGCGGTAGCTGGCAAAGCCCTCCAGCGGCACCGCTCCCATCGGGCTGAGAATGATCTCATCGGCCTGGCTGGCCAGCAGGTACTGGTCCTGGGTGAAGTAATCTCCCACCGCCAGCACCGGCTTGCCGCTGGCCTTGAAGGCGGTGATGGCCTCGGCGATCTCAATGTTCTTGCTGATCCCGGAGGACACCAGGTAATCCAGCTCCATGACCAGAGCCGTGATCATCGGGTCTGCGGCGGCGTGGCGGATCGCATCCAGCACATCACGCAGCAGTATTTCCCGATCCGTCGGCGCCGGCTCACCCAGCAGCGCCTGCAGCGGACTGGCGCGGGACTTTTCCTCCACGACGGTGCCGCCGAGGTTCAGCAGTAGCGCCGCCTTCGCCGGCGCAGGCTGTTGGCTGCCGCTGAAATAGAGGAAATAAATCAGCACCAGGAAGACCAGGAACAGCAGATTCGACAGGGCCAGGCGGAACCAGGTGAGGCCGGTCCAGAACCCGGAGAAAATGCGCCGCAACAGGGAAGGCTTGCTCATACAGGAGACTCCGGATCAGTGGCGGTGGCGGCGTGCAGCTCGCGGGCTCGCCAGCGCACATACAGCATGGCGCTGCAAAACAGCGTGACCACGGCCAGCATACCCAGCCAGGGCAGGACGGCCTGGGGCGTCGCAAACAGGCGCTCCACCAGGGTAATGAAATACAGCAGCGAGACGAAGCACAGCCAGATGAAGCTGCGCAGACGATCACGCAGCATGCCCGGCAGAAACAGGAGCAGAGGCAGCAATTTGCCCAGCCAGATTATCCCCGGCGGCTGAAACGCGAACAGATCCAGCACCTGCTGGGCCAGCAACAGGCCCCAGCTGCACCAGGTCACCCACCAGGTCCAGAGGCTCGGGCCGACCCGCGCCAGCGCAGTCACGGCATGCCTCCCAGGCCCAGGGCCACCCTGCCGACACGCTTCCCCAGGGCCCGACAAAGGGCAGCCTCGGCAGCATCCAGGGCGCGGGCGTTATCCGCCCCGGCCCAGTGCGAGGCGCCGTAGGGTGTGCCCCCCGAGGTACTGCTCATCAACCCGGGCTCGCTGTAGGGCAGCCCCAGCAGCACCATGCCGTGGTGTAGCAGGGGCAGCATCATGCTCAGCAGGGTGGACTCCTGGCCACCGTGAAGGCTGGAGGTGGAGGTAAAGACCGCCGCCGGCTTGTCGATGAGCGCGCCGCTGAGCCACAGCGCGGAGCTCTGGTCGAGAAAATACTTGAGCGGCGAGGCCATATTGCCAAAGCGGGTGGGACTGCCCAGCACCAGGCCGGCGCAGTCGCGCAGATCATCCAGATCGCAATAGAGCGGCCCGGCGTCGGGAATCTCATCCTCCGTCTGCTCGCAGTTGGCCGAGATGGCAGGCACGGTGCGCAGCCGGGCGCCGATACCGGTAACACTCTCGACGCCCCGGGCTACCTGCGCCGCCATCGCTGCGGTGGCGCCGTGGCGGCTGTAGTAGAGCACCAGCACATAGGGATCGGTCATCAGGCTAGCAGCGCCAGCACGTTTTCCGGCGGCCGCCCCAGCACGGCCCGCTCGCCGCGGACGACGATGGGGCGCTCTATCAACTTTGGGTGCACGGCCATGGCCTTGACCAGTTCGGCCTCGGAGCTGCCCGCGGCGAGGCCCAGCTCCTTGTACTCCGCCTCGCCGCGCCGGACCAGCTCCGCCGCGCTGAGATCAAGCTTTGCCAGCAGGCGCTTGAGCGCCGCCTGCGAGGGCGGCCGATCAAGGTAGAGAACGATCTCGGGTTCGATGCCGTGTTCCTGCAGCAGCGCCAGGGTAGCGCGGGACTTGGAACAGCGGGGGTTGTGGTAGATCTGGTACTCGCTCACGAACAACTCCGGGGACAAAAGAACGCCATTATAGCAAAAGGGCTGCCGGTGGAACCGCGTGCAAATCGTGGCATACTTGCCGCCTCCGCGGCCCTGGCCTACCCGGGCCCCGCTATCAAGACCAGAACCCAAGGAGCCCGAAAACGTGAGACCCACCGTTTTAGTCACGCTGTTGCTGCTACTCGCCGGCTGCCAGCCATCTGCGGTAACGGGCGACAACGCCGCCCTGCTCCAAAGCCTGCGCGGCCAGTGGGTGGTCATCAACTACTGGGCCAAGTGGTGCAAGCCCTGTATCGAGGAAATACCGGAGCTGAACGAGCTGGACCACAAGCACAGCGATATTACCGTGCTGGGGGTAAACTATGACGGCGCTACCGGGGAAGATCTCGCCGCCCAGCTGCGGGACCTGAAGGTCGACTTCCCCACCCTGGAGGAAGACCCCGCGGAACTGCTGGGCCAGCCCCGGCCCGTGGTCCTGCCCACCACCTTCATCATCAATCCCGAGGGTGAGCTGGTGCACTCCCTGGTCGGACCGCAGACCCTGGAATCACTCCTGGCCGCCACCCGGGGCAGCCAGCAGTAACTCCGCAGGAGCAGCTTACAGGCTCTGGTAGTAGTCCATCAGGATCCGCGCCACTTCCGGACGTGAAAACTCCGGCGGCGGCGCGATGCCGTTACCCAGCATCTCCCGCACCTTGGTGCCCGATAGCAGGACAAAGTCCTCCGGGCTGTGGTCCGGTGCATCCCGCATCATGACCACCCGGTCCAGCTTCTTGCTGTAGGCGGTGTGATCAGCGCGGTAAATTTGCAGCTCCAGGGCGCCCTCCGGCACTTCCTCATCGAAAACGGTCTGGGCGTCAAAGCCGCCATAGTAGTCGCCGACACCGGCGTGGTCGCGGCCGACGATCAGGTGCGAGCAGCCGCAGTTCTGGCGGAACACCGCGTGCAGCACCGCTTCCCGCGGGCCCGCGTAGAGCATGTCGAAACCGTAGCCGGTGACCATCACCGTATTCGGCGGGAAGTAGACATCCACCATCTTGCGGATGGAAGCGTCGCGCACATCAGCGGGAATGTCCCCCGGCTTCAGCTGGCCCAGCAGCATGTGAATGAGGATGCCGTCCGCGTTCAGGTCCTCCATCGCCATCCGGCACAGTTCCTCGTGGGCCCGGTGCATGGGGTTACGGGTCTGGAAGGCGACTACGTTGTTCCAGCCGCGGGAGGCGATCTCCGCGCGGATCTCCACCGCGGTGCGGAAGGTCTCCGGAAACTCCTGCGGGAAGTAGGAGAAATTCAGCACCTCGATCGGGCCGGACAGCAGGGTCCGGCCCAGACTCTTGAAGGTCTCTACTCCGGGGTGTTTCGGGTCCAGGGTGCGAAACACTTTTTCCGCGATGAAATCGATCTGCTCGTCACTGACAGCTTCGGCAGCTTCGACAGCCATGATCGCAAGTACCGGGTGGCCCTCGACGTTCGGATCACGCAGGGCGATGCGGCTGCCCGCGGCGATATCGGTGGACCCGGTCAGGTTGACGATTGGCACCGGCCAGAAGAGGCCGTCCACAGTCTGCAACTTGGCGGCAACGCTGAGGCTGTCGGCCAGGTTCATGTAGCCACTGAGCGGGTTGAAGTAACC
The DNA here is from genome assembly GCA_041746975.1 of Haliea sp. Lineage (GTDB taxonomy): Bacteria > Pseudomonadota > Gammaproteobacteria > Pseudomonadales > Halieaceae > Haliea. The sequence goes on along the minus strand of JBGTGB010000324.1, from coordinate 13,459 downwards.
CGCGCCCAGCATCACCGCGTTGGCGGCCGCAGCGGAATTTAGCAGCAGGGACGGCAGTTGCTCCGCCTCCTGCAGCAGGGCGTTGCGACGAGCGTCGTCGGCAACATACAGGGGGTGCAGCTCCGCAGAGCCGTGAGGTTTGATCATGGTGGTCTCCGTAATGTGACTGGGGCTCAGGCCTTGATGATGCCGCGCTCGCGCAGCAGGGCCAGGATCTGTTCCACCTCTTCATCCAGGGATTGCTGGTCCGTGTGGAGGTGGATTTCAGGCTTGAATGGCGCCTCGTAGGGGTCGTCGATACCGGTGAAGTTCTTGATCTCGCCGGCCCGGGCCTTCTTGTACAGGCCCTTGGGATCGCGGGCTTCCGCCGCTGCCAGCGGGCAGTCGACGAATATCTCGATAAAATCCATGCCGGCAGTCTCGTGCAACTCGCGCACCTGGTTGCGGTCGCTGGCATAGGGGCTGATAAAGCTGCTCAAGGCAATAACGCCGGTGTCCACGAACAGCTTGGCGATCTCACCGATGCGGCGGATGTTCTCGGTGCGGTCATCGGCACTGAAGCCCAGGTTGCGGTTGATGCCCAGGCGCACGTTGTCCCCGTCCAGCCGATAGGCCAGTACGCCCATTTCAATGAGCCTCCCTTCCAGCTCCACCGCGACGGTGCTCTTGCCGCTACCGGAAAGGCCGGTGAACCACAGGGTTGCGCCCTTGTGACCCAGCAGTTGCTGGCGATGCTCGCGGGTAATGTCACCTTCGTGCCAGTGAACGTTGGTTGCTTTCTGTTGTGCCATAGCCGTGTACTCGTATTCCAGTTGTAGAGTGTGGGGCGGGCGCAATCTGCCACGCCCCGGTTGTCTGGTCTCACGCCCGCTCAGGACGTGATAAACGCCTCGCGATAGCCGCGGAACTGTTCCTGCAAGCCCGCTTCCGTGAGGCCGAACTGCTCCAGCGTGTAGGCGTGAGCGGGCCGCAATTCACGGCGGTTGAAATCCTGCCAGCGCGCCATCTCGGTACTGGCATCGGGGGTCAGGTCCATGCCGAGAAATTCATAGACCCTGGCGATTTCCACCATCGGCTGGCTGACGGTGTCCTTGAACCAGAGGTCCAGGAACTGCTCCTCGCCCACCTGCTTGCGGACATCCAGGGTGTGCTGCATGCCGCGGGCAAACTTGCGAGCCCACTGCTCGCCCACGGCTACGGGATCCGCCGAATCCGAGTACACCATCCACACATTGGCAATCATGCTGGCCAGGGAGGGGAGGGTTTCGACCGGATCGCGGTGGGATTGTACTACACGGGCGTCGGGAAAGAGCTTGAATACCAGATCCATGTAGTGCAGGTGGTGCGGCGCCTTCAGGGCCCAGCGCTCGCCCTGCTGGCCGCTGCGCTTCTTCTGCCACTGCAAAAACTGCAGCAGCAGTTTCAGGTACTCGTAGCCAATGGTGTGGTCCTGGGCTTCAATCCAGGCATCAAAGCTGGGCACGTGGGCCAGGGCCTGGATGTTGAAGCTGTAGAAGGACTGCTCCAACAGCATGATATCCTCGTCCGGCTCCATCGCATCCAGCGGGTGAATTGCGAGCAGGTCCGGACTGGCGTCGATCATCATCTTCACCTCGGCTTTCGCGTCCGCGATGCGGCGGTCGCCGGCGGCAGTGAAATCCCAGTCCAGGTCCGGGCAGGGGTAGCGGACTTCATACCACAGCGGTGCGTACATACGATGGTCCGCAGCGATAGTGCGGTGCAGCATGGTGGTGCCGGTGCGCGGCAGGCCGACGATTACCAACGGCGCGGTGATCTCCTCGTCGCGAATTTCCGGGTGCCGGCGCAGCCACTCCTGCACCCGCAGACGGGTGCTGAGAATGTCCAACATGCGCTGGTACATGGCGGGGCGGCCGATGGCGTTGAGATCGGCCTCGTGCTCCAGTGACCACAGCAGACGTTCCAGCGGCTCGCGATAGCTATCGTCGCCAAAATCCTGCAGACCATCCACGGCCCTGGCGGCGGCGACCAGCACATCGGCATCCAGGCGAATATCAGTCACGGGGGGGAGCTCCTTCAGCAATCAGTTTATCCAGGGCAACGAGCTGCGTGTGCACTGGCGGGAAGTCAGTGGCTTCCACATAGCGCAACAGCATGGCGCCGCATTCATGGCCGGCGGTGCTAAGCCAGTTGGGAAATGCCGCCCCCGGGTCGCGGCCGGCTACGACGATCCGGACCTGGCCATTGGCCTCCAGTTGCGCGCTGCTGCGATTCAGATGGATGCGATGATAACGGTAGTCCAGGGATTCCATCCAGAAGTTGGAGAGCTGGAAATTCCAGGTCCGGCACTCTTGCGGTGGCGTGAACTCAATCAGCAGCGCCTCATCCGGGGCCAGATGCCAGTAACTGTTGTGGTAGTAGATGGCCGGGTCACCACCGGCGCGCAGGCACATCGCCTGGTCGTTCGGCGGCAGCTGGTTTATGTGGGACGCAAAGCCCAGCATCCATTCCCGGAACAGGCCCGCGGTGCCGCTGATAAAGGGCACCACCCGCTCCAGCTGGGAGGCAAACCGGGCCGGGTCCAGCACCGCTTCACCGTGCGGATCCAGGCATTCGATCCGCAACTCGACCTTGCGCTCCCGGCGCCGGTCGCAGAAGGTCTGGCGCACCAGGATATTGTCGGATTCCACAGTCATCGGCAGCCAGTTTCCCGCCTGTTCAGTGGCGCTGACCAGCAGCTCAAACTCCCCGCCCGGGCCCAGCTCCAGGTCCTCCAGGGTGATATGACCGGTGGGCGCCATGTCACCCTTGCCGGCAAAGGAGCCCGCCTTGGTTTCGATACTCAGGTACTCCGCCTGCCCGGCATTGCCGGTAATCCGGTAGCTACTGCGGCCGTCGATGGCGCAATTCTGGTAGTAGTTGTCCGGATTGTCATTGCCGATCTTGGCGGTCTCGTGGGACAGGGAGTAGAACTGGGGACAGTAGGGATCGCTGAACTCCAGGTGCTTTTCCAGGCTAAGCCGCAGCAGCCGGGTGAGATAGCGAAATCCCTCGGCGCGGCTGAGGTCATCCGCGGGGGCACCGGCGGCCAGAATTTCGGCGCCGGCACTTTTCAGGGATTCACAGAAATCCAGCCAAAGCTGGCCGCTGCGCAGGGATTCCAGATCCGGTTCAGACATCTTCGTATACCCTCTACAGGTAAAAATCCAGCAGCGACAGCAGCAACATGACGCCGACCAGGGGAATCAGCCAGCGCCGCATCCTCGCCATACGCTCGGGGTCGGCGGGCTTGGCGTAACGCTCTCCCAGGAACACCATCAGGGCGATGCTCCCGAAGATGAACAGCAACAGCATGAGCAGATTGTTCACAGTAACTCCCGTTCGCGGGCGCCGTCATTCGGCGCTATACGCTACCGCCCCGGCTTGAGCAGTTGCGGCGACAGCGCCGCGACCATGTTGCGTACACCCTCACGCCAGTCCACCCGGGTGGGGCCGACCAGTGCATGCATGCGGGTCGGATCTATCGCCAGACTGCCAAATGCCTGCGGGTTGTCGCGAAACTCCGGTACCAGGCCAGTGAGTTCCTGCAGCCAGGCACACCAGTCCTCGATGCTGACCGCTTCGGAACCACCGAAATTCACCGTAGTTGCCTCGGTGCTGGCGGCCGCGAGCAGCAGGGGCAGTTTCTCGATGTAGTCGTCGGTATGCAACAGGTTATAGCTGTTGGGCCGCTCCGGATGGACATCGATAGGCATGCCCTGCTCCATCATCAACAGGTGATACCAGGGCCAGCCGCCGTTGTTGCCATAGGGCACACTCAGCCGGGCGATGGTAGTCGGAATGCCAAACTGCCGGGCGGTGAATCGACACACGGTCTCGGCGGCGATCTTGCTGATGCTGTAGGTGGGGAACATGACCCGGTGATTGTCGCCCAGCGGCGCATCCTCCGCCCGGGGCTCCTGCCCTGCGTACTGGTATACCGCGGTCGAGGACAGATGCAGGAATGCCTTTACATCGCGGCAGTGCAGCATCAGACGACCCAGGCCTTCGGCATTCGCAGCCAGGTCGTAGTCGAAGCTGTCGGTCTTGACCACGGCGAAATTCAGCACGTAGTCGAAGTCAGCGGGCAAGCCGGCCAGGGCCTCCGGGTCGGCGAGATCTGCCTGCAGGCAGCGCACTCCCTGTGCCTCGAGCGCTTCACGCCCCGCAGGATCGCTGAACCGAGCCAGCGCCGTAAGCTCGGCCTCCCCTGCCCAGGCGGCGACTACCGGTGCGGCTACCTGACCTGTGGGGCCGGTGATCAGAATTTTACTGCCTGCAATCGTGACTGGCTTGACGGCCATGGAGCACCTCGAATGTGAGTAGAGAAAACAGCAGTCTAACGCAGGAAGGGGGCACCGTGCTCACCCATACGGGGGATCAATCGTCGTCGCAATGCGGCAGGACGCGGTATATCTCGGATATTTGCTCCGGTCCACGGACCGTGCAGTTGAGGTCATTGATCAGGCCGTCCTGGAGGCTGTAGACCCAGCCGTGCACGGCCAGAGGCTGACCCCGGCTCCAGGCGTTCTGGACGATGGTGGTATGGCAGACGTTGGATACCTGGCTGACGACGTTGAGCTCACAGAGCAGGTTAACCCGCTCATCATCGCTCTCAAGAGCCGCGATACGCCGCCAATGGCGCTGCTGCACGTCCTTGATATTGCGCAGCCAATTGTCGATCAGGCCGTTGTCGCGATTCTCGTAGGCCGCGCGCACGCCGCCACAGTTGTAATGACCAACGACCAGCACATGCTTGATTCTCAGCACATCGACGGCGTACTGCAGCACCGAGAGACAGTTGAAATCCGTGTGCACGACCATGTTCGCTACGTTGCGGTGCACGAACACCTCACCTGGCAGCAGCCCGACAATCTGGTTGGCCGGCACCCGGCTATCGGAGCAGCCGATCCACAGGTACTCGGGAGCCTGCTGGTTGGCCAGTTTCTCGAAGAATTCCGGATCATTGGTTTTGACGCTGTGCGCCCAGGCGCGATTGTTGGCAAAAAGCTCTTCGATACTTCTCAAAACTGTTCAGACTCCGGGTATCAGATCATCAGGGTGGATAAACGACCAAGCTTGAGCTGGTTGCCATTGTTGGCCGCGGCCGCGTGCACGGCACTGGAGCCGACGGTCTGCATCTGCTTGGCCAACTTGGCCATATCCACCGCGGGATACTGGTGCGGCTCCCAGGTTACAAGGCCGAGGCTCAAGGTAACCTGCATCACCGCGCCCCGGCCATCGTCGATCAGGAAGCCTTCGATATCCTTGCGTATGCGCTCGGCGACGTCACTCGCCGGGGCTTCACCGGTACCTGTCAACAGCGCTGCGAGTCGGAAATCTGCCAGCCGCGCCAGCAGGTCCGTCGCCCGCAATGCCGACGATACCCGTTCCGTTACCTTCTTCAGGACAAAGCGGCCGGTGATTTCGCCGTAGTGCTCGTAGAGTTCCTCGAACTCGTCGATTTCCAGTAGCAACACCGACAAGGGCTCGTCAGCGCGTCTGGCGCGGGCGATTTCCCGGGCGATATCTTTCTCAAAACCGCGCAGGTTGCTGATCAGGGTAAGCGGATCCAACATGGTCAGGCGGGAAATCTGCTGCCGGCTGACCGCATTCTTGAAACTGATGGACACGACAGAGGCGAGATGGGCAATCATGCGCTCATCGTGTTCCGTGGTCGCCATGGGGGCTTCGCTGAAGCCGCAGTGATAGCTGCCCATCAACCGCCCAGAATCCAGCAGCGGAACCAAGAGGGCGTGCTGGATTCCCTGGTCCGCCTTAAGGACTTCGAACATGCGTGAGTCCGTGGCATCGAGCAGCGTGTTATGTGGCTCGAGGTCATACAGCTCCTGCATCTCAAACGCGTCGTGGTGCAGTTGCAGATAATGTCCGTAACGATGCCCCGAGGTGATCAGGCTTGCCAGCACATGCTCCGGATCGTACAACCAGAGCTCCGCAACGCGAAAGCCGAAATGGCGCGGCATGCTGACCAGCAGAACTTCCAGCAGCGCCTGCAAATCTGCAGCTTCGAGCAACATACACTGCATCTGCCGCGCCTGCTGCAGCAGCCAGCCGTTAAGTTCCACCTTCTCTGACAGGCGCTCCTCACGGATTTCGGCGGCACTCTGCAGCGCGGGAGCTGCCTCGATTTCCTCCTGAGGTAGTTCCCCGTAAAAAAACTCTTCCGCCATGCCGTGATCTCGCGCTGGGTCCGGATCCAATACCCGAACCTGAAATATAGTTATTGGCTCGGTAGTGTAAGCCGCCTATACTATCGTTGCAAACCCGGGCATTGTTGCAAAAAGAAATTTTTGTGCAACGGGTTTAGCAGACCTGGGGGTGGCTTCGGCCTGAGATACCGCGTGCGGTAAACCCTTTGAACCTGATCCGGTTAGGACCGGCGTAGGGATAGGTGCACGTCTCCTCATCCGTCTCGCATATCCAACCGGTTCTCTTGCTAGTTGTCGAGGAGAACCTTATGAAATACCCCGCTTACCTGCTGCTCCCCGCCCTTTTTGCGGTCCCGGTCAGTCACGCCCTTGGCGGCGAACTGAGTGAGGTCCTGGTGACCGCCGAATTGCGCGAGACCCGACTTCTGGACCAGTCCAGCAGTACCAGCGTGCTGACCGCTGATACCCTGCGCGAGCGGGCTGCGCAGCATCTGGAGGAAGTCCTCAATGTCATCCCCAACCTGAACTATGCCAGCGGGGCCTCGCGGGCGCGCTTCTTCCAGATCCGCGGGATCGGTGAGCGCAGCCAGTTCCAGGAGCCCCTCAATCCCTCCATTGGCCTGCTGCTGGACGGCGTCGACTTCAGCGGGCTGGGCGCGGTCGGGACCCTGTTCGACGTCGAGCAGGTGGAGGTACTGCGGGGGCCCCAGGGTACCCTGCACGGGGCCAACGCGCTGGCGGGCCTGATCAATATCCGCAGCGCCGCCCCCCAGGCAACGCCGGGGCTGACCGTGCAGGGAAGCCTGGCGGAATACGATACCTGGAGCCTGGGCATGGTGGCCACCGGCCCCGTGGTGGAGGAACGCCTGCTCTATCGCCTGGCCGTGCAGCAATACCGCAGTGACGGCCACTACAAGAATGACTTCCTGGAACGGGACGACACCAACCGCCGCGACGAGACGACAATGCGGGGGCGCCTGCGCTGGCTGGCGGGAGAAGCGGACACCTTCGACCTGACCCTGCTCGCGGTGGACGTGGACAACGGCTACGACGCCTTTTCCCTGGACAACAACCGTCGCACCCTGTCCGATGAGCCCGGGCGCGACCGTCAGGATACTACCGCGCTCAGCCTGCAGTGGACGGGCCAGCGCGAGTCCCTCGATATCGAAGCTACGCTCAGCGCCGCCAGTACCGACACCGAGTACAGCTTTGACGAAGACTGGAGCTTCGTCGGCATCGCCCCGGAGCTGGAATACAGCTCCTTCGACCGCTACCTGCGGGATCGGGACAGCGGCAGCGCCCAGCTGCGCCTTCTTTCCACCGATCGCTCGCGGCTGTTCGGCGGCCGCAGCGACTGGGCAACAGGCGTCTACCACCTGGCCGACCGGGAAGCGCTGCTGCGTCAGTACACCTACCTGGCATCCGACTTCGCCAGCAGCTACGACACCGACACCAGCGCGGTCTTCGGCCAGCTGGACACTGCGCTCAGCGATAGCGTAACCCTGGTCAGCGGCCTGCGCCTCGAGCAGCGGCGCACCGACTATCGCGACAGCAATGACGTCAGCCACCGCCGCAGCCGCGAGCTCTGGGGCGCGAGGCTGGTGCTGGAATACCAGCAGCACGAGGGCGCCCTGTATTACGCCGGTGTATCCCGCGGCTACCGTGGCAACGGGGTCAATGCGGGGATTCTGGCCAGCGTAGAGGCCACCACCGATCCTGCCCAGCAGCAGCAACTGGCGCGCCTCGGTGGCTTCGATGAGGAGTCCCTGCTCAACTACGAGGCGGGCTACAAGGCCAGCTACGCTGGCGGCAGCCTGCAGACGCGTCTGGCTCTGTTCTACATGGACCGCGATGACCAGCAGGTGAAGGGCTCGCTGGTGCTGCCGCGAGAGGATGGCAGCACGGCATTCATCGATTACACCAACAATGCCGCGCGCGGCACCAACTATGGCCTGGAAGTGGAGCTGGACTGGCTGGCCAGCGAGCGCCTGAGCCTGTACGCCCATCTGGGCCTGCTGGACGCGACCTTTGACCGTTACACCAGCCCCGATGGCACCGACATGGCAGGCCGCGACCAGGCGCACGCGCCCGGCTATCAGGCCGCCCTGGGGGGCCGCATCGAATTGAGTCACCAGCTCTACCTGCGGCTTGATCTGGAAGCGCGGGACAGGTTCTACTTCTCCGACCGCTACGACCTGCTCTCGGACGCCTATGAGCTGATTCACCTGCGCCTGGGCTGGCAAACGGAGCAATGGGAGATAGCGTTGTGGGGACGCAACCTGGGCGACACTGACTACGCCACCCGTGGTTTCGGCGACTTTGGCAATGACCCTCGCAAGGGTTATGTCACCGAGCCCTACTATCAGTACGGGGAACCGCGGAGCCTGGGTGTCAGCGCCAGCTACACCTTCTAGATCGGGAGAGCACCACCATGCATGTCACCGCAGAACTGAGCCTTTATCCCCTGCAGGAGGACTATATTCCCGTCATCAAGCGCTTTATTGAGCGGCTTGCGGAAACCGGGGACCTCACCCTGGTCACCAACCCCATGAGCACCCAGATCAGCGGTGAGGCGGAGCAGGTTTTCAACCTCGTGCGGGAGTCGCTGAGCGCCAGCCATACGCAGTTTGGCAAGCAGGTGCTGGTCTGCAAGTTCATTCCCGGCCTGCTGCCGATTCGCGACTGATGGCCGAAAGCAGCCTGTCCGCGCAGCTGCTGGCCGCTGCCACCAGTCTTTCGGTCTGGGAACTGGTGGCCGTGCTGCTGGGCATTGCCTACCTGCTGCTGGCGGTGCGCGAGAGCCTCTGGTGCTGGTACGCAGCCTTTGTCAGCACCGGCATCTTCCTCTGGCTATTCTGGGAAGTGAACCTGCTGATGGAATCAGCGCTGCAGCTGTACTATCTGGCCATGGCAGTCTACGGCTGGCATCAGTGGCGCCACGGCAGTCGCAGCGGCCGGACACAGCCTGCTGCTGCAGCGACTGCCGGCCAGGCCCTGCCCATAGGCACCTGGCAGCTGCGCACGCACTTTCTGGCCATTGCCGCGGTGCTGGCCGCCAGTGCAGGCAGCGGCTTTCTGCTCGCCCAGTACACGGACGCCGCCCTGCCCTACCTGGACTCGTTTACCACCTGGGGCAGCATCCTCACGACCTGGATGGTAGCGCGCAAGATCCTCGAGAACTGGCTCTACTGGCTGGTCATCGACAGCGCCTCGATCTATCTGTACCTGGAGCGGGGCCTGCTGTTGACCGCGGGTCTGTTCGCGATCTATCTCGTCATTGTTGTTTTCGGTTACCGCAGATGGCTGCAACAGTACCGGCTCCAGTCAGCCTGAGGCTGGAACAGGCCCTGGGCCAGTGGCGCCACTGGCAGCTGCCGGTGCCCCTGGAAGAACCGCCCAAGGTGCTGAATCCGCTTGGGCGCGGCCTCAGCAACCACAGCTTCCTGCTGGCGAGCACGGAGCAGCGCTTCGTCCTGCGCCTGGACGGTATCAATCCGGCAGCCAACGGCCTCAGCCGCCAGCTCGAATGGCGCGTCCTGCAGCAGGCCCACGCGGCGGGGATTGCGCCGGCGCCGCGCTACTGCAACCCGGAACTGGGCGCGCTGGTCTGCGACTACCTTGCTACGGACGCCGGCAATCCAGATGAGCCGACCGCCGTTGCCCTGCTATTGCAGCGTATCCACGCCCTGCCCCCGGTCCACACCCGGCTGGACCTGAGCGAGCGCTGCCGGCGCAGCGAGCACAGCCTGCGCCAGGGTCAGCCGGACAGCTGGCAATCCCTGCGCAGCGTTGCCGCGCGTATTGCCCGTCTGCTGCCGCGGCTGGCTACCAGCGCAGGGCCGCTGACCCTGTGCCACAACGATCTGCTGCGAGCCAATCGGCTGCACCATGGCGAGCACCTGTGGGCGGTGGACTGGGAGTATGCAGCGATGGGATCCATCTGGTTTGACATCGCCGCGGTCACCGCCGGTGACGACTGGCCCGAGGCGGAGGCAGCGGCATTATTGTATGCCTACCTGGGAAGGAAACCCCTGGCCGGTGAACTGCTGCGTTTTCTCGCCTTCGAATGCGCTTACCGCTATCTGGAACTGTTGTGGTACCTGCTCGCCCCTGAGCCACCGTCCGGCGGCTACCTGCTGCGCAAACGCGAAGTTCTTGAGTCCCGTATGGCAGCGCTGCCCGGTAGCTAGGGTAAGCGCAGGGGAGACAGCTCAGTCGCGAAAGTTGGTGAACTGCAGCGGCAGGCCAACAGGGCTGTCCCGCAGCAGGGCGATAGCCTCCTGCAGGTCATCGCGCTTCTTGCCGGTCACCCGCACCTGGTCGCCCTGGATCTGCGCCTGCACCTTGAGCTTGGCTTCCTTCAGGGTTTTGACGATGGTTTTACACTGCTGACTGTCGAGACCGTGGCGCAGGGTAATGGACTGCTTCACCAGTTTGCCGCTGGCAGCCGGGTCGCCGCACTCCATGGCCTCCGGGTCGATGTCGCACTTGATCAGGGCGCTGCGCAGCATGTCCTCCATCTGCGCCAGCTGGAACTCGGCCTCGGCATGCAGGGCAACAGTGCGCTCCTCGCGCTCGAAGCCCGCATCCACGCCCTTGAAGTCGAAGCGGTTGCCGATGATCCGGGAAACCTGATCGACTGCATTGGTGAGCTGGTGCAGGTCGACTTCCGATACAACGTCAAAAGATGGCATAGTGCAGATCCCCAATTTACCGCCAAGTTAAGGAGCTCCATGGTAGTCTGCCCGCGCCGCTTTGCAATCCCCGGTCGACACTGAGGCGCTGATGCAGCACTGGCACCTCCTCGGCGCCGGCGCCATCGGTGGCCTGTTCGCCAGCCTGCTGCAGGCGGCGGGCACGCCCTGCACCCTGCTACTGCGGGAGGGCGACCCGGAGCTGGCAGTGGGCACAACCAGCATCACCCTGCGCCGGGGTGAACAGCTGCGCAGCTGCCAGTTCCCTGTCTCCGCCAGCACCGATGCCAGCCCTATCAGCCACCTGCTGGTGTGTACCAAGGCCCAGGACATTGTTGCCGCCGTGGCCGGCGTCGCTCACCGGCTGGTGCCGGACGCATCAGTGCTATTGCTCGCCAACGGCTTGGGCTACCAGCAACAGCTGCGGGCGCGCTGGCCACAACTGCAGTGTTTCAGCGGCAGTACCACCGAGGGTGTATTCCGTGAAGGACGCCGCGCCCTCTGTCACGCGGGCCAGGGCAGCACGCTGGTCGGCCAGCCGGGACGCGCGGCGGCACCGGAATGGTTCGACGCCTGGCGGGCACTGCCCAGCCACTGCGAGTGGAGCCCCGACATCGACACGGTGCTCTGGCGCAAGCTCGCCATCAACTGCGCCATCAACCCCCTCACCGCGCTGCACCAGTGCCCCAACGGCAACCTGGCAGAGCGACCCGAGCTGGCGGAGCTGGTCAGGAAACTGTGTGCGGAAATCCGCGCCATCGGCATCGCCGCGGGCCAGCAGCGGGCGGTTGCCGAGTTACACGCAAAGGTGCTGGCGGTTGTCGCCGCAACCGCCAGCAACCGCTCTTCCATGCTGCAGGATGTGTTGGCGGGCCGCGAAACTGAAATCGACTACCTGACCGGTTACCTCCTGGCCCAGGGCAGAGAGCATGGTATCGAGGCGCCGCACAATGCTGCGCTGCTGACAGCGATAAAGGCATTACCGAGAGGAAATGTTGCCAGCTGACACCCTCCCTGACATCTCAGCTGCCCTGGCATTCAGCCGTCCGCGGCAAACAGCTCGGCCACGGTCACGCCGATCAGCTGCTGCCAGTGTGCCGCGGGGGCATTGGTCAACAGCAGAGCCTGCCGATAGCGACTCCAGGTCGCGCGCTCCCGCTCAAGCCCCAGCACGCACCATGCCTGCTGGCAGTGCAGCGCTATGCGCAGCTGCTCTGGCGGCGGCGGCTGCCGTAGAGTACTCAGGCTGCGGTCCAGAGTGCGGGAGCGAAATGGCGGCAGCTCACCGCTGAACACCAGGCCCGGTTCAAGTTGCAGGGCCTGATCCCTGACCTGTCCCAGTAGCCAGGCCATATCAAGCCCCTCGGGAAGCGCAGCCCCCATCTCAAAGACGACTTCCGGCAGCGGCACATGCACGCGATAGCTGGCGGGCCAGAGCCAGGCCAGCAGCGCTACCAGCATGGCAACAGGTACCGTGGCTGCCGCCAACCACTGGCGTCGTTGCCAGTCGCGGCCGATACCGAACAGTGACCACTGGCCGGGCCGCAGGGGCATGCGGGACCGACCCTGGTGGCGCAGGCTGCCGGGGATCTGCAGCGGCAACTCGTCCGCGGTTTCCTCCCGGAATGCCGGCCGCGCCTCTTCCGCCAGCGGAAAATTCAGGGTGCGCGGCTGCGCCGCAGCGATCTCATGCAGCCGTTGGCGCACCTCGTGAGTATTCTGCGGACGCTGTTCGGGATCCGCAGCCAGCAACTCGTTAATGAGCCCGGATAGCGCGGCTGGCACCGGCGTCCCATCCGCCAGGGTTGCCGGCAGCGGCGGCGCACCTCGCAGCAGGGCGGCAGTGTCGATGACACCCTCGCGCAGGAAGGGGTGTTGCCCGGCGAGCATGCGAAACAGGAGGCCGCCGAGTGCGAACAGGTCCGAGCGCACATCTAGCGCCTTGCCCTGCAGCTGCTCCGGCGACAGGCAGGAGGGGCTGCCGCGGCGACTGTGGGGGCTTCCCTGGGCCTGGGCGATACCGAAATCCGTCAGCTTGGCCCGACCTTCGGTTGTCACCAGTACGTTGCTCGGCTTGAGGTCTCCGTGCACGATACGCTGCTGTCGTGCGAGGGCAATAGCGGCTGCGACATCGGTCGCCACCACCAGAATACTGGCGAGCGAAAGATCACAATGTCCAAGCAGTTCCTCGAGGTCGCAACCCGGCACGTACTCCATGATCATCGCCAGGTGGGTATCGCCGACGATCACATCGTAGATCTTGACCACCCGCGGGCTGTCCAGGCCAGCCACCAGCTGTGCTTCCCGCAACACCTGCTTGCTGCGGGCCGGATCCGCCGGCAGAGGATAGAGTTTCGCCACGATGCGCCGGTCGAGACGGTCGTCGAAACCCAGAAAAACCGAACCTTGCCCGCCGCGCCGGATCAGTCGGAGAATGCGGTAGGGGCCGATCCTGCCCTCGATACTCACGCCTCGCTGCCAGCATCCGGGTTGCGCCGCCGGTCGCGCAAGCGGTTAACCAAGGCCACCGCCGACACCCGTAGCAGCATTGCCGCCGCCCTGACATCGCCGCCGCCG
>JBGTGB010000323.1:0-2030 GCA_041746975.1 Haliea sp. | reverse complement strand
AATCTCTGATGCTGGAACCTGGCGATGGGACAGTAACCAAGGCATCGCTGTTGTCCCGCGATGTGCTGCATCCGGGGGCGCCACGACATCGCTATATTAACGTCGGGAACTCCAGCGTTTTCTTTATCTGTGAGCGGCACGACGTATTGACCGGCAACGTCACTTTTCAGGACAACTTGCTCCATATGCTTTTGAGTCTGGATTGAGCCCTTGTTCGCGCTTCGCGCGGCAATTGAAAGTTCGCTTGGCGGGAACCTTTTGAATAATCTTTGAGGATCACATCATGTATAGCTGGTTGCGTTTGATCTCAGTGCCAGCGCTGGCGACTATCTTGCTGGCAGGGTGCGGTGGTGGTGGGGGCAGTGGCCGCGTTGGTCCTGGCCCGCCTCCGCCACCTGAAGTGACGCCACCGCCCGAGCTTACTGTGGAGTTCCGCAGGGAAGGATTGGATGGTTTGACCGTTTCCCGCCTTTACCAGGAGGGCGATCGTCTCTTTGCCGCTACCGACAACGGCCTCTACGCCAAAGGCCTTGACGGAGACAACTGGCAGCTGGTCGGCTTGGAAAACCATCGGCTACAGGATGTCGCGATTATCGACGATCAGCATCTGATTGCCGCTGCGGTTTTCGATCCGGATCCACTGCGCTTCAGTGATCCAAAGCTGTCCGAGTCGGCAAATGGTGGGGCGAACTGGCTGCCGTTGGATAATGATTTCGGCGGTGGTTTCGAGGAAAATATCGGCGTATGGGCGTTGCTCTATGACGCCGAAAACCAGCGCTTGTATGCCACCGGCCAGGACGCCCTGGCGGTATCCAAAGATACCGGGCATAGCTGGGTACTGATTTCCGGCGCATGGGACACCTTGTCTCAGCCCAAATCGGCACTTGCACTCAATCGCGGTAATGGGCAGATTTGGTATGGTGGCCAAAATGCGATTGAGCAGATGGTATTGCGACGCGTCGATCTCGCGAGCGGAGTGACCGCCGAGTTCTCTGGATTCCTCTTGCCACCGCCTGCGACGATAGAGGGAATCACCCTGGATCCCCTGAATCCCGATCGCGTCATTGCCTCAGGCGAGGGAGGCATTCTCCTGTCGCTGGATAATGGTGAATCCTGGACGGCACCGTTGGGTGACGTGGACTTCCGCTTTTATTTCCAAGCGATCCTGGATCCGCAGAACTCCGACGTTATCTACACTGCAAGCTGGGTCAAGGATTTCGACAATCCGCAACCGTTTGTGCTGGAAGTCTCCCGCGATGGCGGCAGGAACTGGAACATGCATGTGCTGGATGAGCCGGGTCTGTTTGGCGGCGCCTGGAGTCTTCTCGCGGTACTGGAGAACGAGAAAACCGTGCTCTATGCCGGTCTGCAGCGTGGCGGCATTGTGAAGGTACTGTTCGTAGACGGTGCTTGATAGCGTACTGTGACACACTGCAGCGTAGACCTCATTATCTGCCCCGTAATCATTGACGAAACCGGGCGGGTTCCAATGTGTCACGCGAATAGCTGTCCGGTGGACTCTGGCGTTAATCAGGATGAAGCGGTTTTGGTCTTGGCTGGACGTCCTGGTAACGTGGGAAGCCCTGTTCGGTTTGAAATCTGCGTAGCAGGTGGCTGAACATATCCGATGAGACCAGTTGGTCCAGTTTTCCGACCAGCTGTGCGAGGTCGCTCTGTCTGTGCCGGCAGCACGCCAGATATTCACCCAATACCTCGATCAGGGACTTCCCGGATGAGATCTGTAATGCCCGGTCTACCTGCAGGAAGTATATCGCTCCGCCCCAGTACAGCGTTGGATAGTTGCCCTCGGCGCGCAGAGCCGCTGCCGCTTGCGTAAAGGGCTGGTCGGCATAGGAATAGCTGCGTTGGGCGCGCTCAATTTTGCGCCTGTAGCGTTCTTCAACCTCGGACGCAGACAGGGTTCCGGCGGATTGCATGACCTGATACTGCATGTAGCTCGCGAATCCCTCGGCGAACCAGATGTGCTCGGAGCCAAGGTAGGGCAGCACCAGGTGGCTGAGTTCGTGGGA
>JBGTGB010000322.1:0-8732 GCA_041746975.1 Haliea sp. | reverse complement strand
GGAGAATGGCCGGCCAGCTACTATAAGCCCGTGTTTGAGGTCCAGGGTAACCCCGCTCCGTTCTCCCCAGTGGCCGAGGAAGGTGAGCGAACGATTTCAGAGGAAGCCCTTGCCAACGCGGCGGAGTGGGCAGAAGCTCATAACAGCGTTGCCCTTCTGGTTCTACATCGGGGCGTGGTGCAGCTGGAGCGCTACTGGCAGGGCATCAATGCCGACTCGCCTTTCACCGGGCGTGCGATGACCCGATCCCTTATTCCACCCCTGTTCGCGATTGCGATGGAGGAGGGCACCATCGCCAACCTGGACGAACCGGTAGGGCGCTATCTTCCCGAGTGGCGCGAAGACCCCCGCGGGCAGATCAGCATCCGGAACTTTCTCTATAATCTCAGTGGCTTGGAGAATCCTGCGCTCGCGGGGGATCCAGATCCAAACAATGTAAACACCCGGCTGACTATTGGCGGTGACTTTCGCAAGGGCGCGCTGGCGTTCGAGTTGGAAAATGAACCAGGTGAGTTCTTTGCATTGTCCAATGCCAATGCCCAGGTGCTTGGGGCCGTTCTGGAATCAGCAACGGGTGAGAGCTACGAGGATTACCTGAACAGTCGTCTCTGGGCGCCACTGGGGGCTGGCCCCGCTTTTCTCTTTGCCGACAGACGCGGGGGCATGCCCTCCGTCTACTGTTGCTTTCGGGCCACGCCGCGAGACTGGCTGCGCTATGGCGCTGCGCTGCTGAACGACGGCCAGGTTGGTGAGCGGCAGCTGTGGCCCAGGGGCTGGGTTGCGGAAATGACTACGCCGTCGCCGGCCTATCCGCTTTACGGGTACCAGATCTGGGTGGGCAATCCGGAACCGGGAAGTCAGAGGATTTATGTACAAGATGACGACATGACTGCGCCCCACGGCGAAGGGATACGTGCCGATGGGGTGTTCTATCTGGAAGGCGGCGGCTACCGGACGATGTACATCCTGCCGGAACAGGAGGTAGTTATCCTGCGTCTTGGCTATTTCGATGCAAATTGGAATACCTCCGCGCTGCCCAACTTCATTCTGGACGGAATTAAAACATCGCAGAATGTTCCTATTCCGGAGGCGACCTGATGAGGTCGCGCAATTTGCGATGGCTGCCATATCTTTAAATTGAGGTAATTGGCACCTACACTGCAAGTGAGACTGACAGAACGCACACTCTGCGGCTGACACTTTACCGCACTATTCCCCCAAGAGAGGCACCTATGAATACATTGAGCAGGTTTTTCGATAGAGGTCGGCGTAACATTCTTCTCGGTGTTGTTGCGGCGGGGCTCGCTGCGACATTTGTCCCCTCGGTCGCGTCGGCGGAAGAAATGGGAATGCGGCTCGATGACCCAGAGTGGAACCGCGACGCTTTCGCGCGACTGCAGGGCAACATGGACTTCGGTGAGGTCAAGTACGGCTGGTACGGCGGGACCGTAATGGGCATGCGCGACAACGAGGCCTTGCGTCCTCTCTTCGGTTTCGAAGGCTTTTCCGTGACCCGTCTCATTGACAACGGCGACGGTTCGTACCAGAAGTTGTTGCGTGAGACAGTCTATTACACCGACCTGGAAACAGGTGAAGTCCTGGAGACCTGGCTGAACCCCTACACCAACGAGGAAGTCAGGGTGGTGCCGGTCACCAACGATCCATTCAATATCGTGATTGAGAAATGGTATCCGGGTGGGCCTACCTACGGCGGTTTGCGAGAGAAAGACAAGGAACGTCGGCCAATGATCCTGCCCTTCAAGATCATCTCTGACGATACCGTCGCATTGGCGACCGATATTCATCTTTACTATCCCTCCGCCCTGCAGCCGGACAAGTGGCCGCGGGAATCCGCCGGCAAGTTTGTACGGGTATCCGAGCTGTTCCGCTACGTGATCCCCCGAGATCAGCTGGAAGACCCAAGCGTAAAGTCCATTGAATACACCGGCGCCTGGGTTCGGGTGAATCCCTGGATGCCCTGGATGTTAATGGGGCAGGCGCCCGGAAATACGCTCTACATGGGCACCATGGGCGGCTACAACCATCTGGATATGCTGTCCCCGAAAGTGCGCGCCTACGCGGAGAAGCATCATCCGAAGTTCTTTGATGCGCCGACAGAATGGGAAGAGCCAAGTCTTTCAAGCCTTGAAGACTATGCGCGGACTCAGAAGCCGGCGCCGGTGAAGAAGGAATCCGACTGATTTCTGATGGCGATTAGGGTTGAACAATGAGGGACATGGAATGAGCTCAAAAACAGGTCAAATCTCTGCTGCTGCAAGCGCTGGTTCCAGCCGCCGCGAATTACTCGCTGCGGCGCTGGCCGGGATTGGCGCCAGCGTGCTTTCAGGTCCTGGCATGGCAGCAGCGCCCTCGATTCCGGTGCCAGCCACTTCGGATGAGCACAGGACCGCAAAGGTGCGTTCGGAATTCCTGCACTTTGACGATCCCGTGGCAAAGTTGCATGCCCATCTACGCGTGGAGCGGACCCTTGACGAGGAGAGCTCGACACTGACCTGGTATCACTGGATCGTATTTGCTGTTCCCGAAACACAGGCACCCATTCCGCTCGTGCGCTACGAGGGTATCGAGTACAGCCTGCTTCGACACCTGGGCAACAACAATTTCCGCCTGCATGCGCACAACCTGTCGTTCCCGCGAGACCTGAACGGCGAGTTCACCAGTGAGGTACTCAACCCGGTGACTGGAGAAAGGGTGGCTGTGGGTCCTTCTATTATCACCGACGATCCAGGAACGGTGCATAACCCGATTGGTTTTCGCAACATCAACGGTGACGGCACTTATCAGAAGCGTTACACCATGTTCCGTCTTGAGGATGAGCTCTTGAAGCTCGACAGCGTTCGCGGCGCACCGCCGGATAAGCCAGTCACC
Source organism: Haliea sp. (assembly GCA_041746975.1). Taxonomy (GTDB): domain Bacteria; phylum Pseudomonadota; class Gammaproteobacteria; order Pseudomonadales; family Halieaceae; genus Haliea. The sequence goes on along the minus strand of JBGTGB010000322.1, from coordinate 5,843 downwards.
CACATGGAAAACTCTTGTCAGTGGGTTCCTTTCGACGAATTCACCAACCCAAATACGAAATCACTTCCGGCGCATTTCGCTGGAGGTTATCTTTACGAGTATCCACGCTGGCTGAACATGGGTGACAGGCCGGGGCACCTCTATAGCATGTTTGACGGCAAAAAAATAAGCTCTGTGGAAGAGCTGCCGGATGAATTTATGGATCGTGCGCGCCGTGAGTACCCCGAACTGCTGCTGCCACGGTGGCAGGATTTCGATCGTCCGCTGTCCTTTTCCCTGTGATGGGTTAATCAGCCGGGCTCCCAGTCTGCGTTCAGCTCGCGGCAGATAGCGCGTATGTCCTCGGCCAGAAGCTCCGACAGAGGGCTGGGTTTGGCTTCTCTCAGCGTTATCAGACCGGCGCGACGTTTAATCGGCGTTCCCCGCAGGGGGATGCCGACGATAGTTCCCGCAGCCGTCTCGTCTGTCATCAGTTGTTGTGGCAATAGCCCGACAAAACCACGCCTGAGAATCATCGATTTGATCAATGCAAGTGAGTTGGTGAGGACGGGCGTCTGTGGTGGCGCGAGATTTTGATTCAGGAACAGGGAATCAAAGGCTTCCCTCGAATGGGCCTGGTTGAAATCGACCCACTTTGCCTGCGCTACGGATTCCCAGGATGCGTCGCTTGCGTTCGCAAGAGGATGATCGCTGCTGGCGTAGATATGTGAGCTTAGCTCCATCAGCGATTCAAGGGCATAAGTATCCGGAGGTGACTGTACCGGGAAATTGCAGAGCGCCAGTTCGAATTCCCCGCGCTCCAGCCCAGACAGTAAGTCTCCCAGCAACCCCTGATACACCGTGATTTTTACCTTCGGGTGCCTTTCGTAGAACTCTCCTGCAAGCCGATCCATTATGGTGTGGGCAAACAGGGCGGTAACGCCGACCGCGATTTCCCCGGACAGGTAGTTGTCGGTGCTGCGGACATCCTCTTCCGCCCGGTCGCAGGCCGCGAGGATCTTGTAGGCGTGACGGTAAAGCCGCTCACCCGCACTGGTGGGAATCACACCACGTGCTTCGCGCTGGAAAAGTGTTACCCCCAGTTCACCTTCAAGGATATGCATGCTCCGCGTCAGCGCTGACTGGCTTATCGGAATTTCTGCGGCGGCGCGGGAAATGCTGCCGTGTTCGAACACGGCTATAAAGTATCTTAGCTGTCGCAGGTCCATTGAGCTTTTCCAGTAGGGTCTCAGGGGTGCTGGCGGTTAAAGGCGGCCAGGATCTCCCTAGGGGGGGCCGACCAAACGCCGTCCTTTGCCGCAATGTACGCCAACGCCTCCTCCAGCTTGCCAATACGGTGCGGTTGGCCCAGCAGCCATGGGTGCAGGTTCAGCGCGAGTATACGTCCGCTGCCGCTACGCTGGGCCTCATCCAGCAGATAGTCGCAGGCATCCGACACCTGTTCCAGCCAGGACTGCTCTGAATGCAGGTTGTCCATGAGTACAAAGCGATCTTCCAGTTCAGAGGACAGTGGCATCGCCCACAGCTCGCCATTGGAGGTATGAAAGGGGTAGGGCATGTCATCATTGACCCAGTCGCAGAAGTACTCAACTCCATGCTCTACCAGCAGCTCAGGAGTGCGCTCGCTTTCATTGCGGGCAGGACTGAGCCAGCCTGTCACGGCCTGGCCGCTGGCATCGCGCAGGGTTTGCAGGCAACCGGCGACCAGTTCCCGCTCCTCGGCTTCCTCCTGGCCACCGTAGTGCAGAGCATCCATGTGGACGCCGTGCCCAAGGATTTCGTCGCCCCTGGATGTGATGGTGCGCAGTAGCTGGGGAATGCGCTCCACCAGTGCGCTGTTGATCGCGAAACTCGCTCGAACACCGCACTGGTCCAGGGCGCGGAGGAGGCGATAAATTCCTACCCGGTTGCCGTAGTCGCGCAGGGTAAAGTGGCGCAGATCCGGGTAGGGCATGGTCATGCCGCCGGGTACCGCAAACGGTATACCCTTCTGGTTCAGCGGATAAAACTGCAGGCAAACGTTCACCCACAGGGCGAGAGGCTTGTTACCGGGCCAGCTTATGTTCGTGCGTTCGCTCAGCAGTGACCACTCGTAGCGGTCGTGGTCCATGCCATAGTGACGCTGCGGATACTCAAGATGTTCGCGATCCAGGGTCATTGGCGCGGCCTCTCTTGTTGCTGGGCGATGTCAGCCACCGCAGCGTCGTAGTGATGCGCCAGATAATACTCAGCTATCTCAAGACCGGTGGTAACCCACACATCCGAGTGCCCGGTAATGTACTCCAGTGCCTCTTCGAACGCCTTCAGGCGGTGTGGACAGCTGACCTGGTAGTTGTGCGTGGGAATGCACATGACCGTGCCCGAGTCCGCGCCCTCCTGGTACAGCCGGTCGAAGTTGTCCTTCAACATCTGCCCATAGCGACGCGGCTCTACCTTGTTGACCACATAGGCGATGGTGTCGTTCATCTCCAGTGAGTAGGGCACGGACACAAAGCGTTGCCCGTTGCGCACCCGGATCGGAGTCGGCTGGTCGTCATGGAACAGGTCGCACGTGTAGACTCCGCCTGCTTCCGCAAACAGGTCGATCGTGTGGTCTGAGTGGGACAGGGCGGGTGCAAGGAAGCCGGCGCACTTCTTGCCCGTATGCTTTTCGATGGTTGCCATGGAGTCCAGGATCATTTCCCGTTCCTGCGTCTCTGACATGCCGTAAGTGTAGCGGGTGTTGTAGATCCCGTGACTGAAGAACTCCCAATCCCTTTCTACACACATGCGGATGATTTCTGGGTGGTGGTCGCACAGGGCAGTAGAAAGTGAGATGGAGCCACGTATGCCATACCGGTCCAGCACCTCCATCTGCCTGACGTGCCCCACTCGATTGCCGTAGTCGCGGATACTGTAGCCGGCGATGGCGGGGTGGGGCTGGGGCCAGGCTTTGCGATGCGGGTTGGCCGGTGGGTTGAGTTCGTAGAACTCAATATTGGGGGCCACCCAGAAGGCTATTCTTGCTCCCCCGGGCCAGGTGATTCTTGGGCGGCCCTGCCAGGGCCAGTAGTCATAGTATCCGGGGTCTTCTTGCATGGGCCGCTACTCCGTCCGGTAGAACCGCTCTCAGGCCTGCAGGCTGTCCAGCCAGGCAAACACCTCCTGTACGTCCAGCACGTCGGCGTACTTTATCGCGAGGTCGGTCAGGTTGGCGTAGTGATAGGATTCATGCTTATCCGCGACGCACTCTTCCGGGACGATAGTGCGATAGCCACGAGACAGGGAATCCACCGCGGTAGCGCGGATGCAGCCGGATGTGGAGCCGCCCGTGATAACCACGGTATCGACTTTGTGCCAGACGCAGAGCGACTGCAGCGGCGTTTCGAAGAAGGCCGAGGGCATTTTCTTGCAGTAGATAAGGTCTCGCTCGGTGTCGATGTGCAGGCGGTCATCGAACTCGGCGCGCTCGGACCCGAACTTGATGTTCTGCAACGAGTCCGGAGTGTCTGTGCGTGTGCCCCAGATCCCGCAATCCTCGCCAGACTCCATGTAGGCCACGCGGGTCCAGACCACAGGCCAGCCAAGGGTCCTGAACTTGCTGGCGAGGGTGTCGATGTACTCGATTTGCCGAGGGTCGGTTTCGTAGGCGGTCTTAAAGAGATCGGTACGGGTATAGGCTTTCTGTGGGTCGACATTAACCAGGATTGCCTTGTCACCGAATCCAAACCGCGGTCGGGCTGGGTTGTCTTTCAGGTCCCTGTAGATCTCGCGGGCTGTTTTGTTGCTGGTTTCCATGGTGGCTCCTGGCTGAAATGAGGTGGCATTGGGGCGCGCAGGCTGATCCAAATAGATATAAGAGTATAACAATAATGCATCCTGGCTATCAATCAGCCAGGTCCACCACCTCCTGGTACTTCAACCCATGTCGCCACGAGACATTACCTCTTCGATATCATTGATTTGCAGCAGATGGCGCGAGGGAGTGGAAATGATCCCCTCCTGTTTCAACTTGGCCAGTGAACGGCTGACGGTTTCCACTGTGAGACCCAGGTAGTCGGCCATGTCCTGTCGCGTCATCGGTAGCTCGATGTGCTCCTGGGTACTACCGGGCATCCGCTCCAGTAACTGCAACGCAAGGAAGCAAATGCGCTCATCGGCTTTTTTCTGGCCCAGGATGTAGATCTGGTCCAGCGCCCGCGCCAGCACATTGGCAGAGATTTTCTTGATGTTCTGCTTCAGGCGGGGGGTAGTATCCGCCAGCGTCAGCAGTTTTTGCTGGTTGAATTCATAGGCTGTTAGTTCTGTGAGCGCCTTTACCCCGACTTCGAAGAAATCGGAATTGGTGAAGCCGACAAAGTCGCCCGGAAATAAAAACGCGAGTACCTGGCGCCTGCCGGAGTTGGACATGCGTTCGACCAGCGCCGCACCGCTAACAAGGTTGAACGCGAGCTCGGCGGGAGTGTGCTGGGTGAAAAGATACTGCTGTGGAGAGCGAATTCTGAGCTTGGCAAAATTCGCCAATTGTCTGAGCTCCCCATCGTTCAGGCCATTGTAAAGATGGTGTTCGCGCCCGAAGTTCGCGGTGCTGGGGGGCAGGTCATCCAGGCTCATGGCATACCAACACTCATAATGAGTTGACAGTAACTGTTGTAGCTGTCATAAATATAAAGAGATAACAATATAACAATACCTTGGAATGGTTGACGCTACCTCGGGCAATACGGCTGCGGGGTATGTTGGCATGGGAAGCCCCGCTGTTCAAAAGGTTTCCGCAATGATCGGGCGATGTGCCCGGAGTACGGAGAAGTTTAATGTCGAGTCCCCCGCCCACCGTGAAGCTGCTGGAGACACTGTCCGCCTGTATTGGCAGTGAGCGCGTGCTGACGGACGAGTATTCCTGTTCGTTCTATGCCCAGGATGTGTACAGCATTGGTGTGCCCGCGCTGGCGGTGGTCCAGCCTGACTCGACGGCGGAGCTGGCGGCGGTCGTCAAGGCGACCACGGAATCCGGTTGCCCGATTATTCCCCGTGGCGGCGGCATGTCCTATACCGGCGGCTATGTGCCTATTCAGGTCGATACCGTCATTGTCGACATGTCGCGAATGTCACGCGTGCTCGAGATCAACAGCGAGGATATGTACGTTACTGTCGAGTGTGGCTGCACCTGGAAGGCTCTGCACGAGGCGCTGAAGGATACCGGTCTGCGTACTCCCTACTGGGGGACACTCTCTGGTATTTACGCCTCCGTCGGGGGCAGCCTGTCGCAGAATGCCGTCTTCTGGGGCTCGGGGCAGTATGGCTCCGCGGCAGATTCGGTTCTGGGACTGGAAGTGGTCCTGGCAGACGGAACTATCGTGCGCACTGGCTCCGGGGCTCAGCTGAACTCCACCCCTTTCTTTCGTCATTACGGCCCCGACCTGACCGGGCTGTTCACCTGTGACAGTGGTGCGTTCGGGTTCAAGGCGACGGCGACGTTTCGGTTGATGCCTGCGCTGCCGGCGCGAGAGTACGTGGCAATGGACTTCAAGCGGGGCGAGGACGCTCTCGCCGCCATGAGTGAAATCAGCCGCCAGGGGCTGGCGATGGAGTGCTTTGGTTTCGACCCCTTCCTGCAGTCCCAGCGCATGAAGCGGGAAAGCCTGGCCACCGACGTCAAGTCCCTCGCCGGGGTCATGAAGAGCAGCGGTTCGGCGCTCGGCGCCCTCAAGGATGGAGTAAAAATTGCTTTCGCCGGGCGCCGCTACATGAAGGATGTGGATTTCTCGATTCAGGTCATCATTGAGGAGCGCTGTGAAGAGGCCGCGCAGCTGATGGCGCGCAAGGTGCGGGGAATAATCGCCGACCACAGTGGTCGTGAAATC